>DASVJA010000154.1:0-6875 GCA_036386115.1 Candidatus Limnocylindrales bacterium
CTTCTGTGATGCCGCCCGGCCCGGTGAGGCTGAGCGACGCATTTCCGGACGAGCTGAATGTGTAGGTGCCGGCAACAGCCGACTGGGTTACCGCCAGGTTGGAGACGGTAGCCCCCTCACCGGATGGGTCCGCGACGAAGGTGAAAGAAGCACCGTTCATGTCAGCCGCCGTCTGCTCAAGGCTGGAACCGGCCCAGTACGTAAGGCCGATCTCACCTGCGCCGTCGTCGCTCGTGAGCTGGAGCCCGTGGAAGCCAGCTATCTCCGTCAGGTCACCGGAGTATGTTCGGCCCCCCAGCGAGTTCGTCGTGATATGGCCACTCGAATCCACGCTCAGGGTCAAGGTCCCTCGGGCCACCGCGACGGACGCGCTGTACGCTTCCAAAGGGGTGTCTATCGTATTGTCGAGCCCCAGCCCTGGGTGGTAGCTGACACCACCTGCCGCAACCACTCGAGCCTTGGACCTGCCGACGATCGTGCTGCCTTCCTGCAGGTTGACGCCGGGCGTGCCGCCCAGCGCAACCACGACCGGCCCGCCGCCACCGCTCGCCGCCAGCCCTGTGGCGATGTTGGAGGCAGAGTCGCCGGCGGCTGATGCAACCGTGATCGAGACGCCCAGAACGCTGAAGTTGAGTGTCTCGCTGCCGTTGGCTCCGAGTGCCCCGACGGTCAGCTGCTGGCTGATCCCGCTGGCGTCGGAGAGGGTGATCTTGCCGGCCGAGAGGCTCGAGAGGGTGTATGTCGTGGAGGCCTGGGCTCCTGAGACCGATACGTTGGTGACCGAGGTGCCGGTACCGACCGCGACGGCATAGCCTGCCGAGAGGCTGCCGCCCGATTGCCCTACCGAGAGGCTGCCCGTGAGCAGGCTCTGGCCGTTGAACTTGGTCGTGTTGCCGATGCGGGTGATCTCGGCCTGGAGAGCGGTGATCTCGGCGCTGACGCTCTGGGCGTCACTCTGGCCTAAGGTGCTGTTACCGGCTTCGACGGCCAGCTCACGGATGCGCTGAAGCATCGAGTGGACTTCGGTCAGGGCGCCTTCTGCGGTCTGGACCATCGAGACGCCGTCCTGGGCGTTTCTCTGGGCCTGGTTGAGGCCTGTGACCTGGGCCTGCAGCTTTTCGCTGATGGCCAGGCCGGCCGCGTCGTCGGCGGCGCGGTTGATGCGGAGACCGCTGGACAGCTTCTCGACGCTGCTGGCGTACTTGCCGGCTGTGACGCTGAGGTTGCGCTGTGCGTTCAGGGCCTCGATGTTGGTGTTGATGCGAGTAGACATGTAAACCCGGCTTCCTGGCCCTGCGGCAACGCGGCGTCCATGCCGGGTCGGTCGACTGCTCGACTGGGTAGTTGTCGGCCGGAGAAGCACCGAGGATTAGGGAAGCTTGATGCAGCTCGTTCCCCGTGACACGGTCTACGTCGCTCGTACCTCTCGCCCCTGACCCAAAGGTGAGTCCGCCTCCTGGCACGGATGGGTCGGCTGCAACGGCACGCGGAAGTGGAAGAATGTGATTGTCGCCCGCAATGGCGGCCTCAGAAAGAAAACTTCCAGGCAGCACGTGTAGCGCCGTCCTTCGGGGCGGCGTTGCACGTTTCCGGGCGGATTCTGGTCAGCCCCTCGGGACTCGACGTATCTCGATGGCCGTGCAGCGGTCCATCACAACGGCAAGCCCGCCGTCCGCGGCGATGCGGGCCGCTTCCCAGTTGACCACGCCGAGTTGCAGCCAGAGCGCTCGGGCGCCGACGGCGACGGCCTCACGGGCTATCTCTTCGGTCAGTTCGGGTCGGCGGAATACATCCACGATGTCGATGACCCCGCCGAGCGCGACCGTGGCCTCCGCCAGGGTGGCGACGGCCGGGATGCCCGCAACTTCCGTCTCGCGTGGGTTCACCGGCACGCATTGATAACCTGCCCGAAGTAGCGAGTGGAACACTCCGTTGGAGGGTCGGCCCGGTCTGGACGATGCGCCGACGACGGCGATACGCCGGGCCGACTTCAGAAGTTCGATGATGCCTGCGTCGTCCAGGAGAGTTACAGGCGGGGCGGCCGGCCCGCGGTCGCTCACTTCGAGGCGCTTGGTTTGGCGCTTGGAGGGGCAGTCGGCGGTGCTGCGGTTGCGCGAGGCGGCCCGATCTGTAGCGTCGCCATGACTGCGTCCAGCCCGGTCTGGAAGCCGGCCGGAAGGTCGGTGTGGAAGCTGCCGAGCGCGATCCCGCCGTTCGAAACGTCATTCATCAGCAGTCGGGGCATCGTCGAACCCGACGCGGCGGCCAGGATGGCGGTGCTTGCGGCGTTGTCGTAGCGCTTGAGGATGCTGGTGATCAGGCAAGACCCGATGTCCGGGATCGTGTGCCAGGCGTCCGTCTCGAGGGCCACGACTTTGACCTCTCCGGAGCACGCCTGGCGCAGCGCGGCAATCCCGGAAAGGCCGGACATAGCCATCACGACGTCGTTGCCGGCCGAGATGAGGCCCTTCGCCGCCGTTCGTCCGGCCGCCGGAGCGTCGGGATTGCCGGCATAGGCGAGCGTTGTCTCGGCGTCTGTCCGAGCCTCCGTCGCTCCGCCCTGGAAGCCGGCCGCGTAGTTGGTTGAGCGAGCGTCCGACTTGACGTCGCCGACGAAACCGACGTGGCCCGCGGCTGAGAAGGAAGCGGCTACAAATCCGCCCAGATATCCGGCCTCAGCCTCATCAAACACCAGACCGTGGACGTTGCCTGGGGCGCTTGACGGAACCACCACGTCCATTTCGAAGTACTGAGTCGTGGGATGTGCCAGCGCCGCGGCCCTGACCGCGGTGTCTGGGTCGGGGCCAACCGTGATCACGACCGCGCCAGTTCCCGTCGAGGCGCGCTCGATGTCCGCCGGCAGCTCCGCGTTGGAGGTGTAGGTGATGAGGGAACTCGTCGCGCCGACTTGCGTCGCCCCGGCCTGAATGCCGTGCCACGTTACGCCGGCCGGGGTCCAGTCCGCCGGATCGCCGATCTGGGCTATCAGCGTGACGGAGCCGACCAGGCTGGGCGTCTTGCTCGGCTTGGCCGTCGCCGTGGAGATGCTGGTCCCGGCCGAGGAGTCCGCTGTCGGCGCCGGGGATGGAGTCGGCCCGGTGGAGAAGATGCCGCAACCGGCGACCAAAGCGGCCGCGGAGGTGATGGCGAGCATCCTGGCGATCGACTTTGGACTTGCGGAGCGGTTCAGAATCTTCTCCTTGCGCGATGAGCGTCCTGGCGATTGTACGAAGAGTGAGCGTGTGCCGCCGCGCGGCGACTACCGGCGGGCTCATTCGGCGGGCTCATTCGACGGGACCACACGTCCGGATCGCACGCTGCGGGGCTGCGGCGGCCAGACTTGCGCTCGGGCATAGCATGATGCGCAGGAGAGTCAGATGGACGAGCCGGTTCAGGCGATTGACGAACGAGTCCGTATTGCCGACGGTCTTGCCCTGCGCGTCTTGCGCTGGGGCGCCGAGTCGGGCGGCGACGCCGAGTCGGGCGGCGATGGAAGCTCGGCCGCCGGAACTGCGACCGCCGCGCCGTTTCTGCTCGTTCACGGTCTGGCCTCAAACGCCCGTCTCTGGGACGGCGTCGGGCGGCGGCTGGCGGCGGCCGGCCGATCGGCGGTTGCGGTGGACCTCCGCGGCCACGGTCGCTCGGACAAGCCGGAGATTGGTTACGACTTCGCGACCATCGCCGTGGACCTGGCCGGACTGATCGCTGCCCTCGGGCCGGGTTTCGAGCGACCCGTCCTGGCGGGCCAATCCTGGGGCGCGGGTGTCGTTCTGGACTTCGCGGTCCGGTATCCAGAGCTGACCCGTGGAATCGTCCTGGTTGATGGCGGGCTCACCGAGATGCAGGACGCCTTCCCGACGTGGGAAGTCTGCTGGGAAAGGCTGGCTCCGCCGCCGCTGGTCGGGATGCCTCTCTCGGATGTGGAGGCTTACTTCCACTCCGCCCATGCGGACTGGCCGGAGGAGGGCTTCGAGGGCTCTCTCGCCAACTTCGAGATCCGGCAGGATCGGACGATTGCCCCGTGGCTCTCGCGCGAACACCACAAGGCTATTCTCCAGGCGATGTGGGGCCAGAGAACGAGTTATCTCTGGCGGGCGTTGCGAGTCCCGGCCCTCATCGTGCCGGTTGATGGCGGCGAGAATGACTGGACCAAGTCGAAGCGAGCTGGGGCCGAGGCCTCTCTGGCAGCGACCAGCGCCAACGGCGTCCCAACCAGAGTTGCCTGGTTTACCGGCGACCACGACATCCACGCCCAGCATCCGGCCGAGCTGACCGAGGCCATCTTGTCGGCCGACCGAGACGGGCTCTTCGCGGTGGTCGTTCCCGCATGAAAACTTTGGCCGGACTGCCTCGCATCGTCACGATCATGGGTTCGGGCGAGACAACGCCCACGATGGCTAAGGTGCATAGGGCAGTGCTGGATCGCCTGGGACCCAAGCCGGTGCCGGCTGTCATCCTGGACACTCCGTACGGCTTCCAGGAAAACGCCTCCGAGATTACCGAGCGCGCTGTCGAATACTTCAAGGCGAGCGTGGGAGCGCCGTTCGGCGTCGCCTCATTCCTGGCCGCCGATGCCGATGCGCTCACGCGCGAGACTGCGTTGGTCCGCATCCGCGACGCTCGGCTTGTCTTCACCGGACCGGGAAGCCCGTCCTACGCCCTGCGCCAATGGAGTGGCTCGGAGATCCCGAGGTTGCTGGCGGAGAAGCTTGCCGGAGGCGGTGCGGTGACGATGGCCAGCGCCGCGGCCTTGACCCTCGGCCGCTACACCATCCCGGTCTACGAGATCTACAAGGTCGGCGAAGCGCCGAACTGGCTTGATGGCCTGGACCTGCTGACGCCGCTCGGCTTACCGGTGGCGGTCGTGCCCCATTACGACAACGCCGAGGGCGGTGGTCACGACACTCGCTTCTGCTATATGGGCGAGCGGCGGCTGGCGATGCTCGAGGCCGAGCTTCCGGCGGATATCTTCATCCTAGGCGTGGATGGGCACACGGCGCTGGTGCTGGACCTGGAGGAGGGGAGTGGCTCCGTCCTGGGCCTCGGAACGGTGACCGTCCGCAAGGACGGGCGAAGCACGGTGTTCCCCGCGGGCACCAGGGTCAAGATTGCGGAGTTGGTGGCCGCGGCGCACGGGGAGGCCCGCCGATCGATCGAGCCGGCACCTGGGCCGGCGAGTGCGACCGGTGGCGAGCCCGCCGCGGTCCCTGCTTCGCCGCTGCGCGAGGAAGTCGCTCGCCTCGAGGCCACGTTCGCCACATCGCTGACGGAGTGCGACGCCCCAGCCGCCGTCCGCGCCATCCTCGGCCTGGAGGAAGTCATCCAGTCCTGGTCGCACGATACGGACCAATCCGACGCACTGGCCAACGCCCGATCCGCGCTTCGTTCGGCGATCGTCTGCCTGGGAGAAATGGCCGCCGAGGGCGCCGGCGACCCGGCCGACCTCATCCGCCCCTTCGTGGATGCCCTGCTGGAACAACGCGTCCACGCACGCGAGGCTCGCGACTGGTCCGCCTCGGACGCAATTCGCGATCGCCTTCTGGCGGCGGGGATCGAGATTCACGACACCGCGGCCGGAACGACGTGGGAGTTGCGGGCGGGGCTGCCGGTCGGGTGAGGGGTCGCCAGCCACATGCCCGGCCGCGCCGAGCACGCCCTCATCTCGCAGATGTCCGGTGGCACCGGACAGGAATCGGTCGAAATGCACGATCTCGGGGGCTCAGCGTTCCAACCTGCGCTGTTTCAGACGGTGATAAGCCTCAGGTGAGCGTGGCGCGCTAGCCTTCAGCCTCGAATCCGCCTGAGCTATGCCACTGAGAAGTCCCAACCGTGCATATGAGACCAGAGTTGTCCGGTGAGGCCGGACAAGTGCGAGATAGTGCGAGCTCGGTGCAGGCCGCGAGTCGAATCGAGCGGCAGGTTGCTGGACAGGCGATCGGCTTGGGCCTTCAAGTCGCCGCGGAACGCAGGCGCCGCCATCTCACCCTGCGAGACCTCGCCGAGATGGCCGGCCTCGGCCGGGCGACCGTCCACGACATCGAGTCTGGGCGTGAGGGATCGCTGGGCGCATACGTCCGGCTCGCAGCGGCGCTTGGCCTCAAGACCGACTTCAATCTCGTCGACGCGCGGCGCCGAGAATCGGCCTCGGCTAGCGCGAAGGACCCGGTCCACGCCTCGATGGGCGAAGCGGAAGTGGCGCGCTTCCGGCCCCTGGGATTTAGGGTCGGCCTCGACGAGCCCTATCAGCATTACCAGTTCGCGGGCCGGGCCGACTTCGTTGCCTGGTCGCCGGAGCCGCCTGTCCTGCTACACATAGAGAACAAGACAGCTTTGCCGGATATCCAGGAGGCAATCGGCGCCTTCAACGCAAAGCGGAACTACCTCGGGGCCGAACTGGCGGCCCGCTCCGGTGTGGAGCGCTGGCGGAGCGAGGCGCACGTGCTGGCCGTCCTTTGGTCGGCCGAGGCCATGACGGCCCTGCGTTCCCATCGGGCCAGCTTCGAGGCCGTCTGCCCGGACGGTCCCGATGGCTTCGAGCGCTGGTGGTCCGGTGCTCCTCCCGCGTCCGGAATGCGGAAGATCCTCATCCTCTTCGACCCCGTCGAGGGGGTTCGAGCCGATCGCCGACGGTGGGTTGGCCTGGGCGAACTGGCGACCGTTCGGCCGCGCTTTCGAGGCTATGCCGAAGCCGTCGCGATGGTGGCGAAGAACCGACGCTCTCGATAGCGCCCGGCATCGATACCTTCGGTCCCGGAACCCATCGCCCGCTAGACTACCTCCCGTGACCGTAGCGCCCAACGATTTCGTCCACCTGCACCTCCACTCCGAGTTCAGCCTGCTGGACGGACTCGGGCGCATCAACGACCTCGCCGAAC
>DASVJA010000155.1:0-3056 GCA_036386115.1 Candidatus Limnocylindrales bacterium
TGCGCTTCACGGGACGAGTGCATTCGATCGAAATCCAGTCCCGTCTCGCCGATGCCGACGACGATCGGATCGGCGGCCAGACCGACGACCCGGCTCCATTCGGCATCAGTCGCACTCGCGGCGTCGTGCGGATGAATCCCAACTCCGGCATCCAGGCCGCGAGCTGCCGCCAGCTCCACGGCTGCAGCGGATGAGCCGGCATCCCAACCGGGGATCAGGAGCCGCTCGACGCCCGCAGCCCGCGCCCGCGCGAGGACATCGTCCAGATCGGCCGTAAACGCGTCCGCCTGGAGATGGGCGTGGCTATCGATCAGGCGCATCGGTATTGCGGGTTGCCGACTCAGCCGGCGGCCGGCGTGGTCGCCGCTGCCTCAATCTCCAGCCGCGGGAAGAGCGGCTCCGCCGTCTCCAGCCGCCCCTTTTCGCCCGCGTGAGCACCCCAGCGCAGCTCGTCGAGCAGTGCAGGTCCACCGTTGCCGTCGGCGCCGTATGGGTATTCATAGCCGAGCTGGCCGAGCGCGCGCGCGGCCGCCCCGGGGATGAACGGCGCGGCTGCCAGCGCCACGAGCCGGCAGGCCTCTACGAGATCGCCCAAGACGGCCTTGAGCCGAGTCTCCGCATCGGCATCGCCGGCCTTCATGGCCTTTGCCAGCGTCCACGGCTGCTCGGCCTCGACCAGCCTGTTCGCCGCCCCGACGAAATCCCACAGAGCGCAAAGTGCGTCGCTCAGCAGGCACGCCTCCATCTTCTCGCGGTAATTTGCGAGGACATCAGTCCACCCGTTCGCCATGCCGGCCACCGGCCCAACCGCCTGCCGCTCGCCCGCGAAATAGCGGTTGCCCATCGATATCGTCCGGTTCAGGAGATTACCAAAGTCGTTCGCCAGATCCGCGTTGTAGCGGCGCACGAAAGAGTCCCAGCTGACATCGGTGTCTCTGTCGAAGGCGACCTCGCGCAGGGTCACATACCGGGCGCCGTCCGCCCCCAGCGTGTTGACCACATCGATAGGGTCCAGGAAGTTACCCAGGCTCTTGCTCATCCGCTCGCCCTGAGCCAGCAAGAAACCGTGAATCCAGACGTGGCGCGGCGCTTCCATGCCGGCGCTCCAGAGTATCGCCGGCCAGTAGATCGTGTGAAAACGGGCTATGTCCTTGCCGATGACGTGAAGGTCCGCCGGCCACCACTTCGCGAACGCCTCCGCGTCATCCGGGAAGCCGGCGCCGGTGACGTAGTTGATGAGCGCGTCGTACCAGACATAAATGGTGCCGGCGGCCGGATCCCATGTGCCGTCCGGGCGCTGGGAGCTGGAACCATCGGGCATGATCGGGAACGGGATGCCCCACGTTGCGCCCATTCGGCTGACCGAGAAATCTTCCAGGCCGCCGCGAATGAAGCCGAGCATCTCGTTGCGCCGGTAGTCCGGCTGGGCGAAGTCCGGGTGGTCGGCAAAGTGCTTCTCGAGGCGCTCCTGGTAAGCCGACAGCCGAAAGAACCAGTTCGGTTCGGAGAGCCATTCGAGCTTGATCGTCGGGTGGTTCGGGCAGCTCGCGCCTTCGGGCGTCTCGACAACGTCCGAGCCGGCCTTGAAGCCCTCCGCCGGGCAATACCAGCCCTCGTACTTGCCGAGGTAGATGTCGCCGTTGGCGTAGGCGCGCCGGACCATCTCCTGGGCCGACTTGACGTGATCCGGATCCGAAGTGCGGATGAACCGGTCCGGGCTGATCAGCAGCGCCGCCTCGGCGGCTTGGAAGAGCGCGACCTTGTCGTTGACGAAGTCCTTGGTGGTCTCGCCCAGTTCCGCTGCCTTCTGGGCAATGTTCACCGAGTGCTCGTCCGTGCCGGTCAGGAAGCGCGTGTCATCGCCCTTCATCCGATGCCAGCGCGCAATCACATCCGCCCCGATCACCTCGTACAAGGTGTGCAGGCCGGGCTTGTTGTTCGCGTAGGCAATCGCAGTTGTGACGTAGAAACGATCGGCAGGGCTCATGGCGATCGATGGTATCAGGCGGTGGGCGCGAGGGCGGATCGGGGCGCGTCGGGCGGGCGCGTCGGGCGGGCGCGTCGGGCAGGCGCGTCGCGACCGGGAAGCCCGCTCGGGACCGAAACACTTGGGGCCTGGCAACACATTCCCGAGCCCGGGACGTCCAACTTGCACTAACCGGCTTGATGATCGCCCACACGGGCCTGCATCGCCGGTTCCTCTCAGCACTGCGCCGAGACTCCCGAAGCGGACGAAGCCCAACGAGCCCGACCGAGAAAGGGCGCCATGATGCCCGCCCGAATGCCAAACCTTGATCGCGAGACGGAACGCCGCCTTGCTGCCGGCCTCCAAAGCGAAGTCTGGCGCCTGCTCGACCTTCCGAAGCGCCGGCCCGAACAGGATGATGAGTTGCTGCACGCGGCCCACGCCTCGCGTTATCACTGGGGCAAAGTCGGCAGTCCGATCGATCTGGCCCGCGGTGAGTGGCTCTGCTCGCGCACATATTCTGTCCTCGGCCGATCCGAGCCGGCCATCTGGCACGCCCTGCGATGTCTCGAGTTGTTGGTTGGATTTGGGGGCGGCCAGACATGGGACGAGGCCTCCGCGTACGAGGCGTTGGCGCGCGCGCACGCGCTCGCCAACGACGGCGAGGCGGGCCACTGGCGCGAGCGTGCCCGGGTAACACTGGCGCTCGTACCCGATCCCGAAACCCGCGGTGCGATCGAAGCGGATCTTGCGACGCTAAGGTAGCGGCCAGACGCGGGCGCGGCCAGACGCGGGCGCAGCGGCGACTTCATGACAGATGCCAACCCTAGCAACGCGGGGCGGAGTCGTCGGCCGCCGAACTCGCCCTCAGGGCCCGGGCGTGCGGTTCCGCGCGCGACTTCCTGACAAACGCTAATGCGCCGTGCGTGAAATTCGGGCTGAGACGGCCACGCTTCCTGACCCCCAACCTCGGGACGCCTGGCCCAATGCAGCAACCTGGATCCGTGTCGCCCCGGTTCGCATTTGTCATGATTGCGTGGCCAACCGCAGACCGGGCGTCCCCCAGGCATCGAGCCGGTCGCTGGCCTTG
>DASVJA010000156.1:0-34245 GCA_036386115.1 Candidatus Limnocylindrales bacterium
GGAAGTCTAGCGAGCCCGCCCAGGCCGAGCCCAGCCCCTACCGCCCGCCCAGTCGCCCGTTGGCGCTGGCAACTCGTGGCGCGCTTGCCGCATCGGCGATCACCTGGGCACGTTCCTTGATGGCCTCCCGAGCGTGCAGCAGGTTCAGGTAGCCGCGTTTCACGGATGTCTCGCCCTCACCGACACGGTCCAATGACGCATCTGCCATCAGCGCGGCGCCGTGGCTTATCAGTTCGACCGCGCGCTCCGCACGCTCGATCTCCCCCTTGAGTCCGGCGACGGCGGCCTGCGGCGAACGCTTGTCGATAGTCTCTGCCTCCTGCTCATATCCCTTCAGTGCGTCGGCGGCGGCGCGGAGGCTGTCGGCAATCGCCTCGGGACCGGCCTTGCGGTGGCGGAGTTCATCGACGACACCGGCCAGCTCGGAGATCGACATGTCTGCCCGTCTGGCAATGTCCAGGGCCGCTCGACCGTTTTGGGCCGCGCGCCGGATCTGACCACCCACTACGAAGACGCGCCACAACAGGACGACGATCGGCACGCCGATGGCGAAGAAGACGACGACAGGCAGCAGGACTTCGGGGGACAAAGCCAACAACCTCAGGCTCGCGGGACCTTCCAACTCTAGCGACTGGACACCCGCAAGGCGAGATGGTCCCGACTAGGGCGTTCGTTTGCGCGGAGGCGGTCCAAAGGTCCCACCCGGACGCTGCGGTGAAGGCGCAATGCGGCCCGCGACGCGGAAGCCCTTCTGCAGGCGAACGGGTTCAGCGGGAGCTCCGGGCCTTCGCCACTCGTCTTCGATGCCGTTGGAGCGGGACAGCAATCGGACCGATCGAACCAAGGCACCCGGTTCCATGTCACGAATCATGTCGTACACGGTGAGCGCCGCAACCGAAGCGGCCGTCATCGCAGCCATATCCACGCCGGTTTGCCCGAAAGCGGCGGTCTCCGCCCGGACTCTCACGGCGCCGGCGGCTCGATCCGGAGTGGCGCTGACGACCAGCTGGCTGAGCGGCGTTTGGTGTACGAGCGGGATCAGATCGGCTGCCCGTTTCCCGGCGACTACGCCCGCGAGCTCCGCCACGCTCAGCACGTCACCCTTCGCTACGGTCCCGTCGACGATGGCGCTGAGCGTTTCCTGGCTCATCTCAACGTCTGCCTCTGCGACGGCGTGATGAGAGGACTCCGGTCTGGCGGTCACGTCGGGCATGCGCGGTCTCCTTGTCCTGGCGAAGTGACTCTGCCTGCGGCGTTCCGCCCGGGTCCCTTCATCGAAGACCCCTCCCCTGCCGGTTCCGTCACTTTCCACGGAACCAGCCCTTCTTGCGGGGCAGGAGCTCCATCTGCTTGTGACGCACCTCGGCCCGATCATGAACGAGCTTCGCGGCGGAACGCCGGCTCAGCAGCGTCGTCCCGTCGCCGGCCACGGAGACCAGCAGGGCGTCCAGCCCGGTCCGCTCGAGCACCTCAAGGGCGGACCAGAGATCCAGGTCCGGGCTAACGGTCGGAACTGAGGAGATGAGCGCCATGGCCTGCTCGGTCCTGGTTTCCATCCACTTGGCCTTTGGGATCCTGCGTATCTGCGCCGTGCCGATCAGGCCCAGCAGCTCGGATCCGCGCCGGACAAGAGCTGCCGCACCGAGGCGATCGGCCAGGTATTCCGAGGCAAAGACATCGAGAGTCAGCTGCGGCGGCACGCTGGCCGGGTTCTCATCCTCCGCATCCCTGACGTATAGCCCGGCTACCAGATCCTGAACGACGCTGCGACGATCCAACAGCCGACTGGAGCTGACGACAAGCCAACCGGCGACTAACAGGCAGAGGCCCGCCAACGGGTCGGAAATAGCCATCGTTACGGCGCCTGCCCCCATCAACGCCAGGCCGACGTAGCGGGCGACGCGAATGGAAACAGCCATCGCTACGGACTCATCGCGAGTCCGCATCCATACGAGCGCATGCAGAACGCGGGCCCCGTCCAGCGGATAGCCGGGAATCAGGTTGAGAACGGCCAGGAAGACATTGAAGCCGGCGATCATGGCCGTGACGAAACCGATGGCCTGGATACCATCGGGGGCGTTATCGAATGGGCCAAACCAGAGGATCAAACCGATGATCGCAAAGGGGATGGCGACGGCGATGCTAACCACAGACCCGGCGATGGCGATCCTAAACTCCTCGCCCGCGGTCTTGGGCCGAACCTCCATCACATATGGGCCGCCGAGCAGCTGTACGACGGCAGTGGGTACCGACTGACCGTTCTGCCGTGCAACCTTCACGTGTCCGAGTTCATGGGCCGTGACCGAGGTAAACACAAGAACCGCCGTGGCAATCGACGCACTCCAGGCTAGAGCGACGGACCAGGAGGCGGCCGTGCCATCGCTCAGGTCCATACCGAAGACGACCGCCACGAAGGCCAGCACCATGATCCAGCTCCAGTGCGCCCGAATGTCCGTCCCGAAGATTCGACCCAACGTCAGGCCCATCAGGAAGCTGCCATCGGCGCTACGAGAGTCGGCGCGCCGGTCGTAATCTCCGGCTCCCGACCCAGGCGGGTGGCTACCAAACCCACGACGATTCCCAGGACCAGAACGGCCGCTGCGATCGCCACGCTTGTCTCAGACCAGAACTGATCCGGGAAGAGCTGGACCAGCTTGTCCGTCAGCGAGTCGAACATGTACGTTCCTGGCGGGAAGAAGATCTCGTGGAATAGCTCAAAGGCTTGCTCGAAGAAGAGCGCGAAGGCCCCGCCCACCACGACCACGCCGACGATCAGCACCTTCGCGCCGACTGCGACCGCTCGCCAGAACCAGCGCCGGCCTCGGGAGTAGAGCGCGACCCCCGCCAGCAATACGCCGGCCAAAAGCGCCACAAGACCCAACTCCATCAGCACGGTGCGGACATCCGCCATGTGCTTGCGGGCCCGCTCATCCAGGACGGGGGTTCCGCCGTGAGTCCCGTCCAGGTTCACATCAAAGTTGGGTGGCCCGAAGACTAGATCCGACAAAATGCTTCCGGTGACGGCCTGGACCTGAGCGTGGGTGTAGCCCGTGAACCCGGTCACGTCGCTGCGGTCCTGATCGAAACCGACCCAAATGGGATTGAGGAACAGCATGACGGCGACGGCAATAATCACGAGCGGCGTCGCGATCACAGCGACTGCGGAGGCGAATCTGTGGGCGAGTGGGATATTCACCCGGCAATCGTACCCTCTCGCGCGGACGGAGCCCGGCAACCTGGGACGGAGGCCCGATCAGGCGTCCTCTTGGAGCGCCCCGGCCTCCTGCCGGATCACGTCCCAGACAAGTTCCAGGTCCGAGTCTTCGGTGCGCAGGTTGGATATGGCCACGCGCAACGTGATGCGGCCGTGAACCTTGGTGTGGGAGATGAATACCTTGCCGGTCCGGTTGACCGAGTCCAGCAGGCGGATGTTGAGGTTGTCGATCTCATCGCCGACCGACGGCTCCTCCTGGCGATCCGCAAGCGCAGCCGGACGATAGCGGAAGCAGACTGTCGAAAACGGCACGGGGGCCATACGCTCGAAATCGGGATCGGCGTCAATCCACCCGGCGAACCGGACGGCCATGGCGATCTGGTTGGCGACTCGCCGTCGCAAGCCGTCCAGCCCGAAATAGCGCAGGTGCATCCAGAGCTTCAGCGCTCTTAGGCGGCGACCAAGCGTTGGCGTGTACTCGTTGTAGTCGCGGATCGGACCGTCGCGATCCAGCGTCCGCAGATACTCCGGCACGAGGCTGAAGGCATTACGCAGAACCGGCATCCGGCGCGTGAGAAGGATCGAGGCGTCGACCGGGGCAAACCACCACTTGTGGGCGTTGGTCACGATGGAGTCGGCCAGCTCCCAGCCTGCGAACTGATCGCGAAGCTCAGGAATGATGGCGACAACGCCGGCGTAGGCGGCATCGACATGCAACCAGATGCCTTCTCGCGCGGCGATCTTCGCCATCTCGGCGACCGGATCGCGCGATGTTGTCGAAGTTGTCCCGATGGTGCAAACCAGCGCGATCGGCTTCACACCGGCGGCGCGGTCGGCCACAATCGCTTCCTCGAGCGCATCGATCCGCAGCTCGAAGGCATCGTTCACCGGGATCTTCGTCACGCCGGCGCGGCCCAGCCCGAGCGTCATGGCTGCCTTCTCGATTGAGGAGTGGGCTTCTGCGGAGCAGTAGATGCGCATCTGCGGCACTTCGTCGCGCGCGGGCAGGCCCTTGGCGGCAGCGTCGATACCGGCGGCCTGACGCGCTGCGGCAAGAGCCAGCATGGTCGACGTAGAAGCCGTATCCGTGATCAGGCCGTCGAAGCCAGGCGGCAACCCGAGGGCCTGGCGGATCCAATCTATGACGACTTCTTCAAGCTCCGTACCCACTGGGCTCGTGCGCCACAGCATCGGGTTTGAGTTCAGGACGGAGGTGAGCATCTCGCCGATGATCCCCGGGCCGGAGGCCGAACTGGCGAAGTAAGCCAGGAAGCGTGGATGCTGCCAGTGAGTCAGGTTGGGCTCGAATAGGCGGCGGTAGTCGTCCAGGATGACGTCCATGGACTCCGGCGCGTCCGGCGGAGAAACCGGGAAGAGCGGCCGCAGAGTTCCAGGCTCAACGTTCGGCATGACATCGCGATCGCGAACGCCTTCCAGGTAGTCCGCCATGATGTCCACGGCCTGGTGCGCGGCGGCGCGGAAGCTCCCGGCGTCCATGTCATTCAGGCCGGAGTTCTGGGCCAAGTCCAAGCCGGACGGTGTGGCGGCAGTCTGGTTGTCGATCTTATCTGGCGTCATTTGTAACTCACCGGGGGCGTGTCATCCCGGCCGCAGATGCAGACCGAGGAGCCTTTGCGAGTGTAACTCTGGATTGGCGGAGTCGCCCGGGAGGCTATTTGAGGGTGAACGCAGCGAAGAAGTGTTGAGGGTAGGCCGCGGCGCCGGGCTCGGCCGAAACCAGAAGCATGTAGAAGCGTGTTCCCACAAACCAGATTCGAATGTTGACCTGAACACTCGAGGCATCCATCGAAACGTCCCGAGCGGGATAGTCGCCCTCAGTGGTTGGAGTGGAGACGACATCGGTGCCGCCAAGCCCGGACACCATGGCAGTCTGCATCGTCGTGAGGAGCGTTTCGTTATCCTCGCCCGCGACCAGAGCTGCGGTAAGGTCCACGAAGGCAACCGCGTAGCCGGCGCCGCCGACGGATACGCCATAGATGATCTCCGTCATGCTGTCGGAGGCACTGCCTATGGGACTGGTCGTCTTGGTTGGGGTGCTAGAACCGGGAAACCGCACAGTCCACAAACCGTCCGGGTCGGTGAAGGAGGTCCAGTTGCCGTCCGGGCTCGGCTCGGCAGTTGTCGTGGGATCTGGTGCCGATGCGCCGGCGGACGGCGTCACACCAAGCGCCGGGGTCTCGGTTGAAGCCGGGGTCGGGTTCGACGTGCCGATCGCAACCGGGCTTGGGCTGGCAGCGGCTGCCGAGCCGCGGTTCTGCGAAACCACCAAGAGGGCGCCGGCGACGGCCAGGCAGGCGACGCAGACCAGGGCGATGGCGATCGGCAGGATGGGGCTTCGGGCTGGGGCGGGCGACGCCAGGGTCGCCCAAGAACCGTGTGCGTCCAGCCCGCAATTGGTGCACCGGAGTTGGCCGTAGTAAATGGGGGCGCCGCAGCGCGAGCAGGCAGTTGGCACAGGCGCATAAGGAGCCATCGGCGCGAACGCAGGCGCGGGCCCCATCGGTTCCGGCGCGGGCGCCATCGGTTCGGGCGCCATCGCCGTCGCGGGCGCAGGAGCAGGAGCAAGCGCAAGATCGGCGGCCGGCGCAGCCAAGGATCGAAAGTCCAAACCGCAGACGTGGCAGAAGTCGGCTACGCGCTGTGTTCCGCAGCGAGGGCACTGGGTTGTCATCGCAGAGTCCTTCCTCGCCCACCGCATCGCAGGCACGCCCAATCAACGCGAAAGGTCTAGAGATGGTCGGGGCGGAGCGATTCGAACGCTCGGCCTCCTGAACCCCATTCAGGTGCGCTACCAGGCTGCGCCACGCCCCGATCGCTGCGAAGGATACCAGACGCGTCGACCCCGGCAATCGAATGGCCGGGGCGGCGTCGAAATCCCGCCCTACGTCCCCTGCTGCTTCCGGCTTCCGCCGGTGCTGCGCTTGGGGCCGCTGGTGCCCTTACGGGCGGCACTTCCACCTGCGGAGAGGCCCGGCCTGCCGGAGCCGTTCAACTTCACGCGCGGATCGCGGCGGATCTTGGTACGCGGTTCGCCCTGCGACGACCGGCCGCTTGCTCGCTCGCGGAAGAAGAGCCGGATGGGCGTCCCGTCGAAACCGAATTCGGCCCGGATCTGGTTCTCCAGATAGCGCTTATAGCTGAAGTGCACCTGGGATGCGTGGCGAGCGAAGAAGATGAACGTCGGCGGCGCCACGGCGACCTGAGTCGCATAGAAGATCTTGGGCGGGCCGAGCTTGCCGGTCGGCGGCGCCTGACGAAGACCGGCGGCGCGAATGATCTTGTTCAGATCCGGGGTTGGGATGCGCTTGCGGCGCTCGCCCCAGACATCGACTGCCAGCTCCAGAACACGCCCGACGCGTTGTCCACTCTTGGCGCTTATGGACACAAACGGGGCAAAGTCCAGAAACGGAACCTGGGAGCGCATGGAGGTCGCGTACTCGTCGAATGTCCGGTCCGTCTTCTCGGCAAGGAGGTCCCACTTGTTCAGGGCGATGACGAGTCCCCGGCCTTCTTCCGCCACGAAGCCCGCTACATGGGCATCCTGGGCCGTGAGACCCTCGAACGCGTCTATGACCAGCACCGCGACATCCGCTCGCTCAACGGCCTTCAGGGCGCGCAGGGTGGAATAGCGCTCGGCGGCCGCGCCGCTGGCGACCTTGCCGGGCCGGCGGATGCCGGCAGTGTCGATGATCACGATTTCGCTGCGGCCCCACGTAAGGTGGGTGTCAATGGCATCGCGAGTCGTACCGGGGATGTCGCTGACGATTGCCCGATCCTCGCCCAGAAGAGCGTTGAGAAGGCTGGACTTGCCGACGTTCGGCCGTCCGACCAGGGCAATCGACACTTCCAGCTCGTCCTCTTCGAAGGCGAGCGGCAGGTCCATATCGCCTGCGGCGGCGTTCTCTATCGCCTCGTCGTTGCCGTCGAGGATCTGCGAAAGCCGGCCGTCGGCCATCTCCTTAGCCCACAAATCCGCCTCGGCGATCCTGGCCTTGCGGGCGATTTCCTTCTCGCTCTCGGGCGGCAATGCCCAGACGACGGCGTCGAGCAGATCCGCCACGCCGCGTCCGTGGGCGGCGCTGATCGGATAAGTCTCATCCCAGCCGAGGGTGAAGAACTCGGCCGCCTCGAGCTCGCGCTTATCGTTGTCCGACTTGTTCGCAACGACGAGGACCGGCGCCTTGGCGGTTCGCAGCAGATCCGCCGCTTCGTGGTCTGCGGGCGTCAAGCCCGTGATGGAGTCCACGATGAAGAGGATCAGGTCC
Organism: Candidatus Limnocylindrales bacterium; assembly: GCA_036386115.1. Taxonomy (GTDB): domain Bacteria; phylum Chloroflexota; class Limnocylindria; order Limnocylindrales; family CSP1-4; genus Fen-1039. The sequence goes on from DASVJA010000156.1 coordinate 7,501, forward strand.
GCTTCACCGATGGCAAGGCGGGCCTGCTCCTGGACCTTTTCTTCGATCGGATCGCCGGGGTGAATCTCCAGACCGCCCGTGTCCACGATCACGAATCGGCGGCCGTTCCAGTCGGCGTCGCCGTAGATTCGGTCGCGGGTCGTTCGAGCGCGGTCCTCGACGATGGCCGTTCGCCGGCCAACGATTCGATTGAAAAGGGTGCTCTTGCCGACGTTCGGGCGACCGACGATGGCAACGATTGGAAGTGAAGTCACCTGAGGATTATGCGGTATGGCGACCGCGATGCCCGGATTACCTTTGGGCGACGCTACCTGAGGTCGCGATTGACGGCAGCGAGGTAGTCCTTCCGGCGGGCGTCGCGGCCGCCGCCAGGGCCGCCGTGGCCAACGCCTCCGCGTGCCTCGATGCCTCCGGCGTGCCGGCGACGCGGAGTATTCGCTCGGCGACGCAACGCAGATCCTCGATCGGGGTAGAAGTTCCACCCGTGACGCCTATGACCTCGTACTTGCCGAAGACGGCAGGATCCGAGAGGTCCTCTTCGGATTCGATCTGGATGGCCGGCGTGCCGACGATGCCGCAAAGCCGGGTCAGTTCCTTGGTGTTGGCGCTGGAACGCCCGCCCACAACCACCATCAGATCCACGAGCCGGGCCGCTTCCGTCGTGTCTTCCTGGCGCCGGATCGTGACCGGGCAGACGGTATTCACGATCTTGAGTTCATGGCAGCGACTCACCATGAACGAAGCCAGCTTCTCGAACTTCCAGGGCGGCTGCGTGCTCTGGCTGAGCATGGCCATCTTCTTGCGGCGCGGAATCTGCTCCCAGTCCTCTTCCTCGTCCACAACTAACGCGCCCGGAGCAAACCCGAGCAGCCCCACAACTTCGGGGTGGCGCGGAGTTCCCAGAAGGACGATGGTGTAGCCCTCTTCCACGAGCTTTGTGATCTCACGCTGCTCCTGGATCACCCACGTACACGTTCCGTCGATGACATCGAGCCGGCGCTGTTCAGCGCGCTCGAGGACTTCAGGCCGGACACCATGGGCTCGAATGACAACCGCGGTCCCCTCGAGGACGTCGTCGAGCGTGTCCACGGTTTCGATTCCCTGGGCCTGGAGCTGGGCGATCACGCCCTCGTTATGAACCACCTGGCCGAGCGTATGCGTCCGCTTGCCGGCGGCCGCAGACTCCTTGGCCTTGTCGATTGCCTCGCGGACTCCGTAACAGAATCCGGTACGGCGCGCGATTCGGACCTCTCGAACGTTACCCATTGCGCTTAAGTATCGCACCGAGGCGTAATGACGTCAGGTCGTCGATGAGCCGTCTCACAGCCATCCGCGCACGCCAAATCAGACAAGCCCCGTAGAAAATGAGCCCCAGGCAGGGAACAACGAAGAGAGCCAAGGGCCACCAAGAGATAGCCTGGCCGAGCCCAAGAATGAAGCCGATCACCAACAGCGGCACCACGGCTCCCGCGAAGAAGACTCCCTCTTTCAGTTGTCCTCGAGCCTGCCAGAGTGCGTATCCACCCAAGTCTGGGCGCCCCCAGGGTCGATCCGAGACGGTTCGGAAGGACCATCGCGCCTTGTTCCTCCTGGTTACCCGCAGTCCCGGATGGGGCCACCAGCTGCCGATTAGCACATCAAGGGGTGCACGCCCGACATCCATTCGGTAGGAATCGAAGTTCATTCCGGAAGGAGTCGACCGCACCTGGACATCTCGTTCAAGCAACTGCAGCGTCCGCGAGCCCGCGGCATCTGCCAGTAGTAGTTGGCGGCTGATCTTGGAGGATCGATTTGAGGGCCGTCTAACAAGCAAGCCGGCCTCGGATCGCGCCAACTCCGTCGTTTCGGTGCCGAAACGCTTCCGCCGCACTACCCGGAGAACATCCTGATCCAGCATCAGCGTCATCTCTTCAGCGGTCCGGTGGCGCAGTTTCAACCACAGGATGGGCCCAAGGGTCACGAGCGCCAAAGGACCGCAAAGGAGGACGGTCGCGGCGGGACTAACAGACGCCATGAGGAGCAAACCGAAATACAACGCGAGGGCAACAATGCCGAGGGGCGCATGGCGCATGCTCCACTCTTCCTGCTCAGCCAGCCCCCGGTCTCGCCATTCGGCCACGAGGGTGCCAGGCCAATCTGGCGTTTCGTCTGCCGCGGCCAACGGGTCAGACCGACCTGCTTCCATCTCCCGCCCCCTCAAGTTGGCCGCCAACCGTCTCGCCGTAGACGCCACGCTGTTCCGGCGGCAGCAGCTCCGCGACGTGTTTCATCATCTCGGCCGTGGCCAGCCGGAGCGACTCATGGCGGTCGCTGCCCTTGGGCATGACCAATGTGAACGGATCCCCCACTCTGATCGTCATCCGGCGACCCGGCCGGGGCAGGAACTTCCCCTTGGGCCAGTAGCGTTGAGATCCGATGATCGCGATCGGGATGATGGGAGCGCCGCTCCGGACGGCCAAGACGGTCGCGCCATCCTTCGCGGGCTGCATCGCTCCGTTGGCCGAGCGGGTGCCCTCCGGGAAGATCGTCAGTGGGCGTCTGTCATCGAGCACTGACCTTGCCAGCTTGAAGGCCTCGAGATCGCCGGCTCCACGGCGGATGCCGACGACACCGTTATGACGCACGGCCCAGCCCAGAACTGGCCACTTCGTCGCCTCCTCCTTGCCGAGCCAGACCATCGGCCGGCCCATGGCGGGGATGATGAAACCGATATAGAGCGGCCCGTCCGCGTTGGAGGCGTGATTTGAGACGAATAGAACCGGGCCCGACTGCGGGATCTTCTCCATCCCCTCCAAAGTCACGCGAGCCGTGCAGCGCGCGAGCAGACGGAACATCCCACCGCTGAACCGGGCGAAGAACGGCAGCTTTCTAGTGGCCACTGGCTGCTCCTCTGGCGGCGCGGGTCGTGCCCGTCCCCGTGCCGTTCGCACCGGTGGCCGCGCGGATCGCATCGACGACCGCAGTCACCGTCTCCTGGAACGTAATTCCATCCGTGTTGATTACGACCGCATCGGCGGCCGTCTTGAGCGGAGCCGTTTCGCGGTTGGAGTCGATCGAATCGCGACGCCTCAGCTCGGAGAGGATCTGCTCGGCTTCGGCCGCGTCCGTTGTGCTGCGCTGGTCGGCGCGGCGGCGGGCCCGCACTTCGGCCGACGCGTTGAGATAGATCTTCACGTCCGCATCGGGCAGGATGACGGTGCCGATGTCACGACCGGCGATGATGATGCCGCCGCCCTTTGCCAGGGCCCGCTGCCTCGGCACCATGGCCTCGCGCAGCTCAGGTACCTTGGCGTAGTCGGAGACGGCCCGATCGACCTCCGCCGCGGCAACAGACGACGTAACGTCGCGGCCATCGGCATGAACGTGTCGCAGACGACCACGGCCGTCGGCGACGAGGCTGACCTCTCCAGCCAGTGGCACGAGAGCCTCGATGTCCGTCGGCGCGATGCCGCGCTGGAGAGCGAGCCAGGCGACGGCCCGGTAAAGCAGGCCGGTGTCGCAGAAGCGGTAACTCAGCTGGCGGGCGGCTTCGGCCCCGACGGTGCTCTTGCCGCTGGAACTCGGGCCGTCGATGGCGACGGCCGGCGGCAGGCGGCGCTTAGTAAATGTCCGGGCGGCCACGGGCGCGGAGTCGGCGGCTGGGGCCTTCTCCGGCCGGGTGGTGGTCTGGGCCCGAGCGCACGATGCCAGCTGCGTCACTTCCTGATGGGTCAACCTGCGAACCTGACCTGCCGGCAAATCGACGAGTTTCAGACTACCGACCCGAATTCGGACCAGGCGCTGAACCGGCATGCCCACGGCATCGAACATCCGCCGAATCTGGCGCTTCCAGCCTTGAGCCAGGACGACCCTGTACCAGCGGAACTCGGGGTGCGGCGGCTCCAGAAGCAAACTCAGGTTGCGGATCTGGGCCGGCGTCAGGTCGTCGAGGTGATCCAGCTTCGCCAGACCCTCCTCCAGTTCGATGCCGGTTCGGAGGGCGGCCTTCTGCTGCTTTGTGACCGAGTGCTCCAGGCCGACCATGTACTCGCGTTCCACGCCAAACCGCGGGTGCAGGAGGAGTTCCGCCCAGGCGCCATCATCGGTGAAGAGCAGCAGACCCTCAGACTCCTCGTCCAGCCGACCGACTGGATACAGGCGCGATGTCCGGCGAGTCTCCGGCGGTAGGAAGTCCATGACCGTCCGCTCGGCATGCCGATCCCTGACCGTCGAGACGACGCCGGACGGCTTGTTCAGAACCCAGTAAGACCGCGGTGCCAGCACTCCGGGAAGCGGCCGCCCGTCCACCTCAACGCGCTGCATGGCTGGGTCGACCTGCTCGCCGATGATGGCCGCTCGCCCGTCAACGGTGACGCGACCCGCCCTCACCAGGTCCTCGCCACCGCGCCTCGACGCGATGCCCGCGTTGGCGATCGCCTTCTGGATCCGCTCTCGGGCCATCAACCAGCTCCGGTTTCGAGGCCGAGCGTCGGCGCACCCGGGTCCGCGACAGGATCGACGGCGACCTCCAGGGTCTCCTCCGGCTCGGCGAAGAGCCTCTCGGCCACGGCGGCGTCCAGCACCGGGAGCTGGTCCAGGCTGGTGAGTCCGAACCGCTCCAGGAAGTCGAAGCCGGTGCCGAAGAGAATGGGCCGGCCCGGAGCTTCCGAGCGACCCAGCTCCTGCACCAGGCGTCTGTGAAGCAAGGTGCGCAGGGTGTAATCCGAGTCCACGCCTCTGATCCGCTCGATGGTCGCGCGGGTGCAGGGCTGTCGATAGGCAACGATCGCCAGCGTCTCCAGCGAGGGCGTGGAGAGCCGCGGCGCATCCGCGCCGACGTATCGGGCAATCAGGCGGCCGGCTTCCGGGGCCGTCGCCAACTCCACTCGCTCGCCGGATTCCACAAGGTTGATTCCCCGCCCGGCCAGGCTGACGTGCAGGTCACCGATACAAGCATCGACAACTTCGCGATCGACGCCTGCCAGCTGGCCAATCTCGGCCCGCGTAAGTGGGCGCTCGGCCACGAAGAGCAGTGCCTCCAGCTGCGTCTCGGTCAACTCGCCCAGAGGTGGATGCGCGGCTGCCGCGGCTGCCGCATCCTCGGCCTCTTGCACGGCCGGATCCGGCGCGAACATCTCGTCTGTCTCAGTGCTCAAGCGAAGGACCCCAGGCTCTCGTCGATTTCTTCATCACTCTCTTCGGTTTCCACCAGTCGGCGGGCAATGATGGGGCCCCAGGGCTCGGCTTGTGTAAGTGTGATCTCACGCCGCTTGGACAACTCCAGCATCGCCAGGAATGTAATGGCGACGACGACGCGATCACGGGTGCCGCCGAGAAGGTCCTGGAGCACAACCATATCCGCGCCACGTAGGGCGGCCCTGATCACGGCCGTACGCTCCGCCAGGGTGATCGTCCTGGCCATGATCTCTTGCGGGGCCGGCGCGACCGGGACCACCGTAGCCAGGCGGGACAGGGCCTTGGTCAGAACGCTCGCCGGTAGCGGCGGTCGTTCCGGCGGTCGCGCGCCGGCTCGTCCCGCCAGCGCGGCAACTTCCGCATCGCGGCGGAACATGCGCTGGATGTCGAAGCGCTCGCCCAGCGCCAGACCGGCGTCTCGGAAGCGCTTGTACTCGAGCAGTCGTGCTCGCAGTTCCGCCTCGGGGTCCAGCTCCTCGTCGAGCGGGATGGCGGAGACTTTGGGCGGCCTGGGCAGTATTGCCCGGCTCTTGATCAGGATCAGCTGAGCCGCGACGGCGATGAAGGCGGACACGTTGCCGAGCCGATCGCCTTCCAGCGTCGCCAGGGCGTCAAGGTAGGCCTCAGCCAGGCCACCGAGCGGAACCGTCAGGACATCCAGTTGGCGAGCCTCGATGACGGCCAACAGCAACGCAAGCGGGCCGTCGAAGGCTTCCATGCGGACGTGAGTGATGCTGTCGACCAGACCGGCCGCGAAATCGACCTCCGGCACGGCGCCGGGCCTGGGCATGGCGCCGATGCGGCCGGCAATACCCGTGCCGGCCCTCATCGGAGCAGTCGTCGTCATCAATTGGCCTCGTCGGCAGCGAGCAGAAGTCGTCCGGCGTCGTTCGTGGGAGTCTCCTGGTTCCTGATCAAGTCAATCGTCCGAGCGCTGCAGCCGGCCTCCGTCGCCAGCTCCGCCGAACGCTCTGCATGTTGCCGCAATCCGGCCAGTCCCGCCCGAAACGTGGGTATTGGCTCAGCAACCCGCCAGATCCAAGCCCCATAGTGCTGGCCCAGAGCCCAGGCGATCCGATGCAGAAGCCTCACCTTCGGCCCCTTGCCGCAATCGTGGAGGAGCCCGGCGAGGAGGAGGTCCGTGTCGCCAACGGCGCCCGAGCCGGAGTCGCCTCGAAGGTAAGCCAGTACGTCCAAGCCGTGCCGCCGATCGGCCACTGTCATCCCGTCGAATAGGGCCAGCTGGGCCGGAGTCAGCCAATCAACCAGGTCCTGCCGCTCGCCATCCGCCACTCGGGCGTGAACGACGGCCCAGGTCCGGCGAACCTTGCCGCTCCACCAACCACGCGCCAATGGTTCCGGCAACTAGTTGTAGATCCGAACGCCGGCGAGGAAGTTGACCACGGGTATCACGGCCGCGTAGATGAAGCGACTGCCAAAGAACACGACCAAAACCAGGATCATCATGCCGTACTGGTTCATGACACCCCGCAGCTGCTGCGACGTCCTGGGGTCCAGCAAGTCAAAAAGGACATGGGAGCCGTCCAGCGGCGGGATAGGCAGCAAGTTGAAGATCATCAGCATCACGTTGAGGACGATCCCAGTCTGGAAAACAAGCTGAACCATGTTGATCGCGGAGGTGTTGGTCGCTTCGATGCCATTTCGGTTCAGGATCTGAAACCCGGCGGCAAACAGGACCGCCAGGATCAGATTGGAGAGCGGTCCCGCCGCCGCGACTATCGAGTCGGCATGACGGCCCTTGAGATTGTATGGGTTGACGGGCGTGGGCTTGGCCCAGCCAAAGCCGACCCCCGCGCCGCCCGCGATCAAGCTGAGCAAGACGCTGCCGGCCAGCAAGGTCCCGCCGATCGGGTCGAAGTGCCGTACGGGATTGAGCGAAATCCGACCGAACAACTTGGCCGTGCCATCGCCCAACCGCCACGCCACGAAAGCATGGGCGCACTCATGAACGGGCCCGCTGATGAGAAGGAACATGCCGACGAAGATGACGGCCTGCGCAATAGCCAATGAACTCAACTGAGCCCTCGATTCTGTGCCACGCGCAGCTGGGGGACGCCCCGACTATCGGAGCGTCCCCCAGGCGTGACGTAACTAGATGCGGCCGAGTAGGTCGGCCTTCTTCTTCTCGAATTCGGCGACCGTGATGGCACCCTTGTCGCGAAGCTCGGCAAGCTGGGCGAGCGTGGCCGTGACATCGGCAGAGGAGGCCTTGCCTGCAGGAGAGGCTGCCGAAGGAGTCGCCGCCAGGCCGCGGAAGCCGTCGTCGAGCGTGTTCTTGGCGTTCAGCATCGCCTTCTTGAACTCAACCACCCGGCTGAGCATGGTGTAGCGATCGATCGCCGTTTCGGCGGCCGTCAGGATCTCCAGATCGCCGTAGTGGAAGATGCGCGCCCAAATCCCCTGCACCAGGACGGCGTCGTTGATCTTGTCCAGTGAGCTGTCGCCGGTCTTCTTGTCCAGAAGCCCCTCAACCTTGAGAACGCGGCGAGTGGTGATGATGTACTCCTCGGCCCGCCAGGTCAGCACAATGATGACAATCCACACGATCCCCACGAGCAGCAGGAGTCCCGGCAGCATCAGCGGCAGGCCGGTCCAGTTCATGTTGATTTCGACGCCCAAAATCAGAAGGCCAACCAATACGAGGACAATCGGCCGAAGGCTATCCGCCAGCGGAGCCAGCCAATGCTGTCGGGCCTCGTAGACGATGTGTTCTTCCTTCGCCAGCAGGGATTGCGCGTAGCTCATTCCAACTCTCCTTAAGTGCCCGGTCGATTGCCGGCAACTGCTGATCCGTCAAGCCCGTGGATGAGCACGAGCATATACGTCTTTGATCCGTTCGCCAGTCAGATGTGTGTACAACTGTGTCGTGTTGATGCTCGCATGTCCAAGCAGTTCCTGAACGATACGCAGGTCCGCGCCGCCCTCGAGGAGGTGCGTCGCAAAAGAGTGGCGCAAGGTATGAGGGCTGACTCCGTCTTTCAATCCGGCTGCCCTGGCAGTAGCCACGAGAATCTCCCAGGCCCGGCGCCGATCCAACCGCTCGCCACGGACCGAGAGGAAGAAAGCGCCGCCGTGCTGGCCTCCCGCCGAGTCACCCGCCGATCCGGCCGATCCGGCCGCACCTGCAGCCAGCAACCCGGGCCGCACTTCCGACGCGTATCGATCGAGCCAGGCAATCGCCACCTCGCCGACTGGAACCTGCCGCTCCCGATCGCCTTTGCCGATGACCCTAACCAGCCCATCCTTGAGATCCAGGTCGTCGCAGTCGAGGCCGACGGCCTCCGAGATGCGCAGACCCGCCGCATAGAGCAATTCCAGCAGAGATCTGTCGCGAAGTGAGACCGGCGTCGTGTCGCCGTTGATCTCCAGAAGGCGCTCCACTTCCTCAACCGTAAGCACCTCAGGGAGCAGTCGCGGCTGGCGCGGCAAGTCGAAGCGGCCTGCGAGGTCCGTGTCAATCAAGCCTTCCGCGTAGCAGAAGCGGTAGAAACCGCGTATCGATGCCGCGCGGCGCCGGAGTGTGGTCGCTCGTAAGGCCGGCCGCCCACCCCGAGCGGGCGCGCCCAGCATGCTGAGGTAGTGGATCGGCGTGTCTGCGGAAGTATCCCAGTCCGCGGCGGCGCCACGACTCGCGGCGAAATCCAGCAGATCCGCCCGATACGCGGTCAGCGTGGCATCGGCCAGACCACGCTCGACTCGCACGTACATCAGAAAGTCATCGATTGCTTTCGCCAGGCGATCCGGGGCGTGGGGCGGCAAGCTGCCCACCGCTATCTCCCTCCGGTGGTCCGCCGCCAGGTCTCGGCCCGTTCCAGGAGCTCCTCCGCACTCGCTCTTGCGGCGGTCCCGCCTTCGGCGCCAGCGAGCATCTGGGCCAGCTCATCGACGCGCTCGCCACCCTCGACACGCCTCACCTCCGTGACCGTGCGGCCGTCCCGCTGAACCTTCTCGATGCGGAACTGGGCATCGGCGTAAGCGGCGATCTGTCCCAGGTGCGTGACGCAAAGGACCTGATGGCTCCGGGCAAGTTCCCACAGAGAGCGTCCAACCGGCTCCGCACTGCGACCGCCGATGCCGGTGTCGATTTCGTCGAATACAAGTGTGGGCGTGTGATCCGCCTCGGCCAGGATCTGCTTGATAGCCAGCGCCACGCGGGAGAGTTCGCCGCCGGAGGCGATCCGCGCCAGCGGCCTCGCCGGCTCGCCCGGGTTGGGAGCGATCAGGAAGGCCACAGAGTCCATTCCGGTGGTGTCGAATGCGACGCGGCCGCCATCGATTTCTACGGCGGACTCCGCCGGACCGGCGGATCTTCGGGTCACCGAAACGGCGAAAAGCGTCTGACGGAACCCCAGCCCGCCAAGCGCGGCCTCAACCGCCGCGGCCAGTCTCACCGCAGCGGCCGAGCGCGATCGCGAAAGATCCAGAGCCACTCGTCCCACCTCGGCCAGCAGTCGGCCGGCTTCCGCCTGACGCGTCTCACGCGATTCTTCGAGTGCCCGCAGGCGATCGGCCTCAGCCGTGGCGCACTCGCCGTAGGCAAGCACCGCAGCTTCGTTCTCGCCGTATTTGCGCTCCAGCGAGTAGATCAGCGACAGGCGCTCCTCCATCGCCGCAATCGCGGACAGATCGTGCTCAACGCTCTCCGCAAGAGAGTTGGCTTCCGCGGCGGCATCGGCCAGCTCCGCGGCCAGACCGAGCAGACGCTCCGCGACCGGGGCGTAGCGTTCGTCGAGGCGCGTCAGCTCGCGGGCCCGCTGGGCGGCAAGTGCCAGGGCCTCGCGGGCGCCACTCCCCTCCCCGGCCAGAGCCTCGTGGATCTCGCTGCTACCGCGCGCAATCGCCTCGGCGTGTTGTGCCGCGGCGAGCTTGGCCCCGATCTCGGTCGCCTCACCGACTCGCAGCCCCGCGCCCTCGATCTCGCCGGCCTGGTGCTCTTGCAGCTCCAGGCGACGTGCCAATTCCCGCGGGTCGAGCGCAAGCTCGGCCAGGACCAGCTGGTTGGCGCGCCATCTCTCCACCGCAGATGCCATCGCGGTCCGCTCGACTTCGAGGCGACCGAAGGCATCCAGAAGCTCTCGCTGCCAGCGTTCATCCAGCAGCCGCTGCTGATCGTGCTGGCCGTGGATCTCCACGAGCCGCCCGGCAACATCCGCCAGGCGCGAAGCCGTGACTGATTCATCATCGATCCGAGCCGTGGACCGGCCTGCCGCCGAGACCTCGCGAACGCAGATGAGCGGCTCCGGCATCCGATCGAAAAGCGCTTCCACCCTCGCGCCGTCCGACCCATGTCGGACCAGCGACGTATCCGCCCGCGCCCCGGCGGCCAGGCCAAGCGCATCGATCAAGAGGCTCTTGCCGGCGCCGGTCTCGCCCGTCAGCACGTTGAGTCCCGGCTCGAAAGATATCCGGAGTCTCTCGATCAGCGCCAGATCGCGGACGCTCAACTCCGCCAATCGGCCGGCGGCCATCGGCGCCGCAGCGGAGACAAAGTTGGACTCGGGCGCAGACTGCTCGCCGGGCTCCACTTCGGCGGTGTCCGTCATGACGGCAGCAACTCCGACTTCTGGCGCAAGAGATCCCAGAACGGTACCGCGCCGCGCGGCTCGATCAGGCGAATCGGGCGGTCCATCTCGCAGACCTCAACTACGTCACCGATCGCCAGACGCCGATCCTCGCGTCCATCCACGCTAATGAGCACGTCGTAGGCGTCCAGAATCCGGACGCGAACCGTATGACGCGGGCTCACGACAACGGTCCGGATTGCGGTCAGATAGCCGGCGATCGGGGTCACCACCAGGTTGCGACTGCTCGGATCCACGATCGGGCCGCCGGCCGAGAAGGAGTAGCCGGTAGAACCGGTCGGGGTGGAGACTACAAGGCCATCCGCCGTGAACGTCGCGAGGTGCGACGGGCCGATCTCCACCTCTAGCCTGCAGACGCGCGCCAGAGAACCCCTTGCCACCGCGATCTCATTGAGGGCGAAGAACGTCTCTCCCGGCGCCTCCCGGCCGGCGGGGTGGACCGTGGCGCGGAGCGCCATCCGATTCTCGATCTGGAAGTCACCCTCTACGAGCTGTCCCAGGACCGCCTCGAGTTCCGGCGTCTCCACCTTGGACAGGAAGCCGACTTTGCCAAGATTCACGCCGAGGAGCGGCACATCCACCTCGGCCACCGCTCGCGCCGCCCGCAAGAAAGTGCCATCGCCCCCAAGCACAACCAGAGCCCCGGTCCCGGGGAGTTGCGCAACCAGCGCCGCGAGCTCGCCGGCCGGCGCCGCCCAGTGCCCGATGCCCCGCATCTCGCACCAGCCCTCGGCTCGTTCCAGCAGCTCTAGCGCCGCCTCCTTTGTCGGGTTGTAGGCGAAGCCGATCCGATCCAGCTTCATGCCCCGGCGAGCTCCGCGAACTTGCTCACCCACTCCTCCGGCAACTCAACCGGGCCGGTATCCACCGGCACGTATCCGGCAGGTACCTCCAACTCCAGAAAGAACTCACGGTTGCCGGCCGGCCCGGTCAGCGGCGATGCCACAGCGTTCCGAAGCTTCAGGCCGATTGCCAACCCGAACCTGGCAACCGTTTCAAGTGTCTTCTTGTGGATCTCGGGATCACGGACGACACCGTCTCGGACCAGACCCTTGCCGGCCTCAAACTGCGGCTTGACCAGCGCCACGATCAGGCCGCCACCCGGTCCAAAGCACATCGCCACCGGCTGCAGTACGCGATCCAGGGAAATGAACGAGACGTCCATCACGGCCAGATCCACAGTGGTCGGTAGGACGCCGGGCCCCAAGGCACGCGCGTTCATGCGTTCCATGGAAATCACGCGCGGATCGTGTCGCAGCGTCTCGGCCAGCTGACCGCGGCCAACATCTACGGAGTACACCTTGACCGCGTCGCGCTGAAGCAGCAGATCCGTGAATCCACCCGTTGATGAGCCCACGTCCAGGCATGTCAAACCCACCGGCTCAACGCCGAAGGCATCCAGGGCGGCCCGCAGCTTCAGACCACCGCGCGACACGAACGGCGGTGGCGCTTCCACTTCCAGGGCGATGTTCGTCTCGACAAGATCGCCGGACTTGCGGTCCGTTCTAGCGGCCGCACCCTCGCCGACCCGGACATGACCGCCCAGAATGAGGGCCTGAGCCCTAGTTCTGGACTCGGTCAGACCTCGCTCGACCAGGAGCTGGTCGAGGCGTTGGCGCGTTGGTTTGTCTGCGGCTGGACTCATGGCTTCAATCGTGGCACACCCGGATCATCTTGTGCTGCACTGGAACGTATCCAGAACCGCAAAGATGACGGCTACCTGGAACGTGAACGAGTCGTAGCGGGTACGGCGGCGGCTTTCACGCCGGAACCGTCGCCGGAGGGAGTGGCTCGCAGCCGGCCCAGCGTCTCGCGGATCTGGCCCGCGATCCCGGCCGCGTCCAGCTTCAGGATCTCCCTGAGCTGATCTACGGAACCGTGGTCCACGAACGTCTCGGCCGGAATACCGATCACACGAACGGAGACGTCACGATAGGCCTGATCGACGACGCGAGCTTCCTCGAACACCTCGAGGACGCCGGCGCCAAAGCCACCGGTCACGACGCTCTCCTCGAGAGTCACCACGAGCGCCTTGCCTCGGGCCTGATCCAGGATGAGCTGGCGGTCCAACGGCTTGGCAAACCGGGCGTTGATCAGGCCGACGGACCAGCCTTCCGCTTCCAGAAGATCTGCAGCCTGGCGGCCGCGATCCACGATCGGACCAAAACCGATCATCAATACCTGCTTGCCCTCGCGCAGGACTTCGCCCACGCCGACCTGCAGAACCTTGGGCTCGACCTCGGGAACGCCGAAGCCCGGGTCACGGGGATAGTGAAGTGCAAACGGATGATCCTGGGCAAAGGCGGTCTTCACCATGGATCGAAGCTCTTGCTCGTCCTTGGGACTGGCTACGACCATCGTGGGGAGTTGGAGCTGAGTCGGCAGAGTGAACATGCCCTGATGACTCGTTCCATCCTCACCGACGAGGCCGGCTCGATCCACGGCGATGACAACCGGTAGATCGTTCTGGCAGACATCGTGGACCTCCTGATCGAAGGCCCGCTGCAGGAATGTCGAATAGAGAGCCACAACCGGCCGCTCGCCGGCCAGGGCCATGCCCGCGGCCATCGCAATCGCATGCTGCTCGGCGATACCGACGTCTATGAACCTGTCCGGGAACTCCGCCTGGAAAGTGTGCAGACCGGTTCCGGTCGGCATGCCTGCAGTCACGGCAACGATGCGGCGATCATGCCGGGCGAGCTCGATGAGTTCACGAGCAAAGTGGTACGTGTAGTTGGGCGGTCTCTTGGTTGCCGCGACTCGGGCATCGTCCGAGGGCGTACCCATGTCGGCCGATCCGCCGGCACCGCTCCCGCCGCTCCCGTTCCTGGAGCCGGCCGGCTCCATCGGGGCGTCGTCTGAGTGTCCGGGCTGAGGCAAGGCGTTGTCGACCCGCGCCAGGGCCAGCCCGGTTAGGGCCGGCTGAGCCGGGGCGTGGGATTCGGTCGGCATCGGCGCCGTCGCCAGGTCCGGCATCGGCGGCAGAGCGGCGCCGTGAAAGCCGATCTGGTCGCGCTCGGCAGGCCGGTAGCCGCGTCCCTTGCGGGTTCGAACGTGGACGATCACGGGACCCGGGACGTCCAGGGCGGCGCGGAAGATGTGCTCCAGACCACGCCGATTGTGCCCTGGAATGACGCCCAGATAGGTGATGCCGAGATCTTCGAAGAGCTGGCCCGGCTGGGCGAAGCTCACGACCATGCGCCTGATCCGGCGCGAAAGCTTGAGAGCAGGCTGGCCGACGACGGGCAGAGACTCGACGACCTTGTCGTACGCGGTCTTGCTTTGCTTCCAGGCAGTCGAAAGCTTCAGCGTAGAGAAGTACTGGCTGAAGGCACCGACGGTGGGGCTGATCGACATGGCGTTGTCATTCAGGATGATCAGCAGCTGAGTCTGGCGGTGGCCGATGTCGTTGAGGGCCTCGAGCGAGAGGCCGCTGATCAACGCCGCGTCGCCGACGACGACCGCGATGCGCTCCATCGAGTGGCGCAAATCCCGGGCCGTGGCCAGGCCCTGGGCGATAGAAAGACCGGTGCCAGCATGCCCGCCGTCGAAGACATCGTGCTCCGACTCGATACGCCGCGGAAAGCCGCCGATGCCGCCCAGCTGGCGCAGGGTCCCGAACTTGGAATAGCGGCCGGTGAGCAGCTTATGGGCATATGCCTGATGGCCGGTATCCCACACGATCCGGTCGCGCGGCGACTCCAAGACGCGGTGCAGGGCAAGGGTCAATTCCACGACTCCGAGTGAGGAGCCGAGATGCCCCCCAGTCTTGGCTACAGTCGAAACGATGCACTCGCGAATCTCAGTCGCCAACGACTGAAGCTGCTCTTCGGTCAGTCCGCGCAGGTCGCTTGGTCCTTGCAGCGTGGGCAGAAATGCCAACTTCACATGCTCCTCGGCGGATTCCCTGTCCGCGCACTGCTGTTCGAATTGTCGTTTATACGAGCAGTCGCATACCCATTTCTTGTCTGCCGGGCAGTCTACCGCTCTTGCGCCGTTACGGTCGGATGAGTGCAGCCGGCGCCACCTGCCGGCGCGAATTCTCTAGTCCTGATCGGCCGTGTCAGAGGCCCGGACTTCCGCCGCCTCGATCGCCCCGGACGACCGATCGAGCAACTTCTGGACACGCAACTCCGCCTGTCCAAGCAACAGCGCGCAGCGCTCGTGAATAGCGACACCACGCTCGTACAGGGCGATGGAGCGTTCCAGTGGCAAGCCGCCTTGCTCCAGTTCCGAGACCGTCCGCTGCAGCTCCAGAAGCGCCTCATCGAACGTCAGTTTGGAAACATCGACCGCGGCCTCCGCGCCGGAAATCTCACTCACCGCGATCCTCCTCCCTGTGGCTTGCACCGGTTGACCCCGGCTGGTCCGCTCCCAGTTCTCCATCGCCTGGCGCATTGCCGGCCTCGGCCCTGGCTTCCAGGGCCCGATCTAGTCTCTTCCCGAGGAGCATACCAAGGCGGATCGCACCGGCGAATACGACCACCGCCACAACCACCAGAAGCGCTACGGCCGCGATGGTCCCGCTCATGGCTGCTCCCCGCTGAGATCCGTCTGAACTCGCGCTTCCAATTCGCCTCTGGCGATCTTGATCGCCAGCAGCTCACCGGCCGGCGCGTCGGCCGGACTGCGCACAATCGCCCCGTCTCCGTTTCGACGCACAATGGCATATCCCCGGTCCAAAGTGGCCTGCGGATCCAACGCCGAAAGAGCGCCGGCATTCCTTTCCAGCGCCATCCGAGCCGTCGCCAGTCTGGCGTCCGCGGCAGGTGCGAGCCGCACCGACAGGCCGACTGCCCGAGTGCGACGCTGCTTGACCTCGTCGAGGAGACAGCGCGTCGCCCGGTCCAGCAGATAGCCGGCCCGCTCACGCGCCTGTACAAGTTGGGCCGCCGGGTTCAGCCTCTCCAGAGCCCGGCCTTCGGCCGCAAGATCGCCGCGGGCAGAGACAATGCTGTTGGAGACTCGGACTCTGGCGCGCCGGGCGAGTTCCGCCACGCCAGCGGCGACGTCGGCGCGATCCGGCACGACCAGTTCCGCTGCCGCTGAGGGCGTGGGCGCCCGCACATCGGCCGCAAAGTCCGCCAGGGTCACATCCACTTCATGCCCGACGCCGCAGACCACCGGCACCGGATGAGCCACAACGGCTCTCACCACCCGCTCGTCGTTGAAAGACCACAGATCCTCAAGCGAGCCGCCGCCTCGCGCCAGAATTACGACCGCAGGCGCGTCCTCCGACCGCCCTTCGGAACGGCATTGGTCTCCCCAGCGCGCCAGCCGGTCCAGCGCCGCAACGACGCTCGCAGCGGAACCCTCGCCCTGAACCTGGCAAGGGGAAAGCACAAGACGCGCCAGCGGCCAGCGGCGCGCCACCACATGGCAAATGTCGTGCCATACCGCACCGGTTGCGCTGGTGGCAACACCTATCACTTGAGGCCGGAACGGAAGAGGCCGCTTGCGCGAGGAATCGAACAGCCCCTCGGCGGACAAGCGCGCCTTGAGCGCCTCGAACTTGAGCGCCAGGTCGCCGAAACCGGCCGGCTGGATGGCCGTCACGTAGAGCTGGTATACGCCCTGCGCCTCGAAGAGATCGACTCGACCGTGGACGACCACGCGCAAGCCCGTCCGTGCCTCGAAGGGCGACGCCACGCGAGCATCGCGGAAGAAGACACAGGCCAGCTGGCTGCGCTCATCCTTCAGCGTGAAGTAGCAGTGACCGGCCGAAGACACGGTGACACGCCCGACTTCACCCTCAACCCAGACATCGCGAAGGACGGCGTCTGCCCGGACCGCATCGCGAACGGCGCGGGTGACCTCACTGACACCAAGGATGTGGAGGGTCGACTCGGCGAACGGCTGCACAGGTTCGACCCGCGGCTGAAGCACGGACCGGCTCGGCGCGGCCGGCGCGGCCGGCACCGGTGTGGCAGCCGGCTCAGCCGGAACCGGCGAATCATCGATCGCGTCCCAGGACGGCAGGGCCCAGTCCGGTGGATCCGCTCGACCGGGCTTGCGACCACTCGAATCCTCGACCGGTAAATCGCCCCACAGCGGTTCGCTTTCAGGCGGGCCAGTGCGACTCAACGAGAGGACCTCCCAGGCTCGGTTGATCCAGATGGCAACCGGGGAAGATCAGAGACGGGTCTGATACTCGCCCGTTCGGGTGTCCACTCGAATGGTGTCACCTTCGACGACGAAGATCGGAACCTGGACCGTGAACCCGGTCTCCAGCTTGGCGGCCTTTCGGGCGCCGGTCTGGGTATCGCCGGCGAACCCGGGCTCGGTCTCGATGACCTTCAGATCGACAGTGACCGGCAATTCGACGCCGATGGTCTCGCCTTCGTAGCTCGTCCGATCCAGAAGCATGCTGTCCTTGAGGAAGCTGACCACCTCACCCAGCTGCTCGCGGCTGACGCTGAACTGCTCGTAGCTCTCGGTCTCCATGAAGTGGAAGTCGTCGCCGTCCGAATACATGTACTGGATCTGGCGATGCTCCAGCTGAACGCGGGGCCATCGGTCGCCCGCCTGGAAGGACCGCTCGACCGTCCCGCCGCGCTTGACGTTGCGCAACTTGATGCGCACCTGAGCCGAGCCGCGGCCGATCTTGAGGTGATGGTAGTCGAGGATCTGCCACAGGTCGCCATCGAGCTCGATGACAACACCCTTGTGCAGGTCGCCTGTTGAAATCATGGTGGCGGAGCGCTCCTAGAAAGTGATGGCGGAACGGCTTTGCTCGTTCCTGCCGAGATTGGATTGTAGCCGAGCGGGGCGCCCGGAAGATCAGACGCCGACGACGAAGATGTCCCGAGGGAAACCGGTCAGCCGTTCGACCTGCTTATTGGCACGATCGAAGAGCACTAGATCTTCGATCCGGACGCCGGTCACGTCATCCAGATAGATCCCGGGCTCGACGCTGAAGACAGTTGGACTGGGTAGCGGATCTTCAGACGCAGCGCGGCCCAGCGACGGCAGTTCATGCGTGGCCAGACCGATTCCGTGCCCGGTGCCGTGGCCGAAGTGGTCGCCGTGACCGGCTTCCTCGATGACCTTCCGAGCGGCGGCATCGGCGGCCCTACCGCTTGGCCCCGGTCCGCCGGCGCGAAGTGCCGCATCAAGCAGCTCAATGGAGGCCGCCTGAGCCGTCGCGACCGTCTCGTAGATCTCCAGGTCACGCGGGTCCGGCTTACCCACGAAGAGAGTCCGTGTCATATCGCTGCGATAGCCATCCACGATCGCGCCGAAATCGAAGAGCAAGACCTGCCCGATCCGGGCCTCGCGGCTGGAAGGAGAGCCGTGCGGCAGCGCTGCGTTGGGGCCGGCCAAACTAGCTATCCCGAACGCGAGCCCGTCCGAACCGCCGGTGCGCATCTCCCATTCAAGCGCGAGGGCCAACTCGCATTCGGTCATGCCCGGTTTGATGCGCCGCAGAATCCCAGCCAGAGCCCGATCGGCAATGGCGCAGGCCGACCTAATCCGCTCGACCTCCGCCGGCTCCTTGATCGCTCTGTCGGCCTCGATCCAACCTGCCGCTTCGACCAACTCCACATCCGTGGCGGCGGCGGCAAGCTGGCCCCAGAGCCTGTGGCTGACCACGTCCGACTCGACGGCGACGCGCGTAGCACCGACGCTCTTGACGAGAGCCGGCCAAATTGCGGCCAGATCGTAGGTAGTGTTCTCGATGCGCGAGCCAATCGCCTGCGCCGCAGCCTGCAGCCTGTAGCGACTGTCCGCCAGGACGATCACCTCGTCGCCGGAAACGATGAAGCGCCCGGAGTGCCCGGCCACTCGATCTTCCCCGTCGTCCAGAGCGAAGCCTGTGAGATAGCGCATGTGCTCCGACCGTAGGCCGAAATAGGCGTCGACACCCTCTACCGCCATACGGGTCCGGAGGCGAGCCAGTCGCGCAGGTCGGGCCTCGATGTCCGCGGCAACCCACCGGTCACGATCGACCTCGCTGGGCGGCGCCGGGAAGTCGGCTGGATGTGGAAGCGTCCGAACCACGGTTGTCATGCGTACATGGTAGCGGCGCTACTGCCCATAGCCGTACAGCTTGGCGTTGGCGTCCTGCTCGGCCTGGGTCTTGGCGAAGGCATGGGTGCCGCTGCCATCGCCCTTGGCAAGGAAGAAGAGGTACCCATCCGCGGTGTCAGGGGTCATGGCCGCCACGAGCGAGGCTGCGCTGGGCGAGCAGATCGGCGTGGGCGGCAAACCGGCATGGTGGTAGGTGTTGTACGAAGCCAGCGTGCCAGGGAAGACCACCTGGCTCAACGGGCCGGAGGTCGAAATCGGCTTCCAGAAGTAGTAGCTCACCCACGACTCGATCGGGTTCGCCTGTAGCCACACCGAGTCGTTGGCGTAGTTGAGTGTGGGGTCCGCATTCAGGAGACCGGTGGGCCACATCTTCGGATTGAGGCGGTTGGTGTAGACGCCGGCAATCAAGGCACGGTCGGATTCGACCTTGGCCTCGGTCTCAACCAGTGAGGCCAACTGAACCTTCTGATAGATCGCTTCCGGGGCGAGCTTGAGGAGGCCTTCCGGAGCATGGCTGGCGAAGGCGTCCAGAAGCATTTTCACCAGTTGGTCCGGCGTGATATCCG
Source organism: Candidatus Limnocylindrales bacterium (assembly GCA_036386115.1). Taxonomy (GTDB): domain Bacteria; phylum Chloroflexota; class Limnocylindria; order Limnocylindrales; family CSP1-4; genus Fen-1039. The sequence continues at coordinate 26,876 of DASVJA010000156.1, forward strand.
GCTTGACTTCATATGTGGCTGGGAACAGGAAGCCCTCCAGGGAGGCGCCGGCCGGAAGCTTCAGCCATGGATACAGGCCCACGATCTCGGCGGGCGGATGCGCCACGAGGTCGTAGAACTGGCTCACATTCATCTTGAGTGGGGCCGTCTTATCCGTCGGATTAGCCGCGATGTCTTCCATCTCGGCGACCATCTGTTCCAGCCGCAGTCCCTCTCGGAACACAAGCTTGACCAATGGTGCAGCCACCGGCGGAGTCGTCAGTTTCACGATGATCTGGTCCATCGTCAGCGACTTCGCAACCTCGTGCCGACCAACCTGGAACTGTGCGGTCACCCCCTTCTGGATGGCCTCGAAGACAAATGCCCGCACGTCCGTGATCGCGCCGGCCGCCAATAGCTGAGCGCCGACATCGGCCGGTGTAGCGTCCGGAGCGATGACGATGACGATCACCGACGCATCCGTTGCGTCAATCGGCTGGGTAAGGCTGGTCGACAGCTCGCCCCTGACGATGTCGGCCACAAAGGGCAGTTTCAGCGCGGTGGGGTTCTGGGCCGCCCAGTCGACAACGCCGCCGAGAACGGCCGGCTTGACGACGAAGTTGAGGCCACCGAGGACGAGACCCCCGATGACCGCGGCGAACAGTGCAAACCTCAGCTTCCGGCCGTTGCCCGCGGCGCGACTCTTCTTGTAGTCCCGGCTCGGCTGACGCCCTCCGGCGCTCCGCCTCACTGCGATCTCCTCCGGAAGCGGCGGCAGGTAGTCGTCCCAGCCCGCGTCCACGACAATTCGTCGCGCCTCATCCTTGGGGCCAACGCTCGGCCCGCGGCCACCCCTGGGCTTGTGCCCACCTCTGAGCGTCATTCTGGCCTCCGATCCGCGTGCTCGTTCGCCGTTGCGTCCATGTCGTCCTGCAGGATGAGCGCAGCTGCCTCCCGGTCGACTCGGGCCCGGTAGGCCTCAAGCTGAGCGTGGCTGGGCGGGCCGCCGGAGCGACCTCGGCCGGCGGAACCGATGCGCCGCTCAGCCCGAACGCTGGTCAGGCGCTCGTCCCTGAAGCGCAAGGGTAGTCCAGACGCCACAGCGACGGCTTCGGCCCACTCTCGCGTCTTCATCGCCTGGGGGCCTTCGCTGCCGTCCATATCGAGCGGAAGCCCCACGACCAGTTCCCCAGCGCCCTGTTCCGCCGCCAGGCGCGCGAGTACGACCGCATCGTCGGCAACGTGCCTGGAGCGCCCCAGGGTTCGAAACGGAATCGCGGTCCCTGCGTCGAGATCGCCGATTGCAATCCCAATGCGACGCTCGCCCAGGTCCACCCCGACGACCCGGCGCGAAGGGCTCCGATCCACTTCGGAGTTCCCGGTCATCAAACCGACGGGCTCGCTGAGGGTTCTATGGGCAAAGACTGTGCCGCACCCGAACTGGACGCCCCGTCGCTTTGCTGGGTGGCCGGACTAGAAGCTTGGCTCCCGGATCCGCTTGCCCTGGGAACGCCACTTCCAGTTGCCGTGGGGTCCACCACCTCGATGTCGATCCGGAAGTCAAAGCCGGGTATCGAACTCGACCAACCCGGAGACACCGAAATCTCGACGTCTCCGAACTGGAGGAGGTATGCCCGAGCCTCCTCAACCGATTTGCCCTGGATCGCCGACTTGATCTTGGCGACATCAATGACCGGCACCTGAATTGCCTGGACCGTTACCGGCACCACGAACTCCGAGCCGGAAACGCTGCCCGCGGCCGTCTTGGTGGTAACGGAACTATCCACGAGGGCGTATCCGGGCTTCACTGAGGCGCCGAATCGAAGTTTGACCAGATCCTGGACGGCAGTATCGCTCACCGTCGTCACGGTTCCCGATGCCTGGCAATCCATCTGAAATGAAGGCGCGTCCTCGCCGACCATGCTCTGAGGATCCTGGCTGCAAGTCGCGAGATCGAGCACCGCCGACTCTGCGAACAGGCTGGACCCCGACGGAGTGGCACCGGGTGCCTGCCAGGCCCTCTTGAAGCTGGCCTCAAGCTTGCTCCGTATCGCAATCGCCGCCGCGTCGACATCCGACTGCTGGACCTGCGGTGTTACGTCGTGGGTGCCACCTGTCGTAGGTTGCTTGTTGGTGACCTGCAGGAGCGGCCCCGCCAGAGACGCCGGCATATTGACGATGGTGTTGGCCGACACGTTCCCGGCGAGGCCCTTACCGGAGGCGGTGACCGCAACGTCGGCGGCAGACGGAACGATGGTCAGCCCGACCAGCGACGCCTTGGCGATAGTTACGGATGCGTTCGTCGCGAACTTGACGCCGTCGTTCGTGGAAACCTGGGTGCCGGCCGGGATTGTCACCGCGGAACCGTTGTTGAGGTTCGTAAATGTCACCGTCCCGGTCGCGGCCGTCTCCACGACCTTCTCACCCGTCGCCTGGAACGTGTCCGACGCCTCAACCGTGAAGGCCTTCTTGCTACCCGGCACCGTTCCGGCCTGGTAGTTGATCGCCGTCACACTCGGATCCACCTTAACGCTGACGGTCATCGGCCCGAGCGGCTCGCCCTTCAGCGTCAAGACAACGCTGGCACTCGGATAGATGAAGAACATCCCCGTGACGATCGCGATGAGCATTAGAAATGCCAGCCCGGCCACGAGCGGCCACGGAATTCTGATCCTGATTGCGGGCTCAGCTGGCCCATATGCCGCCGCCGGGACACGCGATGTGCCTCGCACGACACCGCGCGCCGGCTGCTTCCCAGGCTCAACGGTCCGAGAGAGTTCTTCCAGCGCGCCCTCGACGCCACCACCCGACGCGACCGCCGGTCCGCTATGGACCGCCCCGGCAAGCGCGGCTTCGGCCTTCTCGTAATCGCCGACGCTGGCATAGACCGGCAACTCGGCAGATCTCGCGACAGATTGCACAGAGGGATCGGCGGCGATGATCGCGAGGCGCTTGTTGCGGTGCTTCGCTTCGCCGGCCAGCAGACGGAAGTTGATACGGGATGTAGCCACGCGCGAGCCGACGGCGAGCACCAGCGCAATGCGGCTGTCTCCCGAGTCGCGGATACGGGCCGCGGCCGATGTGATCTCGTCGTCAACGTCCAGATAGTAGATGGCCATGGGCTACATCTTCATCGCTCGCAGGACACGGCGCAACGCGGCGTCCAGCGGATCTTCGTTGGTATGCAGTTCTATTGCCTGATATGCGAGGCCTAGCGGCGTCACGTCCTGCTGGTCGACCAGGAGTTTCGTGCCGTCCTTGATCCGGCCCACTTGATCCGGGGCCATGACGACGATCTCCGGCGGTCGGCTGAACGGCAGGCGCTTCCAGAACGCCTCGCTCTTCAAGGTGACGCCGATTTCCGGCAGGTGCGAACCGCCGCCACAGAGATATATCCGACCCGGCAGAAGGTCTCCGGAGGCAAGCTCGTCCATCACCAGTTCCACGCCGGCCGACCAGATTGCGACGTCGTCGCCCACGATCTTGGCCACTTCAGGCCGGCGCTCGGTAAGCAAACCGCGGGCGTAGTCCAGCTTCACTTCCTCTGCTCTCGGGAAGGGCAGATCCAGCCTGTCGGCCAGCGACTTGGTGAATGCCCGGCCGCCGAGCGCGAACATGCGCGTGCCTTCGATACCGCCGTGGCGGACCAGAGCGACGTCCGTCGTGCCTCCACCGATATCGATGAAGAGCGCGCCGGCCTGGAGAACTTGCTCGCTGGCCAGCACGCGAGCTACAGCGTACGGCTCGGCGACGATCTCGAGCAGCTCCAGCTCCAACTGCTGGGCCACGCTCTGGAGTGCCCCCAGGTGCACAAGCGGCGCAAAGGCGTTGAACACACTGAGCTTGACGTGGCGGCCCCGGAACCCCACGGGATTGGTGACCGGGTAGCCGTCGATCTGGGCGCCGGTAACGGCCGCATGGACGAGCCGAACATCGACCTGAGGCAGACCCGTCTCCCAGGTAATCGCCCGCTCCGCCTCGCGCAACGCCTCGCGCTGGACGCCGTCGATCAGCTTCTGCAGCTCGGCATCCGTGATTGGCATGTCCGACTTCTTGCGGTCCTGGGAGTGCGTCGTGGTGAAACCCTTGACCAGCTCGCCTGCGATGCCGATGACGCACTGAGTCGGCCGGAAACCGGCCATCTCCTCCGCTTCCTGGAGAGCGGTGGAGCAGTTGTCCACGACGGCGTCGATATCGGTGACGGTGCCCGACTGCATATGGGCCAGGCCCTGGCGCTTACGACCCACGCCGCGAACGGTGCCGCTACCGCCCTCATCGATCTCGAAAACGAGGGCCTTGACGAACTCCGTCCCGATATCCAGAGCGGTGCAGGCCGAAAGGGTAGATTCTTCCTCGCCGCCCCAGATTTTGCGCCAGAAAGCCACGGCCGCTCCCCTATCTGTCGGCTACTTCGCTGTGGCGATAAGTGTATCCGCGATCGCGGCCAGAGCCCCGGGGATGCCATCTCGTCGGGTGCCCGCACCCTGGGCCATCTCTGGACGGCCTCCGCCCCGGCCTTCCATCGACTTCATCGCAACCTTGACGAGTTCACCGGCCGAAATGCCACGCCCCGCCAAATCCTGGCTGACGGTGATGAAGATCTGCGGCGCCTCGGCATCGAAGGCGACGGCGACAACACCCGAACCGAGCGCCGCGCCGATTTCCTTCACAAAGCTCTTCCATTGTTCCGGTGACTCGAAGGCGGCCGAGTGGGTCGCGAGCTTCAGGCCGGGAGCCACTTCCTTCGCCTTACCGGCAACGTCTGCGGCCTTGGGCAGGCCACTGCCGCCGGCCTTGAGCCGCTTGCGCGTCTCCTTCAGCTCGTCCTGAAGCGCGCTCACGCGATCCGCGGCCCCATCCACCGACGTTGCGCCGACAGACTCGGCGATGCGATCCAGTAGGGCCACCATCTCGCGAAGGAACGCATCCGCACCGTCGCCGGTAAGGGCTTCGACACGTCGGACACCGGCGCCGATACTGCGATCCGCGGTGATCACGAAGCTACCGATCTGACCGGAAGCCGAGCAGTGGGTTCCGCCGCACAGCTCCAGCGAATAGCCCTCGACGCTGACAGTGCGGACGTGTTCGCCGTACTTGTCGTCGAAGAAGGCGTCGGCGCCCGCAGCCATGGCCTCCGCCATAGTCCGCACGGTCGTCGTGACCGGGTGGTTCTCTCTGACGACTCGACGAACCTCGTCCTCGATCGCGCGCTTCTCGTCTGCCGTCAGCGGTCGATCCAGGTGATAGTCGAAGCGGAAGTAGTCCGGCGAGACGAGCGAGCCAGCCTGATGCGCTTCCGGCCCGACGACGTTCCGCAGGGCGCGGTGGAGCAGATGCGTGCCGGTGTGGTTTCGCATTGTCCGGGCTCGGCGTTCGGCGTCGACCTGAGCCGTGACCGTGTCGCCGACCTTGATCCTGCCATGAAGCGTTCCGCGGTGGATGAATAGCCCGGCAATCGGCTTCTGGGTGTCGTTGACCGTGAAGATGGCGCTGCCGCCGCCCGCCTCAAAGATCTGGCCCCGATCGCCGAGCTGGCCGCCGCCCTCACCGTAGAACGGCGTGGCATCGAGAACGACCTCTGCCTCACCGTTGCCGGTGAGCTCCTGATATTCCATTCCGTCGCGCAGGATCGCCATAACGCAGGCGTCTGCCGTCAGGGCCTCGTAGCCGAGGAACCTGGTTTCACCGCTGCGCCGCTGGATCGCCTGGTACAAATCACCCATCTGAGCATGGAGCGAGAGATCGGCCTTGGTGCCCTTACGGCTGCGGGCCTTCTGCTCGGCCATCGCGGCGGCGAAGCCTTCGCGATCGACGCGAACGCCGTATTCGGCGGCCATATCCACGGTCAGGTCCACCGGGAAACCGTATGTGTCGTGGAGCATGAAGGCGACTTCGCCGGACAAGACCGGCGCATCGGCGGAAAGACCGTCCGGCAGGCGCCCGACGACTCGCTCAAGGCTCGTAAGCGGCTTCAGGGCCGCCTCGAGATGGCTCGTGCCCGTCTCCAGGGTTCGGGCGAACTGAGCCTCTTCCTGGCGGATCACTTTGAGGATCTTCTCGCGCTGCTCATCCAGATACGGGTAGGCGCCCTTCATCACGTCGATAACCACGCCCGCGGTTACGTCGATGAACGGCTCGCGTCGTCCGAGCAGGCGGCCGTGGCGCACGGCCCGGCGCAGGATGCGGCGGAGTACATAGCCGCGGCCTTCGTTCGACGGGGCAACACCATCGGCGACCAGGAACGTCACCGCGCGAGAGTGGTCGGCGATGACCTGGTAGCTGAACCGCTCCGCCTCGAATGAACCCGGGTCGTGGCCCAGTAAGTCTCGCATGGCGGCATGGATCGGCGTGAAGAGATCCGTGTCGTAGTTGGTGTTGACGCCCTGGATGACGCTGGTCAGGCGTTCCAAACCCATGCCCGTGTCGACGGACTTCATCGGCAACGGCACGCGCGTGCCGTCCGCCCGCTGCTCGAACTCCATGAAGACCAGGTTCCAGATCTCGAGCCAGCGCGGGCAATTCTCGGAGTGGTCCGGGACGCAGTGCGGCCCTTCGCTGAACTCCACGCCGCGGTCGAAGTGCAACTCGGAGCAGGGCCCGCAAGGCCCGGTCTCCGCCATCCGCCAGAAGTTGGCGTCGTCGCCCTTCTCTACGTTGCCCCAGCGGGCCATTCGTGAGGCGGGGACGCCGATCTCGTCGTGCCAGACGTTGTAAGCCTCGTCGTCGTCCTTGTAGACCGTGACGCCGATTCGTTCGGCCGGGATCTTGAACTCAACCGTCAAGAGCTCCCAGGCCCAGTGGATCGCTTCGCGCTTGAAATAGTCGCCGAAGCTCCAGTTGCCGAGCATCTCGAAGAACGTGTGATGGCGCGTCGTGCGGCCGACTTCCTCGAAGTCATTGTGCTTGCCGGCGACCCTCAGACAGCGCTGATAGTCCGCAGCCCTGACATAGCTCCGCTTCTCGCGGCCGGTCAGGACGTCCTTGAACTGCACCATGCCGGAGTTGGTGAAGAGGAGGGTCTGGTCCCCCGCCGGCAGCAACGAGGCGCTGGGCACCACGGTGTGACCGCGTTCGGCGAAGAACTCGACGTATTTGCGGCGAATCTCAGCCGCAGTGAGGTATGGAATCGTCTGGTCAGGCATCCCGCACAAGGTACCAAACGAAGGCATAACCCAGCACGGCGTCGCCGCTCGCGGCTCGGTCTATCGGTCGCTGTGGTCCGCGGGGCTCGTCGGGCCGAGGATGAAGAGCACTTCCACGAACGCAATCCCCGCCCAGGCGAGCACGGAGGCTGAGAGAAAATGGAAGTCGCCGAGTCGAATCGGGTCTATACCCAGACGGGAACCGGCGGCGTCGCCCGCCCATGCGCCCAGAGCGGCGGCCAGGAAGAC
>DASVJA010000157.1:0-19989 GCA_036386115.1 Candidatus Limnocylindrales bacterium
GCCTGTGACCTTCGGAACGGCGGCGAAGCGCGGCTTGTCGGCGTCCATGTTCTCGGCGAGAGCGGCCACGACTTCCAGGTAGAGTGGCTCGCCGACGGCACCCGGCTCCTTGGTGCGGTCCATGACCGCGATCGACTTGACGGTGGCCGGCAGCGCCGCGAGGAACTCGTCAGCGGGGAACGGCTGGAAGAGGCGGACCTTGACCATGCCGACCTTCTCGCCCTTGGCGACGAGGTCGTCAACGGTCTCCTCAACGGCACCGATGGCCGAGCCCATGATCACGATGACACGCTCCGCGTCCGCGGCGCCGTGGTAGTCCACGAGCCCGTAGCGGCGACCTGTCTGGGTGGCGAACTCGTCCATGACTTCCTTGACGATGCCGGGCAGCGCCAGGTAGTACGGGTTGGCGGCCTCGCGGGCCTGGAAGAAGACGTCGGGGTTCTGGGCGGTGCCGCGCACGACCGGGGCATCGGACGTGAGGCCGCGGCTGCGGAAGGCCAGGACATCCTCGTCGCGGACGAGGGCCTTGATGTCTTCCTTTTCCAGCACGACGATCTTGTTGACCTCGTGGGAGGTGCGGAAGCCGTCGAAGAAGTGGAGGAACGGGATTCGGGAGCGGAGCGTAGCGGCGTGGGAGATCAGCGCGAAGTCGTGCGCTTCCTGCACGGAACCGGCCGCCAGCATTGCCCAGCCGGTGGCGCGGGCGTGCATCACGTCGCTGTGGTCGCCGAAGATCGAGAGAGCGTGCGTCGCGAGTGTGCGGGCCGCGACGTGAATGACGGCCGGCGTCAGTTCACCGGCGATCTTGAACATGTTCGGGATCATCAGCAGGAGACCCTGCGACGCCGTGAAGGTTGTCGCGAGTGCACCCTTCTGAAGTGCGCCGTGCATGGCACCGGCCGCGCCGCCCTCGGACTGCATCTCGACCACGTCCGGAACCTTGCCCCAGATGTTCGGCTTGCCCGCGGCCGACCAATCGTCGCAGTGCTCTGCCATCGGCGAGGCGGGAGTGATCGGGAAGATCGAGATAACTTCGCTGACGGCGTAGGCGACTCTTGCAGCCGCTTCGTTCCCGTCCATGCATTCCCAACGCTGGGTCATCGCCGAGCCTCCTTGCCTGTGCCGTACTTGGGGCGGAATTCCACCCGATCGTGCGCCAGGTGGAGGACTGACCTGCTGAATGTCTCGCCGGATCCCGATTTGCCGGAATGCGTTGACGAGACGAGGTTATGGACTCGATCGTCAGCTGCTCAACGCCCGCGCTGGAGAGGCAGCTGCACGCCACCTCGAATGATGCGCCTCCGGACGATCCTCAAGAAGGGTCCATTGGTCTCGGGAGAATGCGCCGGCAGTCACGTTCCTGTCCCTCGGCCGTGCGAAATGGTCCGGGCCATCGCGTCGGCAAGGGCCCGGACAAAGGCCGCGGTTCGCTGCTACGGTGTAGTGGAACTCGGCTCGTTCACAGCGCGTACTGAGTTTGCCTGCCGGGCCAATTGCACCATCGCCTCCGCAGGCGTGACCAGCGTTTGGACCTCCGTCTCCGAGTAGTACTGTCGCGGGCTCGGATGTCACGACGGGAAGAATAGGGGCGACATGGCCGGATGCTCAAGGTTCGGCACCCGGCCCGGCGCCCTTGCCTCGCGGCCAAGCAGACCGTAGAGTCAGCTTCCCACTTCAGTTCAATTCCGCGTCCGATTGCGCTTAGGCGGCGCTGAAAGGGTCCTCGAGAGAAATGGTCGACGCAACAGTCACGGTCGGCTCTGAGGCAATCGGGGTCATCTCGCCGCGCCTCTACGGTGCCTTCGCCGAGCACCTCGGCCACTGCTGCTACGACGGCCTCTGGGTCGGACCGGACTCACCGATCACGAACATCGATGGCTGGCGCAAAGACGTGGTCGACGCCCTTCGTGTTCTTCCGACGCCGTTCATCCGCTGGCCGGGCGGCTGCTACGCGGACCACTACCACTGGCGCAACGGCATCGGGTCCAACCGTGAGGCCACGCTTGGGATGACGTGCGGCACGACCAGTTCGGACACGCATGCCATCGGGACGCACGAGTTTCTGCGCTTCTGCGAACTCATCGAGGCGGAGCCGTATTTCGCTGGGAATGTCGCAACCGGCTCGCTCCAGGAACTGTGCGACTGGATGGAGTACGTCAACTCCAAGATCGACTCGGCCCTGACCCGCGAGCGCAAGGCAAACGGCCGGATTGCGCCGTGGGGCGTAAAGGTCTGGGGCATCGGCAACGAATCCTGGGATTGCGGCGGCCGATTCGACGCGGTCACCTATGCCCTCGAATTCCGGCGTTGGGCACGAATGATCCAGGACGTTGACCCCAAAGCCGAGCTGGTCGCAGTTGGGCTTGAGGACGAGACGCTGCCCGAGTCCCATCTCGATCCCGAGTGGAACAGGAAGTTCCTCACCACGCTCGGTCCCATGGCCAACCTGGTGGACCACCTTTCGGTCCACCGGTATTGGATCCACGGCGGCCCCGGCGAGGACTTCAACGAGCAGCAGTACTACACGCTGATCGAGGAGGCCGAAAAGACCGAAGCCCTGATAGTCAGGACGCGAGCCGTGCTCGACGAGCTCGGCCCCAAGGATCACCGGATCGGCATTGCGCTCGACGAGTGGGGCGTCTGGCACCCGGAGGCGCGCGAATGGGGGCCGGACACAAAGCTCCTGGACGAGCCTTCGCAGCTGGATCAGGTGAACACTCTCCGCGACGCCCTTGCGGCGGCCGTGGCATTCGAGGGCTTTCACCGGCAGTGCAACTCGCTGTCCATGACGAACATCGCCCAGGTCGCGAACGTGCTGCAGGCCGCGGTCGTGACGGACGGGCCGGGCTTTGCGCGAACCCCGACTTACTACGCGTTCGCGCTGCACAAGCCACACGTCGGCGCGAAGGCACTGCCGGTCGATGTGGCCGGTGGCTCCCGGACGCCGGCCGGTGGCGCGGCCGTGAGCGCCACCGCCTCTCGTAACGAATCGGGTGGCGGTGCGGTCACGATCGTCAATCGCCACTTTGGTAAGGCGGCGACGGTGGAAGTGACGCTGGCCGGTTGGCCGGACGTGGCCGTCTCCGCGGCCGGCCTTCTGGCGGCCGGCGCGCCCAATGCCCAGAACCTGCCCGGTCAACCGGAAGTGGTTCGGATCATTCCGGTTGACGTCACCAGCGTTGGTCGTGGCATCTTCCGGATCGAGATGCCCGCCCACTCGATGGCGACGGTGGAGTTCGTGCCCGCGCGAGGCTGACGCCGGAGCGGGCCTCACGGATGGGCCATCCGAAAGGCCGTCCCTTCGTGCCGCAAGGAGGAGCGTGGATGATCACTCCCCGGATGCGCGTCGTCACCGACAACGACTATGCGGGTGATCCCGACGGGCTCTTCCAACTCGCCCACCTGCTCCTGTCCCCGTCGGTGGATGTGCGAGCCGTAATCGGCTCCCACCTCCAAGCGAGCGAAGCACCGGATTCGTCGATCCCGACGGCAAACCGCTCCCGCCTTGCTGCCGATGAGGTTGTGGAGTTGCTGGGTCTCACGGGCAGGGTCCGCACGCTCGAAGGCTCCAACTCATCGCTGCCCGACAGGAATACGCCGCTGCGATCGGCGGCCGCGGAGGCGATCGTGGCGGAGGCGATGCGGGACTCGGACCTGCCGCTCTTCGTGACGTTGGGTGGCGGTCTGACCGAGCTGGCGAGCGCCTACCTGCTGGAACCACGGATTGCGGAGAGGCTGACGGCCGTATGGATAGGCGGGACGGAATACCCGGGCATAGCCGAGGCGCCGCCCCGGGCGCAAGGTCCGGACGAGTCCGAATACAACACCACCATAGACATCGCCGCGGCTCAGGTCGTATTCGACTCGCCGATTCCGCTATGGCAGGTTCCGCGCGACGCTTACCGGCAGGCCCTTATGAGCTTCGCGGAGCTCGACGCGCGCATTCGCCCGTGTGGGCCTATCGGTCGGTATCTCGTCGCATTGCTCGACAAGGTCATGGCCGACGAAAGGTATCCCGGCCGCAACCTGGGGGAGACGTACATTCTCGGCGACAGCCCTCTTGTTCTGCTCACGGCGCTGCAGTCGAACTGGGATGCCGATCCGTCGTCGAGCCGGTACGTTTCTCGGCCCGCTCCGATGGTCGATGACGCCGGGCGATTTCTGCAGCGGCCGAACAGCCGCCCCATTCGCGTGTACGTCCGGCTCGACACGCGCCTCATGTTCGAGGACATGATTGCCAAGCTCCAATGGAGCGCCCGACGAGCGTAAGTCGTGCGGCTTCCACGTTGCGCCGGCCGGCACTATGCGAGTGATGGTGGTTCTCGACGCCGGGATCATGTCAGCTTGATCGCAGTACCCGGCCTAACCACAGCCAAGCGAGGGAACGAGATCGTGCCATCCCGAACTTCCAGGTTCTGGACCCTCGCCATATTGCTGGCCTGCCTGCCCGCCCTGGGCGGCTGCGCGACCGGAGGACCTGCCGGCCAGGGTACCGCCACGTTCTTCGATCCCATACCTGCGGTGGGGAAGGCCACGCCACCGCCGTGGTTCCTTGAACCGATGGTCGATGTGAACACGGGTAAGTCTTTTCAGATGACCCAGTTCGTGGGCAAGGTCGTCCTCATGGATACGATGGCCACGTGGTGTCCCACGTGCCAGGGCGAGATGAGCCAGGTTCAACTGGTGCCGGGTTTGGTTGGAGCCGCCGCGAGCCAGCTTGTTCTTGTGAGCCTCGACGTCGATCCCAACGAAGACGCCACGATCCTCAAGAAGTACGCCGACACCAACAAGTTCGACTGGTACATCGCCATCGCGCCTGACAGCGTGGGCCAGTTCCTGGCCAAGAACTACGACATCAACTACCTGAACCCGCCGCTTCAGCCGATGCTCATCATCGACAAGGCCGGCGGTGTCTATGGGCTCCCGACCGGCGTCAAGTCCGCCGTGAGCCTCCAGAAGACTCTGGCCAAGTTCCTCGGGCAATAGCGGCCAATGGATGTCGCGCTGACCTCGCTCATGTTCGGCTTGCTCGCTTCGCTGAGTCCTTGCGTCCTGCCGCTCTACCCGGGATTCCTCGCCTACCTAAGCGGACAGGCCGGAACCCAGAGCGGCAGGATGCGCTACGTTCTGGGCCTGTTCGTTCTCGCGGGCGTCCTCAGCGCGATGCTGCTCGTGGGCGCCGTCATCGCGGCGCTCTCCGTATCCATCGGCCGGGCGCTATCGATTCTGATTCCGCTGGCTATTGCGGCCCTGCTGATCCTGGGTGTCTTGCTCGTTACGAACCGCAACCCCTTCTACCGGCTCCCGCAGGTCAAGGTCCCGCTCTTGCAGCGCCCCTCGCTGAACGCCTACGCCTACGGGCTCCTGTACGGCCCAATCGCCATGCCGTGCTCGGGACCGCTCGTCGTGGCCATCTTCGTCTACTCCTTCACCCTTGAGGAGGCGGCCGGCAAGCTCTGGGTATTCCTCTGGTTTGGGTTTGGGTTCGGGGCTCCATTGCTCGCGATGTCGCTGCTGTCCGGGGCCATACAGCGCAGCCTGACTCGCTGGTTTGCGGTCCACAGCCGCGCGATCAACGTCGTCGGCGGACTGCTCCTGATCGCAATCGCGCTCTACAACCTGGCCGAGAACTGGGCCATGCTGAGCCTCTACTACAGCTGACCGCGCTGCCGTCCGCTATGCCGTCTCCACGATGACTAGCTTGCCTGCCTTCGTGAGCAGGTCGCTGATAAGCGGGACGGAACGAGTGCGGGGGAGGATCCCCTTCTGCTGGAAGGCAATGCTGCGATGGGCTGGATTCGCAGCGGTGCCGACGTAGAAATGGATGCGATCTGCGGCGCGCAGGAGATCGCAGAGTTGGGTAACGCCGCTGCGCTCTTCATAGCGCGAGGGGTCCTCCTCCAGGATGTTGTACGCCTGCATCATGGTTATGGCGCCCTCTGTCACCAGATCGATGCCCTCCACTCGATAGCTGGGCGGCGCCACCAGGCTGTGGTCGTCTCGATCCATGTCGGGGAATTGGCCGAGCTGCCGGGCGACGATGTCGGCGGTAGTGCTGCCGCAGACCACCTTCCAGCCGGGTCCGGCCAGAAATCGGTCCACGACCTCCGCGTCCATCGCCGGATCGAGCGGCGGTCCGGTCATTATCGACAGATCGTTTCCGGGTCGGCAGCGGACCAGCACGACTGTGCAGTCGTCTCCGAGGCTATCGCCCCAGTACTTGGCCGCACGCTCGCGAACTTCGCCCGGCAGCGCCTCGGTGGGCACTCGCCGGGCCAGCAACGAGTCCAGGAAGGCGGCCACGTTCTCTATTCCCCAGCCGTATACGAAGTCCGTGCCGATGCCTGCCTGGGTGATGCCGTCGCTGACGAGGATCAGTCCTTCGCCGTCGGCCAACCGGAAATTGGTCTCGCCCAGCTGGGCGTCGTCGGCGTGGAAGAGGCGTTGGGGCAGGAGACTGGCATGCAGCTTGGCCGCGTGGATTGGAGCGGCCATGTCGTAGGTCAGGACCGTGGTCTCGCCCGAGTGCATGATCCGGGCCACGCTCAGCGCCGCGTATGTGGAGTTCTTGCCGCGCCCCTGGTGGATCGTCTGGACCACTCGGCCAAAGGCGTCGCGCAGGGAGAATCCCTGGTTCTCGAGTTCCAGCAGTCTGGTGGCATGCAGCGTGGCCGCCACGTTGGCCCGGATGCCCGAGCCCATGCCGTCGCAGCAGATCACGGTCGTCCAGCCGGGGCTGCGGACAACCTTCACCAGGTCGCCCGATACCGAGCCGGCCCGCTTGGGCGATGCCGCAACTTCTACTTCGACGTGGAGGTAGTCCATCGCCACTTCTTTATGGGATCGTCGCCGGGGTTGCGCGGTTCGCCGGCCAGAGTCAGCAGACTTTCGACCAGGACTTCGCCCCTGGCGGTGCTCTCGCCCAGGAACTCTGCCATCTGCTGAGCCATCGCGATCTGGTGATCCAGCAGCTCCTGGGCTTGGGCGATCGTCTGGGTGCGCATCAGTTCCAGCTGTTGTTGGTCGGAGCGGCTTGTTGTCATGTCCACGAAGATGCCCACGTACTGTTGAGCTTCCGACAGTCGGTACAGGATCTGGTGGAAGAGCAGCCCGAACCGCTCGTGGCGGACGGTCATCTCCAGATGGGCATCGCCGGTGAGGGCCAGCCGCTCGAATGGCTCGGGGTCCATCAGAACTGAGACGTGCTTCCCCACCGTGGCTTCGCCGGCCCGGAAGTGCTTTCGGAAGGCCGGATTCATGCTGACGATGTGGAAGTGGGCGTCGAGCAGGAGAATGCCGTTGGGGCTGCCCTGCAGGATCAGGTCCGTTCGCGTCTCGGCCAGGTGGCGCATGTATGGAATGCACATGTCCGGCTCGGCCATGCCCCGGACGACGGCGATGGCCTTGTCCCGGCAGCTGGCATAGCCGCAGGCGCCGCAGTCGAGTTGGTCCTCGCGAGCGGTCTTGCCGGTGGCCGCCAGGACCTCGTTGATGGAACTCTCCCTCACGTTGCGCAGCGCCGGTGCGGGCGTGCGGATCCCAGGGTCGAGCAGGCATGGGTCGGTCGCGGGGAGTGGTACGGGGCCGAGAGCGGTATGGGCCACGGGAGCGACCGCGGCGTTTGAGGCCGATTCCTCCAGGGCAAAGCGCCGGCTGAAGAGGTTTCGTTCGGTGGCGGTAGCCGGTCCGTCTACGCATCCGCCGGCGCAGAACAGCGGCTCCAGAATCATCGGTTCGGTTGATTCAGACAGAAAGTCCAGGGCTCGGTCGACTTCCTCGAAACCGCTGGCAGAGAAGACCCTGGGGCCGAGGCTCAGGCCCCGCGTAAGGATGCCCGCGGTCTTGAGTCCGCCACCGTCGGGGAGGGGATATAGACGCGCGGCAGTGCTGGCCTCATCGAATTCGCTCTCCTCGCAGGCCGTCAGCAGGATCGACTCCTGGTCCAGCCAGGTGGCCAACTCCTCGAAGGTGAGAACGAGATCCACTGTGTCGGGGCAGTCCGGCCGTTCGGCCTCCGCCTTCTTGGCCACGCACGGCCCGATGAAGATGACGCGCGTCTCATCGCCGAGCCGATTGCGCAACAGCCGTGCGTGCGCGAGCATCGGCGAAGCGATGGGGCTGAGCAGGGACGCCATAGCCGGCCGATAGCGCCTGATGTACTCGGTGGCGGCCGGGCACGAAGACCAGATGTGAGAGCGGCCGGGATTCTCCGCCAGATACGCGGCGCCGGCCAGGGCCACGCTCTCCGCGGCCACCGCCGTCTCCGCAACGTAGCCGAACCCCAGCCGTCGCAGCGCCGAGGCGAGGCGCTTCTGCTGCCACGGCTCGTATACCGCGGCGTATGAGGGCGCAACGCTGGCCACGACCGTGCCCGACTCGGCGATGAGTCGGGCGGCCTCGGTGATGTCGTTGCGATAGCTCTTGGCGTGCTGGGGGCATTCGCGGATGCAGGTTCCGCAGCCGATGCAGCGCTCGGCGATGACTTGAGCCTGGCCGTCGTGGACCCGGATCGCCTTCACCGGGCAGGCGCGCACGCAGCGATGGCAATCGCGGCAGCGGGCCTTGCGAGTGAAGACGATCTCACTAGCCATGGACCAATTCGCTTTCTGGTTCAGCCGGGGAGCCGCTGAGGGCCGCCTGGACCTCGGCGAAGGCCGTCTCGACGGTAGTGCCGTGCAGCGTTGTGTTGCCGACAAGGACGGTCGGGCCGCGGTCGCACATCTCGTGGCAGAACGTAGCTCGGACGTCGACGGCGTCGGTGATGCCGGCCTCGTCCACCTTTGCCATGAGCCGATGGAGCAGGGTCTCGGAACCGCGGACGTGGCAGCTCGTGCCGACGCAGACGGTCACCGGGACCGCCTGCGCACTCTGCGTGTCCGAGAGGCTGAAGGCGGGACCATCGATTCGGGCGCGGTTCTGATAGGTGGTGTGAAGCAGCTCGTGGGCCTTCTTGCCGCCGACTTCGCCGCCGAGGGCGCGATCGTAAAACTCGGTGAGGTGGTGGTTCTCGTTGGAGCGACGCAGATCCAGCATCTTGTCGGCGGTCTGGAGACCCTTTGTCCGCGCCGTTACGGCGCCGCCATCTTTGCGAACCGGATTGCCCGCTCCGTTCACGCAGCCGCCCGGGCAGGCCATGACCTCGATGAGGTCGTACTGGGCCTCGCCCGTCTCGACTCGCGCGAGCAGAGCCCGAGCGTTGGCCAGCCCGCTGACGACGGCAAGCCGGAGGGCATGCCCGCCGACGGTCAGCTCAACTTCGCGAACCGCGTCATCGCCGCGTACGCCCTGGTAGGCGGAGAGATTGTCGCGAGCCGCGCCAAGGGCTTCGGCCGCCTGGCGCAGGACGGCCTCGCTGACTCCGCCCGAGGCGCCGAAGAGCAAGCCGGCGCCGCTCTTCATGCCAAACGGGCTATCGAGCGACTCCGGATCCAATCGATCGAATCTGATCCCGGCCTCGTCGATCATTCGGACCAGCTCTTGCGTGGTGATGACAAAGTCGACGTCCGGCTCATCGGCGCGACGGAACTTCTCGAGGCCCGCCTCACCCTTCTTGGCCGTGCAGGGCATGACGGAGACAACCACGAGGCGCTTGCCGTCGTCCGTCCCTTCGGCCTTGATTACCGACCCGAGCATCTGCTGGGGTGACTTGCAGGAAGACAGGTTCGGTAGCCACTGTGGGTAGTACTGCTCGACCGTTCGGACCCAGGCCGGGCAGCATGACGTCAGGTGCGGCAGCCGCCCGCCGGTCGTCTTGCGCTCGAGGAATTCGTGCGTTTCTTCGAGAACGGTCATGTCCGCCGCGAAGGCCGTGTCGTAGACGCGATCGAACCCAAGGGCCTTGAGCGCTGCCGCGATCTGGCCTGTGGTGACCGTACCCGGGGCCAGCCCATACGCCTCGCCGAGCGCAACCCGGACCGCCGGGGCGATCTGGGCGGCCACCGTCGTGGACTCGTCGTTCAGGACGGCAAAGACTTCTTCCGTCTGCGACTTCACCGTCAGCGCGCCGGTCGGGCAGACGGCCGCGCACTGGCCGCAGCCGACGCACTCCACCGCATCTAGATCCTTGCCGAAGGCCGGCAGCACCGCGACTCCGGCGCCACGGAAGGCAAAGTCGATCGCGCCGATGCCCTGCACTTCCTTGCACATGCGCACGCAGTCGCCGCACAGAACGCACTTGGCCGGGTCTCTGACGAGCCAGGGCGACGACCGATCCACCGGCTTGGGGGCATGAGTTCGCTTGAAGCGGATCTCGTTCACGCCCAGCTGATGAGCCAGCGCTTGGAGCTGGCAGTCGGCGCTCTTGGGGCACGTGGGGCAGTTCATGTCGTGGTTGGCCAGGAACAACTCCAGGGTCATGCGGCGCATTTCCCGGAGCTCGGCCGTGTGGGTCTTGATCTTGATGCCTGCCTCTGGGGCGAGCGAGCAAGAGGAGACGATGCCGCGTCCCTCGACGTCGACGAGGCAGAGACGGCAGGCGCCGTAGACGCTGAGCTGGGAGTGGTAGCAGAAGGTCGGCAGGTCTATATTGGCCTTGCGAATGACCTCGAGTACGTTCCGCTCGCCGTCCAGCGCGACCTGGCGGCCGTTGATTTCCATGAGTGCGTCTGCTGGCATGGACCTAGACTCCTTCGATCGCGCCCAGCCGGCAGGCCTTGGCGCAGGCACCGCAGCGGGTGCACAGGTTTTCGTCGATCGCATGGACTTCGCGTCGTTCGCCTGTGACGGCGCCGACCGGGCAGGCCTTGATGCAGAGCCCGCAACCCCGGCACTTGTCGGCAATGACATGCGGCGCCACGAGTGCCTTGCAGCGGCCTGCGGGGCAGCGCTTGTCCACGACATGGGCCAGAAATTCTTCCCGGAAGAGGCGGGCGATCAGGATCACGGGGTTCGGGGCCGACTTCCCCAGCCCGCAGAGCGAGCCCTTCTGGACGGTCCGAGCCAGCTTGTCGAGCAGGTCCAGTGTGGCCGGAGTGGCCTTGCCGGCGATGATGTCGTCGAGAAGGACGAGCATCTGCTTTGTGCCCTCGCGACACAGCACGCACTTGCCGCACGACTCGTTCTGGGTGAACTGCATGAAGAAGCGGGCCATGGACACCATGCAGGTGTTCTGGTTCATGACCACAAGCCCGCCCGAGCCCACCATCGCCCCGATGCCGCGCAAGGAGTCGTAGTCCAGAGGAAGATCGAGGTGATCGACCGTCAGGCAGCCGCCCGATGGTCCGCCGATCTGGACCGCCTTCAATTCGGCCGGTCCGCTGCCGTCGTCGTTGGTGACGCCGCCGCCTACGCCGTAGACGATGTCGCGCAGAGTCGCGCCGAAGGCAACTTCGATGAGGCCGGTGTTGACGACATGGCCGGTCAGGGCAAAGGTCTTGGTCCCGGGAGAGGTCCGAGATCCCATGGCCCGGAAGCTGTCCACGCCCATGCGCAGGACACGCGGCACGGACGCCAGCGTCTCAACATTGTTGATGACCGTCGGCTGGCCCCACAGTCCGGATTGGGCCGGGTAGGGCGGCTTCGGGGCGGGCATTCCGCGCTTGCCTTCGATGGAGGCGATCAGCGCCGTTTCCTCGCCGCAGACGAAGGCGCCGGCGCCTTCCATTACGGTCACTCGCAGCGATAGACCCGTACCGAAGAGGTTGTCGCCCAGAAGGCCACCGGCCTCCGCATCGGCAACGGCCTTACGAACCCGCTTCACCGCCAGTGGATATTCGGCCCGAACGTAAACGTAGGCCTCGGAGGCGCCGACCGCCCGCGATGCGATGAGGATCCCCTCGATCACGCTGTGGGGATTGCCCTCCATGACGCTGCGATCCATGAATGCACCTGGATCGCCTTCGTCGCCGTTGCAGATGACGTACTTCTGGCCGTCGAGCTGGATGCGGGTCAGGTCCCACTTCTTGCCGGTGGGAAATCCGCCGCCGCCTCTGCCCCGGAGGCCGGAACGCTCGATCTCACGGCAGACCTCCTCGGGTGACATCGAGGTGTATGCGCGGCAGGCCGCCTGGTAACCGTCGTTGGCCAGGTACTCGGGCAGGCTGTCGGGGTCGATGATCCCGCATTCCTTGAGGACGAAGCGCTGCTGGGCCTGGTAGAAAGGAATCTCGGCGACGCCGCGGCAGCGGCTTTCGGTCTGCTTGTCCAGGTACAGCAGGCGCTCGACAGTCTCTCCCGTGCGCAGTGTGGTTTCGACGATCTCGGCGACGTCGCCCGGCTTGACTCGCGTGTAGAGGATGCCGTCGGGAAGTACGGTGGCCAGCGGGCCCATCTGACAGAAGCCCTGGCAGCCGCTGTGCGAGACGTGCACAGAGTTGGAGGTCGGAGGAGTCTCGGCCTTCAGTTCCGTCACTACGTCGATCCCGGCGGCTTCGATTGCTCGGACGAACTCGGCATAGACGGCCAGGGCGCCGCCGGCCACGCAGCCGGTCCCGGCGCATATCACGACGCGTCTCTGGGCCACGTCGGCCAGTTCCCGGTAGGCGCGTCCGCTCTCGGCCAGCGTCGCCTCGGTGGGGGAGTCTTGCCATACGAAAAGCGTCATTGGACTTGCTCCTCGGCGACGATCTCGTCCACGAGCGTGCAGGCGCGTTGCGGAGTGATCTGGCCGTATACCTGGTCGTTTACAAGCAGAACCGGAGCAAGACCGCAGGCACCCAGGCAGGAGACCGTCTCCACGGTGAACATGAGGTCCTGCGTGGTCGGTTTCAGTTCGCTGACCTTGAGCTTGGCCCGCAGCGCCTCGAGGATCGGGATGGATTGCTTGACGTGGCAGGCCGTTCCGTCACAGAGCCGCAGAACGTGCTTGCCCTTTGGCGCCAGCGCGAAGTGGGCGTAGAAGGTGGCTACGCCGTAGACCTCGGCCGGGGGTATGCGCAGGGAAGTGGCCACGTATGTCATCACTTCCTCCGGCAGGTAGCGGTACTCCTCCTGAACTGCCTGGAGAATCGGGATGAGGCGCGATGACTGGTGCTGGTGCAGAGCCAGGATCTCGCAGACCTTCTGAAACTGTCGACCGGGCAGGCCCGGCTCGCTAACGGGGCTTTCTGGCAGCATCGCGCTCGACTCCTGAGGATGTCTCTTGGCCCGCCATAAGGGCATGCTTCTGCAAAAACACGGCCAGGGACGAGGCCAGGTCTTCGTTCTGAACGACGATTCCTTCCGGAACCTTTAGCCCCACAGGGGCGAAGTTCCAGATCGCACGGATTCCACCGCTCACCATCACGTCGGCGATGCCTTGAGCCGCCGAGGCGGGGACGGCGATGATTCCGATACGTACATGCATTCGGGCGGCCAGCCCGGGTAGCCGTTCGACATCCAGGACCTGCTTCCCCCGAAGCACGGTGCCGACCTTGGCCGGATCGGTGTCGAAGCCGGCGACGATGTCGAAGCCGTAGCGGTCGAAACCCGGATAGCCGATGAGCGCCGAACCAAGGCCGCCGACTCCGACGAGGAATGCGCTGTGGCAGTCGTTCCAGCCGAGAAATGTCTCGATTGACTCGATGAGCTCGGGTACGCCGTATCCGACCTTGGGCTTGCCGACTATCCCGGTCGCCTCAAGGTCCTTGCGAACCTGCGTCGGATACAGGTTGAGGTCTTCGGCGATGTTGGTGCAGGAGACCGTAGATCGGCCGGCCGCCTTGAGCTCGACCAGATAGTGGTGATAGGTGGGCAGCCTTCGAAGCGTAGGGAACGGAACGTGCACCATGTCTGTCTCGGGGCTCATGGCAGGTTCACCTACAGCGGGTTGTTATAGACCAACTTATATCGATAAGCGCTGGTCGATAATACGCCGGCGGTCCGGAGTCGTCAAACGGCGGAAGTGGGAGCTTCGTGCGCGGGCGCGAGCCGAAGAGTCACCCGGCGGATCGACGTTTCGGATGCCGGAGCGCGGCGAAAAGCTCCACCCGTGGGCGGGCGGCACCACGGGGCCACATGGTGGGCGCGCCCCTCACTCAACCGGTGAGTGAGGCTCCTTGAACATCTGGATGAGCGTCAAGGACATGTCGGCTCCGGCGCGGAAGGCGGTGACGAGGGCCGCCATTTCGTACTTAGCCGTGAAGTCGGCCGCGGCCGGAGTCTCCGGGCCGGGCACGTTCGGATTGCCGGCGACGTCCGCGATCGATGGGCTGGGTGTGCTGTTCTCCAGTTCCCGCATCCGCGACACAAGTGTCCCGATAGGGCTGATGGCGTCCACGGCGGAGGACTCGGGCGGCGCGCCGACTTCCCTTAGGGTTTTCCCCGACAAGCGTTGTCCGGGCGCACTTCCCGACGATGCGCCGGCTCCTCAGCCGACGACGATATTGATACTGAACGCGAGAACGAACTGGGGGCAGAAGCCACCGCCGGAGCAATCGGGTCTCCCCGTGCCGTTGAGATTGGCAGAGCCCACCGCGATCGCCTTGTAGATCCCATCGACACCGGTCGGCACCGGAGCGGGGAGGCGCTGGAGGACCTTTGCGTCGGAGATCGCCAAGGACCAGAGGACCCCACCGCCAAGGCTGAGGCTGAGGTTCTGGCCGACGACCATCTGCACCGTCTTTTCATTGTCCGCCATCGTGACGGTGACGGTGCCGCTGCCGGCTGCCCCTCCGACCGATGTGGCGGTCGGCGTGGCGCCAGAATCGGGCGGCAGGGATCCTTGCACCGGCGATCCGACGGGCGTATAGGCTGGTCCGCTCATGCCCGCTTGCCCGGGGCTGTCGCCGGGTGTCGAAGTCGTACTCGAAGCTCCCGCTGCTACGCATCCGGCCAGGGCAAGAACGAGCAGACAGGCTGCCAGCCCTGCAGTGGCGGAGGCGGATCTCTTCCTGGTCATGGCTCAAGTCCACCGTTTGGGGTTAGGTACTGCTCCACCGACGCCGGAGAGAGGGCCGTTGTTCCCTGAATAGCTTACCGGGCACCGACGTCTCGCGACGTGGTGCCCGGCAGCCATGAGCTACGCGTTGGGTCTAGTGAGGCCGGTTGTATCCGCGTCCAAACCAGTTCCCGAACTGATACGCATCGGAACCGGCTATGGCTCCCGGTCCGTCTGACCGGGACGCGACCTGGATCAGCCGATTGACCGTCTTGGTGCCGGCCGGCGTACCAAGGCCTGTCGGGGCGTCCCAGCCTCGGCCTGAATTGAAGCCGTTGATCGTGACCGGGTTACCGTCGACATCAAGCTCCATTGCCGAGTTGTTGCCGCTGGTGATGTCGTGGAGGAACGCCGGACCCATGCGATAGAGGGCGGCGTTGATGAAGCCCAGGTCGCCCCTGGCCTTCTGGTCGGCGATGGCGATGATGGCGGCCCACTGGGGCGAGCCCGCGCTGGTGCCACCAAAGCGATAGAAGCCGGCCGGGATGCCGGGGATATCGAGGTATGTCAGAACGCCGTGCATGACCGAGCCGCTGTACGAGACGTCGGCGACGCCGCGCTGCTTGCTACGGACCGCGGAGGCCTGGAAGGCCGGTTGTCTGTAGAGGACGCTGAAACCGCCGCCGGAGGCCAGGGTCGAATCGAACTCGTCCTGGAAATCACCAAAGGTAGGTCCTTCGTTCCAGGCGACTTCGCTCTGGTAGGTGCCGGCCGCGGGGTTCGTCGTCGGATCGCAGCCAAGGGAGGTCAGGCAGTAGGGTGCGGCGACAAGTTCGGTGCCGCCGACTCCGGTGACAAGCGGATCGCTGGCCGGAGATGACGCAGCCTTCGCCCACGAGTTCCCGTCGCAGGTCAGTTGCGCCGCGCCTTCGTCGCCGGAGGAGGCAAAGATCGTCATGCCCTTCCTGGTGGCTTCGGCGAAGACCTGGTGCTCGCCGGTGAGCACAGCCTTATCGACGCAGCTCTCGTTCTCGCCGAAACTCTGGGAGATGACATCGCCGAGGTTATGGCGCACGGCGTACTTTGTGGCGCTCAGGATGTCCGGGTCCTGGTCGGACTTGGACAGGTCCAGAACGATGTTGGCTCCGGGGGCGATGGCGTGCGCCCAGAGGACGTCGAGCGAGATTTCCTCGGCCCAGCCGACCATGCCATCGTTGGTCGCATCGAACGGCGTCAGTCCGTCCGGGGCGATCTGGGTGAACCGGCCGAGCGTCGGATCATATGGGTTGCCGAGCCCGTTCAGACCGGGCAGGCCGTAGAAGGTGTCGAAGTAGTTCAGCTGGGCGGCGATGTTCGGCGACTGGAATGCGTCGACGATGATGATCGTCTTGCCCTTGCCGGTGTACCCGGCGCTGATCAGCGAATCGATGCCGTAGGCGTGCCGCATCTGGTACGGGTCGTAGCAAGCGCCCACAGAAAGCCCCAGCTGGCAGCTGAAGAGGCTGTAGTCGGCCGGACTGGTGACGCCCGCCGGGATGGCCTTCGGGCCGATGATTAGCGATGGCGATACGGCAGATCCCGAACTGGCCACCGCAGCGGCAGGAACGAGGCCGATGATCAAGGCTGCGCTCGCCAGGACTGTAAGAAACCTAGTGGTCTTCAAGCTCTCCTCCTCCGGAAGCTAGCCCTCCTCGACACGGAGCGGCTGGAGATGTTTGAGATCGATTGAGAAGGCGGATCTCACCTCCTTGTCGGCGTCGGAGTCCCTGTCGGGAGCCGGTTACAGAACCACATATAGGCAAGGTGGGACCCTTGCCGCAATGAGTGTTCTGACCTAGTTGCATGCGGGGCGCAACTACCCGCCCGGTCGGTGCAACTCCGCCGAGTCGCCGCCCACTCGACGCAACTCCTACGCGGCCAGCCCTGCCGCCAGTGTCAGCGCGCTCCGAGCCCGATTGAGGATGTAGAGGTGATAGCCCGGGGCGCCGGCCGCAAGGAGGTCGCGGATCTGCATCAGAGCCCAGTCGACGCCGAGCACCTCGATGATCTCCTGCTGATCTCCGGCGGCTTCGATGCGCTTGATCAACCGGTCCGGAAGCGAGGCCCCGCTCATGTTGGTTATGCGTGTGATCTGCTTGAGTGAGAGCACCGGCATGATCCCCGGGACGATCGGGACCTCGATTCCGGCAGCGCGGCATCGATCCACAAAGCGGTAGTAGGCGTCGTTGTCGAAGAAGAGTTGCGTGGTTATGAACGACGCCCCGGCGTCCACTTTGCGTTTGAGGTTGACCATGTCGGCCTCGAACGAAGGTGCCTCAGGGTGCTTCTCCGGATAGCCACCCACGCCCAGGCATAGATCGGGGTGCAAGTCCTTGAGCAGGGCCACCACGTCGGAACCGAAGCGCAGGTCGTCTCTGAATGCCGTCTCCGCGGGCAGTCCGGCCGGCACGTCACCGCGCAGGGCCATGATGTTGCGGATTCCCTTCGCGTAGTGCCCATCCGCGACGGCCGCGACCTGAGCCCGGGTGTGGTTCACCGCGGTCAGGTGGGGCATCACCGTGAAGCCGAACTCATCCCGCAGCAGCCCGGACATCTGAGCGGTGCGTTCCTGCGTGCTGCCACCGGCGCCGTAGGTTATCGATACGAAATCGGGCTCGATCCGTTTGAGGGCCGCCGCCGTCTGTCGGAGCGCCTCGACGCCCACCTCGTCTTTGGGCGGAAAAAACTCGAGCGAGCGCAGCGGTCGCCCCTCCAACAGCAAGTCGGAGATGGGCCGGTCTGATCGGGCAGGCGTTGAGTCGGACATGGACTCGGATGATACGGTGCTTTGCGGCCGCCGCGAGGACGGGTCCGCAGGCGAGGGGGCTACAGATTCTCCGGCCGCTTGATCGGCGGCAGGTGCGGTTCGCCGGTAATCAGACGGGTTCCGCGGCCGTGGGTCAGGAAGCTCCAGGCCCAACGGATCAGCACTACCAGTCGATTGGCGAAGCCGATCAAATACAGGATGTGCACGCCCAGCCACATGCCCCAGGCAAGGAAGCCGCGCATGTGGCCGAAGCGGCCGAGCCAGCGAATGTCGGCGACGCCGGAGAGGCGGCCGATGACGGCCACGTCGCCGCGGTCCTGGTAGTGGAACGGCTCGAGAGGCTTGCCTTGAAGGCGGCGCTTGATCGAATCGGCGGCGTACTTGCCTTCCTGGATTGCCGCCGGGGCGACGCCGGGTACGGGCTTGCCGCCGGGTCGGGCTACGACGGCGAGGTCGCCCAGGACCATGATCTCGGGATGGCCGGGCACCGTCAGATCCGGATCGACCGGCAGGCGGCCCGCCCGATCTACCTCGACCGCGAGCGCCTCCGCGACCTTTCGGCCAAAGCTGGAGGCCTGAACGCCCGCGGCCCAGAGCACGGTTCTGGTTGGGATTCGCTCGACCATGTCGCCGCCCGTATCGGCGTGGACCGATACCGCGATGCCGCCTTCGTCGATGGCCGTGACCCTTGTCCCCGTCCTGACAGTTACTCCAAGATGCTCGAGCTGGTGTCTGGCAGACTCGGAGAGTTCGGCCGGATAGGTGGGTAGAACCCGATCCAGGGCCTCGACGAGCAGGACTCTGGCATCGGAGGGCAGGATCGACCGGAAGTCGCGCCGAAGCGTGTCGCGCGATATCTCGCCCAATGCGCCGGCCAGCTCCACTCCGGTCGGGCCGCCGCCAACGACCGTGAAGGTCATCCATTCCGACCGCCGATTGCCGTCGGCTTCGCGCTCGGCCGCCTCGTAGGCGATGAGGATTCGTCGGCGCATGTCCGTCGCGTCCTCGATGGTCTTGAGCCCGGGCGCCAGTTCTGCCCACTCGTCGTGACCGAAATAGGCGTGGCGTGCGCCGGTCGCCACGACCAGCGTGTCGTAGTCCACCGTGCCCTCGTCGCTGAGCGTTACCCGTCGCGCGACGGGATCCAGCCCGACGGCTTCGCCGAGAATGACGCGCGTGTTCTTGCGGTGGCGCAGAATCGCCCGCAGCGGCTGGGCGATGTCG
Organism: Candidatus Limnocylindrales bacterium; assembly: GCA_036386115.1. GTDB lineage: Bacteria > Chloroflexota > Limnocylindria > Limnocylindrales > CSP1-4 > Fen-1039. The sequence goes on from DASVJA010000157.1 coordinate 18,825, forward strand.
CCAGGAGAAAGAGCGCCGGTTGCCACCTGGTAGAGGAGCGGCTGGAAGAGGTGGTAGTTGCGCCTATCTATGAGCGTGACTTCGACGGCCCGGTTCTTGCCGAGCCTCTGGGCGGCATACAGCCCGGCGAAGCCGCCGCCGACAATGACGACGCGGTGCCTTTCCGATGACTTGGCTTGATCTTTGTTCACTGCGCAATGGTGCCGTTAAGTTGGCCCGCCGTCCTGGGAGGCGCCATAGAGGATCGTGCTCCGGCCCGGCGCATCCCGGCCCCGGTCCGGCTAGCCCCGCGCCAGAGTCAGGAAGGCTACTCCGACGAGGATCACTACCACGCCGAATTTCTGATAGCGCGACAGCCGCTCCTTGAAGAACAGGAAGGCCCCGATGGCGGAAAGAGCTGCGAACTGGCTCGCCAGTACCGCGGCGATGGCGATGCTGTCCTGAGCCCCGAAGGCATATGCCGCGTTGCCGAAGACCTCGGCTGAGCCGATCAGAAGGACCATCGGGACGGCTCGCCTGGTGATTCGAAGCCGTCCGCTGAGCAGCAGCGGGATGAATACGACCGCGAAGCCGATCACTCGCACCGGCACAACGGCCGCGATGGGGCTCATGCTGGCCCCAAGTTTGGCCGTGCCGTAAATCGATATGCCGAAGCAGACGGCCGCCGCGGCTCCGAAAAGGACGGCTTGCTCCTCCGCGGTGAAGCGGACGAGGCGCGCGGGAACAAACATCTGGGCATCTTCGGCGTCAACCGCCTGAACCGCTTCCGGCTCCGGCGCTCCGCTGAGCAGGGCCACAACCGCGACGCCGCCTGCGATCACGCACAGCATTGCCGCGACCAGGACGGTCATCGGTTCGCCGGCGATCACCGACATGACGGCGGCGATGGCTCCTTCCGTTGAGGCAAGGGCTGCTACGACGCCCACTTTACCGAGACTCAGGCCCCGGTAGGCGAACACGATGCCGGCCACTCCGCCCAGTCCTGAGGCCGCCATCCAGAAGATCAAGGTGGGAGTTATCACTGGGACCGGGCCGGACACCAGCGCGATGGGAACTGCCACCAGCATGCCGATCGCCATCATCCAGGCGACGGTGGAAGCCGATCCGATGAGCCGTCCGGCGCGGGAGGACGTCACCGTGGCCGACGCCCACAGCATGGCCGCGC
>DASVJA010000158.1:0-14663 GCA_036386115.1 Candidatus Limnocylindrales bacterium
CCCGCAAGGGAACGTGACTGGAGCGTCCGGCAGACTGCCGATGGCCGTCCGGGCGCTCGACGACAAATCATCGGACACGCTCGTAGTGGTCTCCGGCGAAGGTTTCTGGACGGGGAGTTCAACTCTCCCCCATCTCCACCAACTTTTCGTCCTGCCGCCAGCACCAACGCCTTCGGATCTACCAGATAAACCCGATGCCGACCTCGTCACGCATCGCGGCGATCATCTGAGACTGGGCGATCACGTGAATCCCGCCGTTGCTGTTGCCGCCGCGCGCATTGCAGCTCCGCCCGCAAGAGTCGAGGTAGGTGTACGTCGGGGGGCTTGCGGTGTTGTCGTAGCCCACGATGGAAATCGCGTGGCGAATGTGCGGAGTTGCCGCTCCGGCCTGCCAGTTCGGGAGATCGAAGGTGTCGACGGCCGCCACGATCGGTACACCGTCACGCCCTATGTCCAGCATGGCCGCCACCTGCAAGTCACGATCGAGCGCCCCGTCGTCCCTGTCTACGGCTTGATACCAGGCGTCCATCCAAGTGTTCAGGTCGTGGCCCGAGATCTCCCAGTTGACGCCGGCCATGATGTCCTCCCGGGACGAGCCCAGCTGGGGATATAGCGGTTTGCCGGACCGGTCAACCCAGTTCGCCATTCCGGATGCGGACCAGGTGGGCGGTTGGGCCTGCGTGGCCAAGTACATGAGAAAGCCGCGGCCGTGAGCCGTGAAGCCGTTCACGTTGTCTGAGCCCGACCAGTATGTCCCGAGCCGCGTGCCGTCCGCGCCGATGGCGACCGTCGGTCCCGGGCTCGGCCAGGCAGCGCCCTGCGCCTCGTACGGATCGAGGAACCAACCACCTGTGCCCGTCACGTTCGGATGGCCGGTGAGTTGCTGCCAGTAGTAGAGGGCAACGGTGCTCGCACCGGGGCCGCAAAGGTTCCAGAAGCTCAGGTTCCGGTAGTAGGTCCCCTTCTCGTCCTGCCCCACACCAAACGGTTCGACAATCCACCGGCTCCAAGTGGTGTCAAGCGTCCGGCGCTGAGGAACGGACAACAACGTACCGGTCATCAGCAGCGGGTCCGACCCGCCGCCGAGCGTAACGACCTTGCCCCCCACCAGAGCCGCGCGACCGTAGGCCTTGGTCAACGACCATGCCGGAGCCTGGGTGACGTTGGGGCGGGAAGTGCTCGGAGCCCAAGGCCGGTCGGTGGACTGGAACTCGGGATGGGCCTGGGACGGCGCCGCCGGGGTGGCGAAGATGCCGATAGGCTGGAAATAGAAGCCGGGAGCGGTCGCGTCTTGAGAAGCCGGCAACGAGGCGAGTGGAACACCGGAAGCCGTGGCGACGCCGCTCCCGCTCGACACGGGGGCGGGTGAATTCTCCACACCGCCGGCCGGCACGTTGAGGGTAGCAACGGTCGCGATTACCAGGACAAGCGAGCCAGCCAGGGCAGCCATTGCGATGCGACTGCGCGACGAGCGTGAAATCGGCATGGCAACACTCTACGCGAGGAAGCCGCCGGACGCCCCTACCCGATTGCCGTTGCAGCGGTTGCGGAACATCTGGCGCCTCTTGACGGTTAGGCAACCGAGGCATAGTCTCAGCTACATCGTTATGCGATATACAGTTAACTGAGGTAGCGTGCGTGGACGGCAAGATCAGAGGACAACTTCTCAAGGGAACCACGACGCTTCTAGTCCTGACAGTTCTACGCGACGGCGAGCTCTACGGCTACGAAATCGCGCAGCAGGTCCGCGAGCGCAGCGGCGGCGCCTTCGCCCCGAGCGAAGGTTCGCTCTATCCAGCACTCCACGCCCTCGAGGCAGACGGCGCGCTCGAGGCCAACTGGCGGCTCAGCGACCGCGGCCCAAGGCGCCGCTACTACAAGATCACCAAATCCGGGCTCGGGATGCTGGATGCGCATGCCACCGAGTGGGCCGCCTTCTCCACCGGCATGGCGAAGGCGGTAGGGGGCGCGAAGTGATCCTCGGCGCCGGTGCGCTCTTGCTTGCTGCAGTTCTGGCGATCGTGATTCTGTTACCGGTCGGCGCCATTAAGCTTGTCCGACGCAGCGAGCGCCGCCTGAACTGGCAGCCCAACGACGACGGCCGGCCGGATTCAGAAGCAAGCCCAACCCAGCCCCACGAGGTCTCCGCATACCTCGACCGCCTGACATCGACCCTCTCACTACCCGCGGCCGATGCTGCCGAGGTCCGGGCGGAGCTCGCCGACCACATCGCCGACTCAATCGAATCACTGGAAGCCGAGGGCCTGGACCGCGAGAAGGCAATCCGCGAATCCCTTGCTCGCCTCGGCTCACCTACGGAACTCGGCGACCAGATCCGCGCCGCTCACCAGTCCACCAGGCGTCTCCTGGCTGGCGCCGGCGGCGGCATCTTCGCGGCGGGCGGCGGGTTCGTAATTGGCTACTTCACCGGGTTTGCGATCGCGATTGGAGTCTTTCTTCTGGGTGCAGCGTGCGTGGGACTTCTCTCTCTGGCCGGAGTCCGCCTTTTCATCCTCGAAGAAAACCAGAACAGCCTGATCAACTCGCTCTTGATTCCCACCGCATTCATATTCGCGGCTGCCTACGCCACCAGATACGCAGTCCGCGTCTGCGCCGGCCTAAGCCGCCGTGCGCCGCGATCGGTCGCCGTCTTCTGGGCCTCGACATCAGCCATTGTCTTCGGAATTTGGGCCATCTTCGGCCTGTCCGGACCGATGAGTTGGCCGGCCGTGGTGGCCTACCTTTGCGTTCCGATAGTGGCGTTCACCGCCGCGTTCTTTCGCATCGAACGGCCCCTGCTGCACGTCAGCCGAAATGCGGTCCTGGCCGGCATCGGAGGCTTCCTGATCGTGATCCTGGGCGCCGGCCTGCTCTTCGCCGCAACCGGATCCGCAGAGTCGGGTAACACGACGCTGACGACAATCGCAATCGCGCACACGCAAGGCCCGACGCGCGGCAGCCTACCCCCGGACGCACCCGCGGAATGGGTCCCCCAGGGAAGCATCATGGGTGGCGGCGTGAGAATGGCGGACACGGGCGGGGACCTCTATTCCGCGATCACAGACCAGCAAGCCCCTGTCTCCATGGCCACGGCCCTGACCAACTGGCACGACCTCCGCTTCGAGGCCTGGCATTGGATCGTGTCCAGTGGTCCGAATGACGCCTTTGGCGCCGACACTCGCTACTCCAGCCCGGCGGTCACTCTGCCGGCCGAGGTCCACCCCACCTGGATCCAAGCCATATTCCACCTGGACCATCTACGCGACCAGGGTCCCTGGGAGGTGATCCTTACCGGAATTGGGCCGGATGGCCAGCGCTATGAAATAGCCGACTGCGGCGGCGGCATGAACACACAGTTCCACGGCTCCGTATGGGACTGGATCACGGCGCCACTATGAGCCCCGAACCACTCGCAGCCGAGCGGCATCGCGTTCTGGGAGCGCTCGCCGACGACTCGCTCACCAGCTTGGCCGTCGCGCGGCGCCTCGGCGCGGTCCCAGCGGAGCGTGACCACCGTCTGCTCATCCCGGCCCTCCACGGCCTCGAGGCGGACGGCCGCCTCACTGCGAACTGGCAACCCGGAGCTGACGGACTCCCGCACCGGACGTATCGCAAGCGCTAGACCGGCACCGGTGCCAGAACGCACCTCTTCCGACCCAATACGGAACACGACGGAACCAATCGAGGGTCTACCCTGCTATCTTTTATCTGGGAGCTGCCGCGTCTAAACACGCCAGAAGAAACAATGGACATAGCGCTTCAACCGACTCGAGTCGATTACTACCAGATGTTGGGCCTGGATCCATCGGCCCCGATGGAGGCCGTCCAGGGCGCCTATCGAATTCTGGCGCGCCGCCTACACCCGGACGTTTCCGGCGACCCGTCCACCGCCGAGGCGATGAGCCGCGCCAACACCATCTATCAAGCGCTCGTGGCAAAGCCGGTTCCCGCGGACTTCTCGATGGACCAAACCCCCGTCTATCGGCGCGCCCAGTCCGGTACCGATCCGCTCTCGATATACCGTCAAGCGATGACGCAATTCGGAGCGAGCACGGGCCGGCAGGTAGACGTCAGGGCCTGACCCGGTCCGGCCGGACTTGCTCCCTATGACATCACGCCGCCTCGCCGCGCTCGGTCTGGGGTCGGTTGGCGTGATCCTGCTGGGGATGGTATTAGCGGCCCTACCGTACCAAGGGGTTTCGGGCGAGGCCTACTCGCCCCTCAATCACTTCATCTCGGAGTTGGGCCAGACCTCTGTGTCTCGGTTCAGCTGGGCCTTCAACCTCGGACTTGTGGTCGGGGGCGCGGGGCTGGGTCTCTTCCTGTTGCTGCTCGCAAACAGGCTGGCCGGGCCATACAGGGCGGCCCTCCTGATCGTCGGCGTGGTGTCCGGCATCTCCGGCACCCTCGTGGGCGTCTTCCCGATGGACGAACACGCACCGCATCGACTCGTGTCGCGCATCTTCTTCCTGACCGGCTGGCTGCTCGCGGCCATCGTGAGCGCCTGGATCCTGGCAGGTCGTCGGCCGGCCCTACCGCGCTGGCTCCTCGTCCCCGGAGGGGTCGTCGTGGCCGTCTCCATGGCGTTCATCGCCGTCTACTCCACGTACAACCCCACCGACCCTGACGGCCCGCTCACAAATCGCCCCGACGGCACTTGGGCTGTCGCCACGCTCGAGTGGGCTTCTCTGCTCGCCTTGCTGGCCTGGTTCATCTGCGTCTCAATCGCCCTGCTGCGCGACCGCCCGGAGTAACCGCCCCGCCGCCGAACCGGCCCCGAACGCTTCTTCCCGTATCCTTCCGCCCATGCCCGAAACGACGCGCCGAAGACGCCCGAGCCTCAAGGCGCTCCAGGGCATCCTCGTGGACATGGAGCCGGTCCGGCTCGACCGCGACTTCCGAATGATCTGGATCGGCCAGATCATCAACAGCCTGGGCCGGCAGATAACCGTGGTGGCACTGCCCTTCCTGCTCTGGCATCTGACCCAGAATTCCCTCTCGATCGGCCTGCTGGCGCTCGTTCAACTGGTCCCGATCCTCATCTTCTCGCTCGGCGGCGGGGCAATTGCCGATGCGGTGGACCGGCGCCGGCTCTTGATCGCCACACAGATCCTGCTGGCGGCTTGCAGCCTTGGGCTGGCGGTTCTGGCACTGCAGCCGAGTCCGCCACTGGTAGCTCTCTACGCCATTGCCTTCGTCGCGGCAGGGGTGGGCGCCGTCGATGGACCCGCCCGCGCATCCGCCCTGCCTCGTCTGGTGCCACGTGAGCGACTCCAGGCGGCGATCGCGGTCAACTGGCTCAGCGGTGCCACCGTCTCCGTGGCAGGGCCCGTAGCGGCCGGGGTAATCATCGCGGTCTCCGGCGTGGCTACCGCCTTCGCCTTCGATGTGATCTCATTCATCGCCAGCCTCGCCGCCCTGCTTGTCATCGCCCCGATACCACCGCATCCGGATGCGGCGCGGCCCGGCATCCGATCGATCGTGGAGGGGCTGCGTTTCGCTCGAGACCGCCGCATCGTACTTGCCACATTCGCCATCGACTTCGACGCGATGGTCTTCGGCATGCCGAGTTCACTGTTCCCACAGCTGGCCCTTACCGTCTTCAACACCGGGGCGGCCGGCTACGGGCTGCTCACCGCCGCCCCAGCGCTCGGGGCCGTCATCGGGGCGATCCTGAGCGGATCGGTAGGCAAGCTGCGACTCCCGGGGCGCGGGGTCGTGGCCGCGGTGGCGAGCTGGGGCGTAGCGATCGTCGGCTTCGGGCTGTTCACCGCCAGCTTCCCACTGGCGTTGTTGTGCCTGGTGTTTGCCGGTGTGGCGGACGTACTCAGCGCGGTTCTGCGCAGCTCGATCGTCCAGATCGTGACGCCCGACCGCCTACGCGGGCGCATCTCTTCGATCCACATGCTTGTCGTCACTACCGGGCCACGCTTTGGCGATGCCGAGGCCGCGGGTGTCGCCGCCCTTGCCGGACCTCAGTTCTCGGTCATCTCCGGCGGGGTGCTGTGTCTCGTCGGTTTGCTTGCCGTACTCCGCCTCTTCCCCGATCTGATGGCATACGAGCACGAACCGGTGGCCGCCGCCGAACCGACGTAGAAAGAAGAAGAGCCGGCGCATCGCGCCGGCTCTTCTTCTCATTGACCTGAGGATCGGCCCGGACTACTCGTCCTCGCCGCCATCGAGCCTGCGACGTCGAGTCGATGCCACCGGGGCGGCGCTCGGCGGGATAACGGGCACTGGAGTGCCAGTAGGCTTCGGTGTGTTTGTCGGAGCCGGCGTGTTTTCCGGGGACGGGGTTACGCCGACCTGAACGACGCCGGTGACCATCGCGTAATGCGACTGCCAGGTGTCGTCATGGAGAATGTTGCCGTTGGTTGTATCCGTAACGACACGTCGCACGGAAGTATCGAAGCCATTATCCGCGTACTCGGCCCGGTAGGTCACGCCGGGCTTGAGTGTCTTGACGTATTGCGGAGGGCCGTCGCTGGCCACTACTTCGTTCGCCCTTGCGCCACCGGTCCAATCGACCTTGCGGTTCGTCTTCATGCTCCAGATCTGAACCGTGATCGAACTCTGCCATTGGTAGGTTGCCCAGGAGCGGATGACGATCGGATAGGCCGTGTCATTCGTCCAGCGCAGATCCCAGGTCGACGTGCCGTTGGAGAACACGGTGGCGTCGCGACCGGAGGGATAGCGGCTGATGTAGTAGAAGTGGGCGTGTCGCTCATCGATCTGGAGACCGGCGTCGGCCGCCGCATTGAAGACGGTGGTTGATGCCGAGCAGATGCCACCGCCCATGACCCCGGTATGGTCGCTCTTGCCGCCGATGATCGCTCCGCCGTCGGCAAAACCGTGAGCCGCATCAATGGGCCCAACGGCGCCGAGGAAGCTGAAGCTCTGTCCGGGGCCGATGACCTGACCATTCAGATTGAGGGCAGGCTGGCGAATGTTTTTGCCATCGCCGTTTGACGGGCCGGCGAAGAAGTAGATCGTCTTCTGGCCGATGATCTGCATGCCCTTGACGCTGTCAACGGTGGCGATCTGCGGATGAATGGGTCCGGTGACCACCTCGAGGGTCGCGCCTGGTCGGTTGCCTGCCGCCAGCTGATCCAAGTACGCCGAGAGCGCCGAGGTGGTTGCCGGCAGGTCGATTCCAACACCGTCCTTGCCCGGCGTCAGATCCTTGGGGCTGCCGTCCGGATTCCAGATGACCTGCGGTTCAATCGGGGCGATGCTGGACTTCGAGGACAGGCCGGCAAGGTAAGCCTCGACCTGGGCGGGGTCGGCCGCAGGTGCATACGTACCGTCCTGGCGCTGGCCAAAGATGATCCAGGTCTTGATCTGAGCCGCCGGAACAGTCCAGGACTTGGCCTTCCAGCTGGAAGGATTCGGCGCATATGAAGGCAGCACGGACCAGGACAGGGTGATGTCCACAAGCATCTTGCGGGCGCTATCGATAGCAGCCTGTGCATCCTGGTCGCTGACGGTCGGCTGGAGTGTGACAAAGGAGCCGCCCGCCTGCAGATCCGCCGGAGCGTCTGCCTGGCTCAGCTTCTCAACGACCGTCCGGCCAATTTCCGCCTCGTCAATTCCATGGCCGGTGGTCGACTTGGTCACGACAAACTCACCGTCCCTGGCGGTCACTTGCGCATCTTTCGCCGGAATGGAGCTCGTGCCCACGAGCTGGTGCACGCGCTGCGCCAGAGCCGTCGGATCCAGCCGGATCACGACGGGGATGCCCTGCCCAAGGGTCGCAGCGTGCATGACGCTGGCCGGATCGGTGATTGGATTACCCGAATGACCCACTGCCATCGCGGCGTCGGCCATTGCCTCGGCGTCCGGACCGCGCCCTATCTGCTGATAGGTGATGGTTGTGACCCCAACCGGGGTAGTGACCGTGACTTCGCCCTGGCTAAGGTATGCAAACCCGGACTGCAACTTGGCAATTGCCTCGTCGCGAGAGAGGCCCGAGAGGTCCACGGGGCCGGCGTGAACGCCTGGGAGGATGCGGTTGTCATACGAGCCGGAGTAACCGAAGGCCACCACCACGAAGGCGAAAAACGTGGCAAAGGTTCCGGCGGCGAATGCTGCAGCAAACCCGAGAACGCGTCTATTCGCGTGAAGGTCCTTCGGCATGCGCGGCCGAGAAAAGCGGGCCGAGAATCGCCATTGCGGCTTTGAGGAAGACGCGTCGTCTGCTTCCCGAGCCGCGGACGACTTGAACGTCTCCGCGGAAGGCGACTTCGAGGCAGCGGGTCGAACCGAGGCCTTGCTCTGTTCCTTAGGCTCAATCGGCCCGAGCGAATCCGTTGTCATCTCAATCCCTTTTTACCCCGCCGTTGGCTGGGCGGCGCTATTACAAGTTGCGGCATAACCAAAACAGCCGGTTGTGGGCTCCGGCTTAACGATAGACGCGCGGCCGTAACTTGCCGTTACGCCGCGCGCCAGACTCGTTGCGCAATACGGATCGGCCTGACGGGCCCCCAATGGGCGGCGCAGCAGACCAGATCGTCAAATCAGATCTCGCGAGGAAGGACCACGACACGCCGATTCGGCTCTTCGCCGATCGACTGAGTGGCCACGCCCGGGTTGCCGCGAAGTGCGAGGTGGATCCAGCGACGCTCGAGAGCCGGCATCGGCTCCAGTTGAAGCATCTTGCCGGTCTCGGCGACTCGTTCCGCGGCCCGGCTTGCGAGATCGCGCAGCTGGCGCTCGCGCCGGCCACGGTAGTCCTCGACATCCACCAGGATCCGCGTCCACTCGCCGACGCGCTTGGAAAGCAGCAGATTGACGAGGTGCTGCAACGCCGACAGGCGCTCGCCCTTGCGTCCGATGAGCGCGCCCAGCGCTTCCTTCTCATCGCCCTCGCCGATCACGTTCAGGCGATTGGTTTCGCCGGCAGCAATCTCGACGCGAACGTTGAACTCAAGCTGGGACATGATCTGCTCGAGGATTTCCTTGGCCGCGGCCATGGCTTCCGGCGTGACATCCGCCGAGTCCGGGCGCTCTGTGCGCGGAGAGACACGAGCGGCAGCCACTTCTGCCAGTTCCTTGGGCGTCAGGCCAACCTGCGGTCGAGGACCACCGGACGGGCGCGGAGCGCGATCTCGATCGAAGTGAGCGCCACCCGGGCGAGGGCCACGATCACCACCTGGGCGCGGGCCACGATCTCCCGACGGGCGTGGTCCACGATCACCGGACGGCCGCGGGCCACGATCACCACCTGGGCGCGGGCCACGATCACCGGACGGCCGCGGGCCACGATCACCGGACGAACCGCCGTCCAGCCAGGCCGGGCGAGGACCGCGATCGGCTGCCGGACCGCGGTCTGCTGCCGGACCCCGGTCGTGACCGAAGTCTCGCTCGACGCGCGGGCGATCTTCTCGATCGTGGGCCGGTGCCGGTAGCGGAACGGAGGCGGCGGCTTCACGCTTGGGCGTGGAACCACCAAGCAGCGAGCGAGGGGCCGCCAGGACCCGGGCGGGTTCTGCGCCCATGCCCAGGACGCCGCGACTCCCCGGCGTCAAAATCTCGAAGTCGAGCTCATCAAGGCCCACGCCGAATTCTTCGCGGGCCCCGCGCAGAGCTTCCTCGACCGTCTTCCCAGTGAACTCGTGGTAAGCATCGCGAAATGCAGTCATGGCTAGCGTCGTCTCCCTCGTCGACTTGAACGCCTTTGCGTGTTGGGTCGAACCGTTGAGGCCGCCGATGCCGACCGCTCCACCGGCGCGCGCCGGGAAGCTGCTACCGACATACCTGCTTCAGCCGGTTCGGGCATCGTGACCGGGAACCTGGGGGTGTAATTGCGGGCGAAGAACGGTGTCCAGCCGAAGAGCGGGAACATCGAACCCCACCCAACGATCATGAATTGTTGAACGATCGAGAACACCGAAGTGGTGATCCAGTAAACGAATAGGCCAGCAGGCAGGAAACCGCCGTACACGATGGAGAAGAACGGGAAGATCACCATCATGGTCCGCTGCGAGCTTGCCGACGGATCGTTCTCCGCCGCCGGCGGCATGAGCATGCGGCTCTGGATGAACTGCAGGAGTCCTGCAATCACGGCCAGAACGCTGACACCGAGAGTGAAAACGACCAGCGGGAGGTTGAAGAGAACCTGGGGCTGGCCGACGTTGATGCCGGCGACGATGGTATTGATACACGGAATGCTCTTGTCGAGAACCCCGTTGATCTGATGGGCCGTATTGGGGCACTGGAGAGAGGGGAACGGCGCAGCGAGGTTGACCCCGAAGACCTTCAGCATGGCGCTGGGATCGAAGTTGGTCAGACCGTCTCGAATAACCCAGTACATCGGGAAGAGAAGGCCCATCTGAAGGATCGACGGCAGACAACCGGCCGTAGGGCTGACGCCTCGTTCCTTGTAGAACTCCTGAGTGGCCTTCTGGATGGCCAGGCGATCGCCCTTGTAACGGCGATTGAGTTCCTTGGTCATGGCCTTGATCTCAGGGCCCAGGATCTGCATCCGCTTTTGCGAAACGATCTGCCTCGAGGAGAGCTTGATCGTGACGAGCCTGATCATCAGCGTCATCAGGATGATGGCGACGACGATATTGCCCGTGACCGCGTACAGGCCGGCCAGCAGCACGAAGAGCGACTGGAAGATCGGCGTGAACAGGAAGCCGGCGAGCCCGGTGGGGTCGGCCCCCACCTGGGCAGGAGCCAGGGGCGGGTAGTTGACGGTGGGGCTTGGTTCCGGCGAAGTCGCTGCGACCGCGGCACCGGCCGGTGCCGAAGCACCCGCTGCAGCTACGGGTGAAGCGGTGGCGCCGGAATTAGAGCTGGCGGTTGCACAGGCAGCCACGGCGAAGGCCGCGAGCACCAGCATCAACCCAAAGGCGGCCCAGCGCAGGCTGAACCGGGTCATAAGTGAGGGCTTGCGCCCGGGTTTAGTCACCTCAGCGGACTGGATCGTAGCCACCGGAACTCCACGGGTGGCAGCGGAGAATTCGACGCATTCCCATCCAGCTCCCTCGAAAGAAACCATATTTGGTGATTGCCTGTTCCGTATAGAACGAACAGGTTGGTTCGAAACGACAGACCGACGGACGCCATTGGAAAAGCCAGCGGTATAGCCGGATCAGGCCAATGGCTACGGTCTTCATGAGGAGGTCCGTCCTCCGAGTACTCCCCCTCGGCGGAGGAGGTTTTGCAGTACGCCCGCCACGATCTGGTAGTCCGCACTGATTACAGGCGGTCGGGCGATGATCAGGACGTCCCAGCCGGGCTGGAACGAGGGCGCCATCACCCTTAGTGCCTCACGGAATCGCCTGCGCACTTTGTTCCGGACCACTGCTCCGCCGAGCTTACGTCCGGTCGATAGGCCGAAGCGCGTTACCTCGAGGTTGGTCCTTCGGATTCTCACCACGAGAAGGGGGTGGGACCTCACAGTACCTTGCCCCTGCAGCGCCGCGAAATCCTCCGGCCTGGAGATCATCACCAGCCGCGGCGGATTGTGGCCGCGGTCCGTTGTCAGACCGTGAGCTTCTTGCGGCCGCGAGCGCGGCGTGCCGCCAGAACTCGGCGTCCCCCGGTGGTCTTCATTCGGGCGCGGAAGCCGTGTTCTTTGCTTCGGTGCCGCTTCTTGGGCTGAAAGGTCTGCTTCATCGGAAGGTGTAATTCTCTCCATACGGCCTCGGGGTCAGAATTTCCCCGAAAAGCACGCGAACGCGCCGGGCGCACGAAAGCGCTTGGGCGCGTCTGCCGGCGGATTATATGTGCGAGCGACTCAAGGTGTCAAACACGGGACCGGTCCGGGCGGCCCCCGAAGAGTGAATCGGGATCAACCGACTCTATACTCCCCGGGAGTATCCGATTCGACACCGGCTTGAACCTTGCCCATGCCGCTGGGGCGGTGCTATCCTTCCTCGGCCCGCGGCGCCAGACAACCTTGGGCATCGGCTCAAGGAAACCGTGAGGACTGCCAAATTGCTCCGGAGGAGAGGTTTGGAGTCGGAGGCTCACGGCGCCATAAAGGCGATAGCGAACTGTTGTCCGTCACCTTTCTGGCTATCCACTTACCGTCTTATTCAGGACTGAACCTGCCTCGATGGACGCAAAGCAAGTCTGGCGCGCGGCACTCGGAGAACTCCAAGTCTCCCTGTCTCCCGCCAACTACGAAACCTGGCTGCGAGACACCGTGCTCGTCGATGTCGACGACAACCGGTTCAAGATCGCTGTGCCCAACGGTTTCGCCAAGGACTGGCTGGAAACCCGCTACCGCTCGCTGATCTCCCAGACGCTGGCCCGCATCGTCGGCTACAGCGTTCAGGTTGAGTTCATGGTGAAGCCGGTCGTCGAGGTTCCAGGTGCCGGCGGCAGCGCGCCCGCGGCAACGCCGGCCGTCTCGCAGCCTATCCGCCTGGAGCCCACCCGCGTCGGCGCCCCGGACGGCGCGTCGAGCAACATCAACCCGCGCTACACGTTCGCCAACTTTATCGTCGGTTCGGCCAACCGCCTCGCCCACGCCGCGAGCCTGTCGGTCGCCGAACGGCCGGGCCACGCCTACAACCCGCTCTTCTTGTACGGCGGCGTGGGCTTGGGCAAGACCCACCTGATGCATGCCATCGGCAACGCCGTAATCGCGCGCTTCCCACGCAAGCACGTTGTCTACGCCACGAGCGAGAAGTTCACCAACGAATTCATCACCAGCATCCAGCAGGGCAAGATCGACGACTTCCGGGCGCGTTACCGCCGGATTGATGTTCTGCTGATCGACGACATCCAGTTCATCGCGGACAAGGAACGGACGCAGGAAGAATTCTTCCATACGTTCAACGCCATCCACGAAGACGGCAAGCAGATAGTGCTGTCGTCGGACCGGCCGCCAAAGGCGATCCTCACTCTTGAAGAGCGGCTGCGGAGCCGATTCGAGTGGGGCCTCATCGCGGACCTCACCGCCCCAGACCTGGAGACGCGCATCGCGATCCTGCGGGCCAAGGCGGAGGAGCAGGCCGTGCCGGTCAGCTCAGACGTGCTGGAGTTCATCGCCCGCAAGGTCGTGAGCAACATCCGCGAGCTCGAGGGTGCCCTCAACCGGATCGTGGCCTACGCCAGCATGGGCGCCGTGCCGATCACCATCGAGTTGGCCCAGGCCGTCCTTTCGAACGTTCTGTACAACCCCAAGAAGCGCCAGGTCACGCCGGAGCGAATCACCCGCGCCGTCTCGGACTACTACGGCGTCCAGATCGACGCCCTGAAGGGCCAGAAGCGCGACAAGGCCATCGTCGTGCCGCGCCAGATCGCGATGTTCCTGATGCGCGAGGAGACAGACGTGTCGTTGCTTCGCATCGGCGCGGAACTTGGCGGCCGGGACCATTCCACCGTCCTCCATGCTTGCGACAAAATCAACCGCGAGATGGGTATCAACGACGAACTGCGACGGGAATTGGCTGCGGTCCGAGAGCTCATCTACTCGGACTAACGGCCGTTGGGTGCCAGCATCACATCTCTGACTGTTCTCCTGACGAACCTATGCCTCGATTGGCCCAGCGGAACAGTCGTATACACGAGAGACCTGGCCCTAGAGCTTCAGTGGTTGGGTCATAGACCGATCGTCTACACCTGGCTCAACGGCCAGGTCGGTCTCGAGCTGGCCGCCGCCGGTGTTCAGGTCGTCACCGACCTGTGGAGAGTCCACGTCAGGCCGGACGTTTTCCACGGCCACCACGGGCCTCTCGTACGCGGGGCACTCCTGCGATTCCCAGACGTTCCCGCAGTGGTGTTCTGCCACAACTCGAAAGATCCGTGGGATGCGCCTGCGCCGGACCCGGGGATCCGGCGGTACTTCGGCGTGAGTGAGTTGTGTGCGACGAGGCTGCTTTCCCTCGGCGCACGCGACGAGGCTACCTCGGTCCGCCCCAACTTCGTGGACGTACGGAAATACACCCCTAAGCGCACGCACCCACCCAGGCCGGCCCGGGCCTTGATCTTTGACAACTACACCACGGCCGACACCAACCTCCCGACGACCAAGGAGGCAATGGCTCGGGCGGGGATCGCCTTGGACGCCGTCGGGCATAACCTGGGACGGGTGTCAGCCCACCCCGAGAACCTGCTGTCGGACTATGACCTTGTCTTCGCCGTTGGCAAGGCCGCGTTGGAGGCAATGGCAGTTGGTGCAGCAGTGGTCCTGTGCAGCGGCCCTGGCCTGGGGCCTATGGTAACCACCGCCTCGTTCGACGGGCTTCGGGCGAAGAACTTTGGGATGGCGGCGCTCGCCGACCAGGTGACGCTCGATGGCATTGAGCGGGCGATCGGCGGCTACGACCCCGCCGCGCGGCCCAGGTACGGGATCTCGTCCGAGAACAGTGCGGCCTCGAGAAGGCGGCGGCGGAATTGGTGGCGGTCTACAAGGACGTTGTCGCCGAAGCGGAGGCTTCAAGCGCTGCCGCTCCGGGCAGAGTTGCAGCCCGCTCCAGCGACCGTCGCCTCGCCACAATCCGTTATCGCACGACCAAGGTGCCAATGGTCGCCTTCTACCGGGCCTTCGGGCTTGGGCCGCGCCGGATTCCCGGACCGGTGAAGCCCGGCTACCGGCTGGCGAGATGGGTAATGCGGCGAGCCCTGGGAGTCAGATGAAAGCCACGGAGATCGATCCGGGCGCCGAAGCACGCGCATGGCAGGATCTCGGGCGGCGGGGCTCC
>DASVJA010000159.1:0-4808 GCA_036386115.1 Candidatus Limnocylindrales bacterium
GCGGGCATGGTGAAGGACGGAGCGTCGTGGCTGGCGATTGCAGGGGTCGTGGCTCTCATCAACGCCCGGCACCTCCTCTACTCGGCCGCGATCGCGCCCTATACGAGCGCCCGGCCGCGGCGGGAGCGGGCCGTCATGGCCCACTTCCTCACAGACGAGACTTTCGCCCTTGCCCTCACCCACTTCCGCCGCATAGGCCGATTCGATCGACGCGCCTACTGGATAGCGTCGATGGCGATCTTCATCCCTTGGACGATCGGCTCATGTATTGGCTATGTAGTCGCCGGTGCCGTTGATACCAGGGCACTGGGGCTGGACATCGCATTCCCGGCCGCCATGGCAGGCCTTTCGCTGGGAATGGTCGGGGGACGACGTGACCTTGCCGCGGCTGTCGGCGCGGTCGCGGTTGCCGTGCCGGTGGGGCTTGCCGGGGGTGCCTCCGTCGGCCTGGTCGCCGGGGCATTAGTAGGACCGCTGTTCGGAATGGCGGTGCCGCAGTCGCCCGGCAGCGAGTCGACTTCCCCCGAAACGCCCGAACCATCGGCCGAGGCGGGTCTCCCATGAGCATGGCTCTCGTCCCACTTGCCTTCCTGATGTGGGGCATGACCTACCCTTCGCGCGCGCTTCCGATGCTGGCGCCCGGCATCGAGCGACTCCCGGCCTGGGCAGTCACCTACCTTCGGCTGGCCGGGCCCGCCGCCCTCGCCGCGCTTGCCGCGGTCAATTGCCTTCTGACCACCGACAAGCCGCCGCAACTTCTTGTCGGCATCGAGCCGGTGGCAGTGGGCGTGTGCGTCCTGGTGGTCGCACGGACACGGCTCCTGCTTCCCGGCGTCGCCGCGGCCGTGATCGTCGTCGCCGTCACGCGCGCACTCGCAATTGCGGCATGACGGCAGCCCGGCCGGCGCCTCGATCCGACCTTCGGCTCCGGGCCCTCGCGGTGGCCGGCGCATTCATGATGAACGGCGCTTCGTTCGGGATATGGGCGGCGCGCATTCCGGCGGTCAAGGAGCAAACCGGGCTCAGCACAACAGGCCTGGGCTTCGCGCTGCTGGGCGCTTCGATCGGCGCCGTCCTGACGATGACTTTCGGCGGCTGGCTGGGCAACAAGTTCGGGACACACGTCATGACGTCGCTCACCGCCGTCGGCGCCGCAGTGATGACGGTCTTCATCGGCGCCTCGTGGGACTTCGCCAGCTTGACCATCGCCCTGCTGATCTTCGGGGTCTTGCAGGGCACGATGGACGTATCGATGAACGCCAACGGGATCGCGGTCGAGCAGGCCGGCGCCGGCCCGATCATGTCCCGACTCCACGCCTCCTGGAGTATCGGCGCGTTTTGCGGCGCGCTGGCCAGCACTCAGGTCGCGGCACTTGGGATAGCGGTCCTGCCCGAATTCGCGGTTGCGGCGGCGTTTCTGGTGATCGGCGGTGTAATCCTGCGCTTCACGATGATGCCGGACAAGCACACCGGGGGCGGCGGAAGGCTACGGCTGCCGACCGGGCCTCTGGCCGTGATCGGCGCTCTGGCCATGTTCGGCCTGATGGCGGAAGGCTCGGCGACCGATTGGAGCGGTCTCTACCTGCAGACGACGATGAACGCGTCGCCGGGTTTGGCCGGTCTGGCTGTGACGACCTTCACCGGCTCGATGGCGGTTGCCAGGCTCGCCGGCGACCGACTCAGCCTCCGACTCGGCTCCGCGCGACTGGTGAGCGGCGGTGCCGCGCTGGCAGCCGCCGGCCTTGCGCTGGCCCTGGCGGTTCAGATCCCCGCGATCGCGATCGTCGGGTTCGGGATGATGGGGCTGGGGCTCGCGGCCGTGGTGCCGACCCTCTTCCGGGCCGCCGGCTCGCAACCTGGAATACCGGCGTCGGCGGGCATAGCCGCAGTATCGACGATGGGCTACGCCGGAGGCTTGATCGGCCCGCCGTTGATTGGGACGGTGGCGGGAGTGGCGACGCTGAGAGGTTCTCTCGTGATAATCCTATTGATGCTGGCGATCCTCACGATTGGCGGGCGCTTGGCCCTGAACCGCAGCGCGAGCGGCCCGTCACGCCCGAGCGCCTAGCCCTTCCCCCCGGCAACCTTGTGCTTCTCCAACCAGTAGGCCCAAGCGGACAGGTCCGGACCTGCGAAGCCATTGCTGGTCAGGATCGTGCAGATCTCGGTCCGATGGTCGTTGCCGTGATGCAGAGCCTGAACCAGGAGCAGGTTCGTCGCGTGGGGAAGCTCCGGCCGCTCGCCACGTGCCGGCAGGGTGATATCCACGTCGGCGATGTGCCGCATCAACTCCCGCCAGCGCCTGCTTTGCAGTTCGAGCTGGTATCCGAGCTTGTCCAGTAGCTTGTCGTCGTCCGGGCCGGTCTTGATGGGTGGGCGACCTTCCAGGTTCCGCAGATACCTGCCGTCGGCGTCCACCATGTGCGAGAGCGTGGCCATCACGTCTCCATAAACCCCAGGCGCCGTGGAGTTAGAGGCAGCGCTGGGAAGACTTCGGAGGTGACCGATGAGCTTCTCCATCGCCCACAGGTGATGCTCGATTGCCTCGCTGATTGGATCCATCTTTGCTCCTTAGCGCCGCCGGCCGCGCGGCGACCTGGCCCCTGTTCGCTTGATCACATTCGGTGTGACCGTATGGTCCCACGTTGGCCGCTCGAGCCACTTGGCCGCCCAGCCATCGTCCTCATGCTCGTCGCGAATGCCCACAAGCCAGTCCGATGCGGTATCCGCGGACGTCTCTTCATCTGCCCCGGGCTCCTCCCCTGCCGGCATTACCCGAACCTCGGTGACCTCCAGATCCGGACCCTCGGGGCCGTGGTCGTCGCCACTGCCGACACCCACCTTCCGGCCCTGAGCATCTCGGATCGGCTTGATCGTGCGGCCAGAACGTGCTGGGGCCGGCCGCGACCCGGAGGATCCGGTCGAACCATTCTTTGCGGCGCGCTCTGCCGCGCGAGCCACCGCCGCAGAGGCGTCCTCATCGAGCACCCGCAACCGGACTTCCTGGATCTCATCCCGCAACGCGGCCGCTCTCTCAAACTCCAGGTCCCGAGCAGCCTGGCGCATCTCGGCCTCCATCTGGGCGACCAGCTTCTCCACCTCGTGCTTGGCCAGCTCGGAGAGCGCGCGTTCCTGCCCGGGCCCGGTCTTGTACGTGCCGTGAGCTTCCGCCACCGCCCGCAGGCGATCGTTGATGTCTCGGATGCTCTTCACAATCGTGACCGGCGAAATGTTGTGAACGGTGTTGTAGGTCTCCTGGACGGTCCGGCGCCGATCCGTTTCGTCGATGGCGATCCGCATCGATTCAGTGATGCGGTCCGCATACATCACGACTTCGCCTTCGGTGTTTCTCGCGGCCCGGCCGATCATCTGGATCAGCGACCAGGAACTGCGCAGGAAGCCTTCCTTGTCCGCGTCGAGGATGGCGACGAGCGTAACCTCGGGCAGGTCGATTCCTTCGCGGAGCAGGTTGATACCGACGATCACGTCGTAGACACCCAGACGCAGGTCGCGGAGGATCTGGACGCGCTCCAGCGTGTCCACTTCGGAGTGCAGGTACTGAACCTTCACACCGAGTTCGTGCAGATAGTCGGCCAGATCCTCGGCCATCTTCTTGGTTAGCGTGGTCACGATCGAGCGCTCGCCTCGCTCCACGCGGCCGCGTATCAGTTCAAGCAGATCGTCGATCTGGCCTTCGGTAGGCTTCACCGTAATCTTGGGATCGACGACGCCGGTCGGCCGGATCAGCTGTTCGACGACCTGCTGGCTTCGCTCGAACTCGAACGGTCCGGGCGTCGCGCTCATATAGACGACCTGATTGAGACTCGCCTCGAACTCTTCGAATGTGAGCGGCCGGTTGTCCAGCGCAGACGGCAGGCGGAACCCGAAGTCGACCAGGATCTCTTTGCGCGTCCGGTCGTTCTTGTACATGCCCACGACCTGCGGGATGGACATGTGGCTCTCGTCCACGACCAGCAACCAGTCAGGCGGGAAGTAGTCCAGCAGGGTCCACGGCCGGCTGCCGGGCTCGCGCGCGGAAAGATGGCGGCTGTAGTTCTCGATGCCGGAGCAATAGCCGAGTTCGCGCATCATTTCGAGGTCGAATGTGGTGCGCTGGCGAAGTCTGGCGCCCTCGAGCTGCCGGCCCTGGGCCTCCAGCTCGCCGACCCTGACTTCCATCTCGTCGCCGATCGCCTGCACTGCAGCCATCAGCTTGTCTTTGGGCGTCACGAAATGCGTGGCCGGATAGACGTTGAGATCCTTCCGCTCGGCCAGAAGCTCGCCCGTCAGCGGATCCAGCTCCGTGATCCGCTCCACTTCATCGCCAAAGAACTCCACCCGGATCAGGATGTCCTCCGCCGCGGGGATGAGTTCCAGCGTGTCGCCGCGACCCCGGAAGCGGGCCCGACTCAGCGCCGCATCGTTGCGCTGGTACTGGAGGTCGACGAGGTGGCGCAGTACCGCGTCCCGGCGGTATTGCCCGCCGACGCGCAACCGCAAGATCGTGGCCCCATAATCCACCGGCGCGCCCAGGCCGTAGATACAGCTGACGCTGGCCACGATGATCACGTCGCGCCGCTCGAACAGCGCCTTCGTCGCCGCATGCCGAAGCTTGTCTATCTCGTCGTTGCGGCTCGAGTCCTTCTCGATGTACGTATCCGCCCGCGGCAAATACGCCTCAGGCTGGTAATAGTCGAAGTAGCTGACGTAATACTCGACCGCGTTGTCCGGGAAGAACTCGCGGAACTCGGAGTACAGCTGCGCGGCCAGCGTCTTGTTGTGCGCCAGCACGAGCGTCGGCTTCTGGT
>DASVJA010000160.1:0-19446 GCA_036386115.1 Candidatus Limnocylindrales bacterium
CGCACCCATCGATCGCGTCCTGAAGGCCGTAGACGCGCTTCTGCCGACGTCCGAACAGGTCGCGCGCCGGGCCGGTGAATTGCAGGCGAAGACCGGGACTTCGGACGTGGTCGACGCCATCGTCGTCGCCGAGGCGCTGGCGTCCGTGCCCACGCTGATCCTGACCACGGACCCAAACGACCTCTCGCTTCTGCTCGATGGCGAGCCCGAAGCGAGGCGAGTGGTTCTCGTCGGAGTCTGACCACTGCGGCGCGGCTCTTTGGGCTCGCCGCCCGGCCGGACTTCGATGTCGAAAGCGCCGGCCCGCGCCTGCCTAGTTCCAAATGCCCGGATCTTCTCCGGCGTAGGCCTCCGGCATCCGATCCAGATCGGTGTCGGTGACGACGCGACCCTTCTTGGTCCTCACAGCGCTCATCACCTCTTCATGCGCGGACTCGTGGCTTGGGCGCAGCCGGATCGTGCGAATGATGTTCAGATGGCTCATCCACGGGGTTGTCTGCGACAGACAATCGTCCGCCTCGGCCGCCCGCCTCTAGTGCTAACCTGACGCCCGAAGTCAACGAGCGAGGGGGTTCCATGGAGCCGTCACCAGGGCGCCGCGCGGAGACGAGGATGTTTGCGGGGGGAGCCGCGCTTCTCGCCATATACGTCGGAATTGCAGCCTCCTGTTTGCCGATGTGGTCGGTCGGCGCGCTGGGCGCGGTCGGAAGCCCGGCCGGAGAGACGGCTACTCCAGGCCCGGGCGGGGTTTCCGAGGCGGTGAGCCCGTCTGCGAGTCTGATGCCGTCCGACACGTCAAGCCTGTCGGCGCGTACGCCGATGCCCACGCTCGCGCCGACGCCTCGTCCGTACCAGGCGGCCGCGGTCCCGACGCCGGATCAGCGCCGGGTCTATCACGTCCCGATCCTGATGTACCACCGGGTCGTGCCGCTCTCTGAAGCGGGCGACTCCCAGTCTCATCTGGTTGTTCCGCCGGCAACGTTCTCCCTCCAGATGAAGGCGCTCTTCGATGCCGGCTGGCACTCGATCACGATGGCCACGCTGGCGCACGACATGGAGACGAACGCCACGATACCGGCCCGGACGTTCGTGATCACCTTCGACGATGGCTGGTACGACGGCTACGAATACGCCTTCCCGATCATGCGCCAGTACGGCTTCGTCGGCACGTACTACGTGATCGGCAACCGTGTCGACACTAAGGGCTTCCTCTCGGCGGAGCAAATGCAGACCCTGGAGGCGGCCGGCAACGACATCGGCAATCACACGGAGGATCACGTGAAGTTGCCGGGCAGTTCGGCCGAAATACTCAGGCGTGAGGTGGATGACGCCTCTCGGAGGATCCAGCAGGCCATCGGCCATCGGCCGGTCACGCTGGCCTACCCGGCAGGTGGCGTCGACTTGTCCTTGATGGATTCGATGATGCGGGAGGTCCCGGACATCAAGCTCGCGGTGACCACGTGGCCCGGCGCCGCGGAGTCGTGGCCGAACAGGCTTTCGACGCCTCGGGTTCGGGTCGACGCGACGATGGACGGGCCGGGGCTCGTGGCATCCCTGGCCGGGACGTAGATCGGCCCGCGATAGGCCTCCGGCGCGCTAACCTAATCGGCGTGCCGGAGTGGCGGAACAGGCAGACGCAGCGGACTTAAACTCCGTGACCCGCAAGGGTGTCAGGGTTCGAACCCCTGCTTCGGCACCAATCTCCCAGGTGTAGAGGGGTCAGGCTCCTCGGCGGAGGCGCTGTACACCGGCGGCGGCACCGGCGCCGGCGGCGCCTGCGGCCGCGGCCACGAACTCGGGTATCAGAACCGCGACTCGGAAGGCCAGCAGTTCCGGCGGCTCCGGGTTGTCCATGTCCAGGGTCAGGTCCGGGTTCCGGGGCGGTGGGGATGGAGCCGTCTGTTCCGGCGTTCCGGCTCCGTCGCGTTGCATAGGCGTGAGTGCGCCCGGCTTGTGGCGTCTGGCATGGTGCTTGATCGTTTCCGGGGAGGCTCGCAGGAACACTTCGCGATATCCGGGCAGGTGCTCGCGGTTCCAGGTCAGGAGCGAGGCCTCGACGTCTGATGCCGACACAATGACCACCAGGCCCTGGCCGGCCAGGACTCGAGCCATCCCGCCGAGTTGGGCCAGGGGCATCGCATCGTTCACCGCCCACGACATCGTGGCGTCGGCTACGGCCTCGCGCACGGCGTCCTCGTCGAGCAGCGCGACGGCCGCGACAGGGTGAACGAGGGCCCGCAGGGCGTGGGCCAGTGTTGTCTTGCCCGCCCCGAGCGGTCCGTGCAGCCAGACGACGCTCATCGGCAGTTGGTCGTGTTGGGATATGGGTCTCTCATGCCCAACGATCGTGTCGGTTGTGAGGTGTTCGGCATAGGCTCCATCCGAGGTTCCGGACCGGGGAGGAACGAAAGTCCCAGACAAACAAAAAGCGGGCCGCATATGCGACCCGCTCGTTGTCCGGTCGAGAGCTAGAGGGCCTGTCCCACTGAACTCAGGAGCTGGGTTATGGCGCCACTGACGAACAGGAGAGCCAGAACTGCCATGATCACGATGAGAGAGAGGATGAGTGCGTACTCCGCGAGACCCTGTCCTTCCTCGCGGCGAAGGTTCAAGAACACGCTGCCTCCTTTCGCAAACGACGGTTGGCGTTCGTCGCGACGATCGGGCGGGCCGGTGCCAGGGCATCTGCCGGGGCTTTGGGTCCCATTGACCCGAGCGTCGGTTTCAGAATAGGCCTCGCGGCGGCCATCTAGTGCAGCACTTTGGTACTGCCACGTTGGTCATAGCCCGGCGGATCGGCTGCCATTCCGGGTCCGTTGGCGCGCAAACGCGCGTCCCTGATAGAATTCGCGAGCCTTTCAGCTCCGACCGACCGGCGTTGCCGCTCGCGCATCGGGGCAATCCCATGGGAAGGAGTTCTAGGCGCATGCGCCGATACGAACTTATGCTCGTTCTGCGTCCGGATTTGGCGGACGACAAGGTCCAGAGTTCGCTTGAGCGAACCGCCCGCGCGATCGCCGGTGGTGGCGGTCAGATCGTCAAGCAGGCCCCGTGGGGCCGGCGGCGACTGGCCTATCCGATCGATCATCATCGCGAAGGCTCGTACTACGTCATCCTGTTCGAGGCCCCGGCTACGGCCATCGTCGAGCTGGAGCGTGGCCTGATGATCAGCGAGGAAGTGCTCCGGCACCTCGTCACGCGCGTTGAGCGCCCGCTTCGGGCGTCCAAGGGTCATGAGGAAGACGGCGATGCCGATCTGGAAATGGCTCCGCCGTCGGATGACGAAGAGCCGGATCTCGACGTCGAGATGATCGACGAGTCCGAGGCCGAAGAAGCCCCGGCGGCCATCGACTAGAGGCCCGCGCCAGGCGGAGCTGGAGGCACGCTCGATGTCGCTCAACAAAGCGATGATCATCGGCAATCTCGGCAAAGATCCCGAGATGCGGTACACGCAAGGCGGCCAGGCCGTTACGCAGTTCACGGTCGCCGTCAACCGCAGCTACAGAGTCGGCGAAGAGTGGAAAGAGGAGACGGAGTGGTTCCGGGTAGTTGCCTGGGCCGCACTCGCCGAGCGTACCGCCGAAAACCTTCGCAAGGGCCGCAAGGTCTACGTCGAAGGCCGGCTCCAGACCCGCTCCTGGGAAGACAAAGACGGCCAGAAGCGCTACACCACTGAACTCATCGCCAACGACGTGAAGGCGCTCGATGCCCGTCCCCGTGAAGACGGTGGCGAGCCTGGTGGCGCACCGGTCGGGCGAGGCGGGGCCGCAGGGCCCTCCGCGCCAGGCGACGACTTCGGTTCCAGCGACCTGGACGAGCTGCCCTTCTGAGGACGGCCGTCAAATCCTGACGACACCAGCAGCCGCGTCTCGCGCGTAGCTGCAGAACCAGAGGAAGAACTCAGATGCCTTTCGCACCACGAGAGAAGACCCGAGGCGGGAAGCGCGACGACATGTATCGCGATCGCCGACGCCGCAAGGTTTGCACCTTCTGCGCGGACAAGACCGTCCAGATCGATTACAAGGAAGTCAACCGGCTGCGCCGCTACCTTTCCGAGCGGGCCAAGATCGAGCCGCGACGAAAGACCGGCACCTGCGCCAACCACCAGCGCCAGCTGGCCGTTGCGCTCAAGCGGGCCCGCATCGTGGCCCTCCTGCCGTACGCACCGCAGCACGTTCGGCCATAACCTGGTTTGATGAAGCCGCTCCTTCGGGGGCGGCTTTCGTCTAGCTGGGCGCCGATCGCCCCGGACAGGTCTCGAGGAATCCGTTGGACATCCTGCTGCTCATCATTTCGTTTGTCGTAATCCTCGTCGGCTCGGAGCTGTTCACAAACGGCATCGAGTGGTTCGGGCATAAGCTCAACCTGGGCGAGGGAGCGATTGGGTCCGTGCTGGCCGCGGTCGGCACGGCTCTGCCGGAGACGATGGTTCCGTTCATGGCCATCGTGTTCGGCGGCGGAGTCGCCGCGAGCGAAGTCGGCGTTGGAGCAATCCTGGGCGCGCCGTTCATGCTCGCGACGCTGACGATGTTCGTGACCGGCCTGGCCGTATTCCTGTTGCGCGGCCGCCGCGAGAACGGCACGAGTCTGGCCGTGGATGTGGGTGTTCTCGGGCACGACATGGCGTATTTCGCGATGGGTTACACCATCGCGATCGGCGCGGCGTTCTTGCCCGTCGAGTTCGAGTGGCCGCGACGGCTCATCGCCGTTCTGCTGATCGGCCTCTATGCCTACTACGTCTGGGGCCATCTTCAGGCGGACGCCGCCGACCACGAGGGCCTGGAGCCGCTGCGGTTCCACCGCCTGGATCGCCGGGCGCCGCAGCATCCGCATCCGCCGCGGTTCCTCATCGTCTCGATCCAGGTGGTCTTCGCCCTGGGGTGCATCATCGGCGGCGCCTATGGGTTTGTCGGCGCGGTCACAGACCTTTCTCATACGCTCGGCGTGAACGGCACGCTGCTGGCCCTACTGATCGCCCCGATCGCCACCGAACTTCCCGAGAAACTCAACAGCGTGATCTGGGTCCGGCGCGGCAAGGACACCCTCGCCATGGGCAATGTCACCGGGGCGATGGTCTTCCAGAGTGCGATCCCAACGTCCGTTGGGCTCGTGCTGGCCCCGGCGCTCTGGACGGTGGTTGGTGGGGGAGTGGCCTTTGCCTCTGCCGGTATCGCCATGGCTTCTTCCGCCGCGATCTTCATCCCGATGGCGATGCGCAAGCGCCTCGGCGCCCGAGCTCTGATGGTCGGCGGGCTGTTCTACCTCGGGTATCTGGTTGTGGTGGTGGGGGTGCTGGTAAGAGGGTGATTAGGTGACCGACGATTGGTACAGCGCGTTGATTGCGGTGGCCTACTTGATTGAGGGAAGGGGCCTGGTCTCGGTCTGGCGCAACGTCGTCGTGTTCCAGGCCGGCTATCTCCTGGAAGCGCGGATGCGGACGGTCGATATCGCAGCTCGCTATCGTTGCGAGTACGCCAACGGGGAGGGAGAGCTGGTGCGGTGGGTCCCGAAAGAGATCGAGACTCTTGACTAGATCGGACCCGGCATCGTCGACTCGCAAGAGGTCTGGTGGGAGCTGCGCGACAACGATCCACCGGACGCTGGCGTCGGTTTCGACACGACTTTCGACCTGGCGATGTCGGCGTTCTCGGAAACCGGCCTAACCCCAAGTGACATTCCGGTCGTATTCGGTGGTTCTCGGCGACATCAGTAGCGAATCCTCTTCCGGCCGCGAGCTATGCGATTCCAGTCTCCCGGCATGCCGCCAGACTTCGTTTAGCCGCTCGCATTGGCGCGGTCGACAAGGGACGGGGGCCGATGGGCGTTGCCATTCGACTCGTCCGTCTGGCTTTGCGGAAGCCGACTTAGGACGGGCAGGTTCCTCCTCAACTTCGCCCGGGGTGATGCAAAGAGTCGCCCAGAGGCTCGATGTGCGTTACCCCAAGGCGCCAGCGGCTTGATGCCGCGAATTCCCTCTCAGGCACCGGGTCGTTAGCGATCTTTGGGGGTCCGGCAGGGGGCATTCTCGCCCCCGATGTTCGTTTGCATCGCCCCGGGCGAAGATGAGTGCCGAGATTGCCAGTTCCGACGCGTAGCATCACCGAGGGTGAAGATGAGTGGGAAGTTGTTGGCAGCTTGGCCCCGGGTTTGGACTACATGGTCCGACGTCGAAGCGTGGAGCGACGGTGCCGGCATTACCGCCGCCTCGGGGCGCTGTCTCCACTGCGCGGCCGCTGGTCCGGGCTCGGGGTCCGGGCTCGCGGTCCGGGCGCCGGCCACACGTTGAGCGTGGTACGGACCGAGTGGAGCCGTGGACGGGCCGGTTCGGCGCCGGCTATTCGAAAACAGGCGGTGATCATCACCATGGCGGCCACCGGCTCCACCGGCTCCACCGGCCCCAATCGGTCACCCATCCAGGCCTGATTTAGCCGCCCGCCCGCTATACTTGCTGCTCGCCGGCTGAGGGTCGGCGACAAGCCACAGGAGTGCCGATCAGATGGTCACCGAGAACGCACCGGCCCCCGCCGCCAGCGCGGCCGTGAAGCCGGATCAGAACAGCCTCACCTGCTATTTCCAGGGCGACTACGTCAAGCTGGGCGAGGCTCGCATCTCGATCATGACCCATGCGTTCCTGTACGGAACCGGCGTTTTCGAGGGAATTCGGGCGTATTGGAACGCCGACGAGAAGCAGCTGTACGCGCTCCGGATCAAGGAGCACATCGTCCGCCTGCGCAATTCGAGCAAGATCATGCTGATGGCGGAGCTGCCGTCGGTGGACGAGTTCACGGAGATCGTCCTGCAGGTTCTGCGCCGCAACAACTTCCGGGAAGATGCCTACTGCCGGCCTTCGGTTTACAAGAGCACCGAGGCGATCGGCGTGAAGCTGCACGGCCTCAAGCACGATTTCTATGTCCTGTCGATCCCGATGGGCGATTACATCGACACGGAGAAGGGGATCGCCACCGGCACCGTCTCCTGGCGCCGCACCAGCGACGTCTCTATGCCGTCCCGCAGCAAGATCACGGGCAGCTATGTGAATCCGGCATTCTCCAAGACGGAAGCGATGCTCAACGGCTTCGAAGAGGCGATCGTCCTCACGAACGACGGACACGTCGCCGAGGGCTCCGCCGAGAATCTTTTCATGGTTCGCGACGGCGTTCTCATCACTCCTTCAGTTTCCGAAGACATCCTGGAGGGGATCACCAGGGCCGGCATCATGGAGATCGCCGCGCATCTGGGGATCACCATCAAGGAGCGTCAGATAGATCGCAGCGAGTTGTACATCGCCGACGAGGTCTTCCTCTGCGGCACGGGCGCGCAGGTTTCACCCGTCTCGTCGGTGGATCACCGGCCGGTGGGCGATGGCCGCGTCGGTCCGATGGCAAAGTTGATCAGCAAGACGTACTTCGACGCAGTCCGCGGCCGCCTGCCGGCTTTCCGACACTGGGTGACGCCTGTGTATAAGGGTGAGTGAAGCTACTGCGCGAGACTCCTCTGCCCTCCGTCCCGGTCCGCTCCCTGCGGAGCCGGAGCCGGTAGCCAAGAGAAAGCTCTCGCACCGAGTCCTGGAGATGATTCCGGGCCTCGTTACCTGGTTTCTGATCCTGGGACTGATTCCGCTTGCCATCAAGTATCCATTTGCGCTGGGCGTCTTTGTCCTGTGCTTCGACTTCTACTGGATGTACCGGGCGATCGTGTTGGCCGTCAGCGTGGCCATCTCTTTCCGACGGGTGCGCCGTGTGGCGGCAATCGACTGGCGACAGCGCGCCTTCGCGCTGTCGGACCCGAAGAAGCGCTACGACGACCTGGCCGATCTGATCGAGAGGGTTCGCGTGCGCACGGCCGAACTGGCCGCCGCCGGAAACAAGCTTGCCGCTCATGGCGGCGAACGCGAACTGCACCGCTTGATTCGCGAGCAGCGCAGCCTGGAGCGTCTGGTCCACCTGGAAGAGCCGTTCCTGGACCCGCGCCAGCTCTGGCACGTGGCGCTGGTGCCTACATACACGGAGCCCTACGAGAAGCTCCACCAGACAATCAAGGCACTTGCCGATTCGGACTATCCCAAGGATATGCGGATGGTCGCGATCATCACTCGCGAGACGGATCTCACCGGCCGCGAGAATGTTGCCAAGCTGCGCGAGGCCTTCGGCTCGCAGTTCCTCCACTTCTTCCACATCCTGGATCCGCTGGAGCCGGGCGTGGTCGTCGGCAAGTCGAGCGCCATGGCCTACGGCGGCCGCTGGTTGTACAAGGAGCTGGGCCGCCTCGGCTTCGATCCCAGGCACGTCATCGTCACGGACTTGGACTCGGACTACCGAGTTCATCCGCAGTACTTCGGCTATGTCACGTACAAGTTCGCCACGGACCACGACCGCTACCGCCGCCTGTACCAGCCCGTGCCGATGTTCCACAACAACCTCTGGCAGTGCCCCCTGCCTGTGCGCCTGGTCGCGGTCAGCTCAACGCACGTGCAGATGTGGCGCCACCTCACTCCAGAGCGGCTGATCAGCTTCAGCTCCTATTCGGTGTCGCTGCAGACTGTTCACGAAGTGGACTACTGGGCCACCGACGCGATCCCCGAAGACAGCCGCTTCTATTGGAAGTGCTTCTTCCGATACAGCGGCCAATTCCGGGCGGAGCCTCTGTTCATGCCGATTTACGGTGACGCGGTCCGGGCCCGGTCCTATCCGCGCAGTCTCGTCGAGCAGTACACGCAGATCCGGCGCTGGGCATGGGGTGTCACGGACATCCCGTACTTCATCGACAACGCGCTCAGCCACCATGAGATTCCGCTCCGCGATCGCGTCGCGCGTCTTCTCGACCTCTGGCTGGACCACATCAACTGGGCCGTGGCGCCGTTCATCATGATCTTCGGGGCGGCGCTGCCGGCCTTCTTCAACCAGACCTTCGCCGTCACGCCGCTCGGGCAGAACCTGCCCGTCTTTGCGGCCTGGATTCTCACCGGCGCGATGGGCTCGCTTCTGATCCTTATGTTCATCGAGGATCAGCTGGCTCCGCCCAAGCCAAAGGAGTGGGGGATCCGGATGCACATCGTGTCCTGGGTCCAGTGGATCTGCCTGCCGGTCTTCGGCGTGATCTTCACGAACCTGCCGGCGCTGGATGCGCAGACCCGACTGCTGACCGGGCGCTATCTCGAGTATCGAGTCACGGAGAAGGCGTAACCGCCGGAGCGTCGGAGCCCAGCACGATCACATAGCCCACGAGTTGTCCCGGCTGCGATGACGCCTGAATCGGTGCGGCCGCGTTCCCCGAGACCGGCCCGTTCAGGCCGAGGGTTTCCCGGAGCAGGGCGAGCGTCGCCGGATATGCAGTATCGGCCCCG
The DNA here is from genome assembly GCA_036386115.1 of Candidatus Limnocylindrales bacterium. Lineage (GTDB taxonomy): Bacteria > Chloroflexota > Limnocylindria > Limnocylindrales > CSP1-4 > Fen-1039. The sequence goes on from DASVJA010000160.1 coordinate 9,344, forward strand.
TTGACGACGAGCAGCGTGGTGGGCTCACCGCTCGGCCCGGGATCGCCTATCCCGGCGTTGAGGCCCATCGACTGCAGTTTGGTGACAAGGGCTGCGGCCTCTTGGGTCGTCCCGGAGCCCGTCTCTACGACGATGGGAGCGTTCTCCGTCAGCACCGCAGGCGCGGCGAAGCTTGCGGCCGGACTCGTGACCGCGGAGACGGTGTCTCGGATGCGAGCGATGTCCGGTGAGAAGCCGGATATCGAGTCGCCGGGAGGGCCGATCGTGATGTAGCCGCCGTAGCCGCTCGTCCCGAAGGCGAATGTCCGGATGTTGGCGACATTCACGTACCGAGCCTGGTCGATGAGGACCCCCAGGACGTCCGGGCCCTCCGGGAGATCGGTGTGGATAGTGTCGGAAAGGGAGTCGATCAGGTCGCTCAGATGGCTGGAGACGGCGCCCAGGTCCGCCTGCTGTTCCAGCGCGACGAGGATCTGCTCCTGGCGGGCCGAGCGGTTGAAGTCGTTGTAGTAGCCACCGCCCTTGCGGCTGCGGGCATAGGTGAGGGCGTCGTAGCCGTCCATGTGCTGCATGCCGGCGGGAATGTTCACCCGCAGATGCTGGCCGTCGCCGTTGCCTGGGTAGCCGTTGTCGACGACGGGGGCCGGGACGTCGATGGTCACGCCTCCCAGAGCGTCGATCATGTTCTGGAAGCCCGAGAAGTTGACGAGGATGTAGTAGGGGATGGCGTTGGTTGTGCCGAAAAGGGCATAGCTCATGGCCTGCTTCAGGGCGTCCGCGCCACCACCTGGAAAAAGAGTTCGGTACTTGTCCGAATAGGTCCAGAGCGCGTTCAGCTTGTAGTTGAAGGTGGAGCCCCAGAGGGTCGAGAGCGGTGAGTTGGGTGGCATCTGCAGGCCCACGGTATCCCTGGGCATGCTGAAGAGCGCCACCCGATGGGAGGTCGGGTCGATGCTGGCGACGATCATCGAGTCGGTCCGAAAGCCGTTGTCTTGTTGATCGACCCCGACCAGAAGAATGTTGAGACGGCCCTGCCCATTCCAGGGTCGGGGAGTGGGCTGCGGTCTCAGGCTGACGTCGGCCGCGATGGCGGGCGATGGCGCCGGGCCCATCGATGGGTCGGGAGTCTCAGCTGCGATAACGATGGGGCTGTGCGTGTCGGTTGCCAGCTTCAGGAATCGGGAATCCCAATAGCCCGCTAGAACGTGGCCGGCAGCCATTACTACCAGGATGGCTGCGAGGCCGGCGAGAGAGAGCGGATTGACGGGGACGTGGGGAAGTCGGAAGCGACGAGCGCTGCGCGGCGAGCCCGTCCGATCGACGCCGCCCTCGGGCGCCGCGCCGGCATCGAGTGCAACCGCATATGCGTCCACCGTGGCCCAGACTCGGTAGCCCAGGACCACCACGTTTGCGACAGCGAGTGGCCCGAGAACGGCCGTCTGCCCGACCCACAGGGCAAAATCCCTGACGCCGAGATGGATCGCCTGGCCGGTGAATTCGGCGAGCGCCAGGAGCGGCAGGGCGCCGAAGACCAGGGCCCTCTTGTAGGCGCGGGCGTAGACGTGGCCCAGGCCCGGGAAGACAAATGTCAGGAAGGCAGCGGCGAACGCAGACCGCTGCGAAAACGACTGTGGCGCCGGGCGGATTGAGGTTGTCACTTGTTCGGTAGGATACCCACATACAAATCGCCAGACCAAGTTGGTCCAATAAGCCCGCCAGCCCAACGAGCACCAGAGGCCGATGTTCTCACCAGTCAGCTCCAAGCCAGATCTCGTCGCCCAGGAACACGAAATTCTGGGTCTGTGGCACGACCGCCGGACCTTCGCCCGTCTGCGCGCCCAGAACGCCGGCAACGAGCGCTGGAGCTTTCTCGACGGGCCGATCACGGCCAACAACCCCATGGGCGTTCATCACGCCTGGGGCCGGGCGTACAAGGACCTGTTCCAGCGGTTTTGGGCGATGCACGGCCGCGGCCAGCGCTATCAGAACGGCTTCGATTGCCAGGGTCTGTGGGTTGAGGTCAACGTCGAGAAGGACCTGGGGTTCACCAGCAAGCGCGACATCGAGGCCTATGGCATCGCCGAGTTCGTCAGCCTCTGCAAGCAGCGGGTCTTGACATTCGCGGCGCGCCAGACAGAGCAGTCGATCCGGCTGGGCATGTGGATGGACTGGAACGATCCGGTCGAATTGCGGCGCCTGCGCGATCTCCTGGCGGAGAATCCGAGCCAGACGGTCACGATCAACGGCGCGGACGGCAAGCCGGTGACGGACACGGCCGAGAACCTGGTCGGGCGGCTGGGCATGCCGGAGATGGGCGGCAGCTACTTCACCTTCTCCGACGAGAACAACTACCTCATCTGGAACTTCATCGCCGAGTGCAACAAGCGCGGCTGGCTCTACAAGGGCCACGACACGATGCCCTGGTGCGCCCGTTGCGGCACCGGCATCAGTCAGCACGAGATGACCGAAGGCTATGCGGATCGAGAGGATCCGGGTCTCACGGTCAAGTTCCCGCTGCTGGATCGGCCGGGTGAGGCGCTGCTGGTCTGGACCACCACGCCCTGGACGCTCACCTCAAACGTGGCCGCCGCCGTGGGCGACGACCTGCGCTACGTCAAGGTCAAGCAGGGCGACGAGTTGTTCTGGCTGGGCCGCGGGACGTTGAAGGCCGCGATGGAAGGCCCCTTCCAGATCGTTGAAGAGAAGCTCGGAAGCGAACTGGCCGGCTGGCGCTACTCCGGTCCGTTCGACGAGCTGGATGCCGTGGAGGCCGCCTTCGCCGCCACGCCGGGCGCTGACGGCAAGCCGTATGAGCATCGCGTCGTCCTGTGGGACGAGGTCGGCGAGGACGAAGGCACGGGCATCGTCCATATCGCCCCCGGGTGCGGCGCCGAGGACTTCGCCCTGGGCAAGAGCCTCGGGCTGCCGATGATCGCGCCGCTCGACGAGAGCGGCATCGTCATCGCGGGCTTCGGCCCCTTCACCGGCCGGGACGTGCGCGATGTCAAGGAGCCGATCCTCGAGTCGCTCAAGCACAAGCACCGCTTCTACCGGCTGGAGACGATCACTCACCGCTTCCCGCACTGCTGGCGCTGCGGCACGCCGCTGGTCTTCCGCCTCGTTGACGAGTGGTTCATCAGCATGGGCCCGGTCTACGAGAAGCCGCGCGCGGAACTGACGGCCGCGGAAGTCGACGCCAGTCTTCGCTACCAGATCATGGACGTGATCGAAGGCATCAAGTGGATCCCCGGCTTCGGGTATGAGCGCGAGCTGGATTGGCTCGTGAACATGCACGACTGGATGATCAGCAAGAAGCGCTACTGGGGCCTGGCGCTGCCGATCTACGACTGCGAATGCGGTACGGTCAACGTGGTCTCCGGCCGCGAGGAGCTGGCCGAGCGCGCCGCCGAGGGCTGGCAGGAGTTCGACGGCCATTCGCCCCACCGGCCTTACGTCGACGCGGTCAAGATCGCCTGCTCCGGTTGCGGCAAACCCGTCTCGCGCATCACGGACGTCGGCAATCCGTGGCTGGACGCCGGCATCGTGCCGTTCTCCACGATGCACTACCGCTCCGACCCGGAATACTGGAAGCAGTGGTTCCCGGCGGACTTCGTCACCGAGAGCTTCCCCGGCCAGTTCCGTAACTGGTTCTACTCGCTGCTGGCCATGAGCACGGTGCTGCGCCGAGAGACGCCGTTCAAGACCCTGTTTGGCTATGCCCTCGTCTTCGGCGAGGACGGGCGGCAGATGCACAAGAGCTGGGGCAACGCGATCGAGTTCGATGAAGCCGCCGACCGGATGGGCGTCGATGTAATGCGCTGGATGTTCGCGACTGCCAGACCTGAGGACAACATCCTCTTCGGCTGGCACGCCGCAGACGAGGCGCGGCGGCGGCTGCTGGTCCTCTGGAACGTTTACTCCTTCTTTGTGACCTATGCCCGACTGGCCGGCTGGGAGCCGACTCAGATCGCTCCGGCGGTTGCCGATCGCGGGCCGCTGGATCGCTGGATCCTGGCGCGGGTAGCTCGCCTGGCAGACGAAGTCGAGAAGGATCTTGTCGACTACGACGCGCTGGACGCGACGCGAGCCATCGACGGCTTTGTCGAGGACCTCTCCACCTGGTATCTGCGCCGCTCCCGGAAGCGCTTCTCGCGCACGGCCGAGCCGGCCGAGCGGGCCGCGGCATTCGCCACGATGCACACGACGCTGACCGCTTTGGCCCGGATCGCGGCGCCGATCATGCCCTTCCTGAGTGAGTCCATCTATCAGAACCTCGTGGTGGCGGGCGGGCTGTCGGGCGCCGCCGGGGCGCCGGACAGCGTTCACCTCACCTCCTGGCCGACCGACGAACTGAAGCCGCTGAACGATCGCGCCCTCCAGGTTTCGATGGACGTTGCCATGCGAACCGTCGACCTGGCTCGGACTCTGCGCAGCCAGGTCGGCATCAAGACCCGCCAGCCTCTGGCTCGGATGTGGCTGGCCATGCCGGGACCGGATCGCCTGGTGGACCAGGAGGCCTTGCTGGAGTTGATCAAGGACGAGGTCAACGTCAAGGCGATCGAGCTGATCGGCGATGAGTCGGAGCTGGTGGATCGACGGGTCAAGCCGCTCTTGCCGAAGATCGGCAAGAAGCTCGGCGCCGCGATCCCCGCCGTGATGGCCGCCGCCCGCGAGAACAAGTTCCAGATCCTGGCCGACGGCTCCGTCCTGATGGGCGGCGTGACTCTGGCCGCGGACGAAGTTGAGATCCAGGCCACGCCGAGGCCCGGCACGGCCGTGGCTCACGACGAAGGTCTGGTGGTGGTCATCGACACGGAACTCACGCCCGAGCTCCGGGCCGAGGGTGATGCCCGCGAATTGCAGCGCGCCATCCAGGACGCACGTAAGGAAGCGGGCGTCGAATTGGACGACGAGGTCGTCATTCGAGTGGAAGCCGCCGCCGCAATTCAGCAGAGCCTGGCACCGTATCTGGCCTCCGTAGAGGTAGAAACCAGAAGCAGGATAGAGTTCGGGGTACCACCGACCGCGGCGAACGCCTTGACAGTGGAATTGGACGCCGGACCAGCACGCGTCGGCTTGCTGCCGAGAGCAGTTGCCCCTTAGGCTTAGCGGAACACCATGGAGGCCCGGTCACTGGACCCTATCGAAGCGCACCCAACGGATACTTCCAGCCCTCTTGCTCAGACCGCGGACGCGGGCGGCCGGCGCTGGCCGGCTCTGGCCTTCTTCGCGCTTCTGGCGATCGCTATCACCATCAGCGATCAGCTCTTCAAGAGCTGGATCGTCTCACAGCCGGATCGCTTCCACGAGAACGTTCCATATCCGGTCATCGGCGACTGGCTCCGCATCGACCTGATCCACAACGCGGGCGGCCTTTTCGGCCTCTTCCAGGGGTCCGCGGTGTTCTTTGGGTTCGTCACGATCGCCGTGGTCGTCGTGCTTGTTGCCATTGAGATCGGGTCCGGCTGGCGGAGCTGGCTGGTGACGATAACCCTTAGCCTTCTCCTGGGCGGCGCAATCGGCAACTTCATCGATAGGTATAACCAGAAGTATGTGACGGATTTCGTCGACATCGGCATCGGCACGTACCGGTTCTACATATTCAATCTGGCGGACTCGGCCGTGACCCTGGCGGTCATCCTGATGTTCGTACTCTGGTTTGTGGCACCTCACCTCGGCGTTCAGATGCCCGCCGAAGTAGACGGCGGGTCCGCCAAGATGGACCAGGACGCCGGCAGCGTGACGACAAGCACGAAGGACCGGTAACCCATTGAAGAGGCTGACGATCACCGTACCCGAGACGGCCGAGGGTCGAATTGATCGCTTCCTCGCCGACGAGTCCGGGCTCTCGCGAAGTTATGTCCAGAAGCTCATCGTGGAAGGCCACGTCACCACCGACGGCAACCCGATCAAGTCCAACGAGATCGTGGTTACCGGCCAGGTAGTGGACTTCGAAATTCCGGAACCCAAGCCGATGGAGCTCGAGGCCGAGGAGATCCCGATCTCTGTCGTCTACGAAGACGACGACCTGCTGATCGTGGACAAGGCATCGGGGCTGGTCGTGCATCCGGCGCCGGGTCATGCCGGAGGGACTCTCGTCAACGCCCTGCTCGCTCGTGGCACCGAATACGGCGGCATCGCCGGAGTGCAGCGTCCGGGCATCGTCCATCGTCTGGACCGTGACACCAGCGGCCTGCTGATGGTGGCCAAGCAGGACAAGGCCCAGGCCAGCCTGATGGCCCAGCTCAAGGATCGCGACGTCAAGAAGACGTATCTGGCTCTCGTTCAGGGTTCGGTCGTGGCCAATACGGGACGCGTCGAGGCGCCGATCGGGCGTGATCCAAACCACCGGACGCGGATGGCCGTCGTGCCGTCCGGCCGTCCCGCGGTGACCGGGTATCGGGTTCGCGAGCGCTTTGCAGGGTGGTCGCTGCTGGAACTGGACCTGATCACCGGTAGAACCCACCAGATCCGGGTGCATCTCACGGCGATCGGCCATCCAGTGGCCGGCGACCCGCTGTACGGGACGGGTACGTCCAAGCGCGGCCCGGATGGGCTGAAGCGGCTCTTCCTGCACAGCTGGCAGATCGAGTTGCATTCGCCCACGGACAACCACCTCATCCGCGCCACTGCCCCGATCCCGCCGGAACTGGAGGCGGTCCTGGCGAGTCTGCGGCAGCGTGGCGAGACCGGCACTGCCGGCGGAGAAGGAATGAGTGGAACTCCCGAGTCCGCCGAATCCACGCCACCCGTCCAGAGGCAGCAATGAGCGGAGCTCCCGAAGCGGACGCCGCCAACCCGATGCTCGTGATCATCTCCGGGCCATCGGGAGTGGGCAAGGACACGATCATCGAGGCGCTGCAGAGGCGCGGCCATCAGCCCGCCTACCACTACGTTGTGACCTGCACGACTCGCGGCCGGCGTCCCAACGAAATCGACGGCGTGAGCTACAACTTCGTCAGCGTGCCGGAATTCACGGCTTTGTGCGACGCAGGCGAGTTGCTCGAGGCCAACGAGGTTCACGACAACTGGTACGGAACCCCGAAGGAGGGCGTCCGGTCGGCCATCGCGCGCGGTCAGCACGCCATCCTCAAGATAGACGTTCAGGGCGCCCGGGTCGTGAAAGAGTGCGTCCCCGAGGCGTTGCTGATCTTCGTGGTGCCGCCCTCACTGGACACTCTGGTCGAGCATCTGAAGGCCCGCAGAACCGAGACGGCCGAACAACTCGAGGTCCGGCAGCGCAATGCCGCAATGGAGCTTGCCCGCAAGGACGACTACGATTTCGTCGTGGTCAACGAAGAAGGCCGTGTGGATCTCACCGCCGAGCGGATCGAGGAGATAATCGCCCAAGAGGAGCGACGCGGATCCCGCCGCGCTGTCACCGTCTGAGGGGACGTTCCAGGCAGGGGCACCATCGATGGCTCAATCCGACGATCAGTCTTTCGGCTGGGACGGCGGCGCCGAAGTCGCCGAAGTTGAACTCGCCGAGCTCGCTCAGAACCTGAGTCTGACACCGGGGCAGACACCGCGCGAGATCGCGGTCGACGCGCCGGGTGCATCCAGGACCTACAGCTACACCGTCCCAGATCGAATGATCGGCATCGAGGACGGAGAGGCCGTTCTCGTTGAGTTCGGCAGGGGGAGGCAGGCGCTGGGCGTGGTGCTCGGCCCAGCTCGGGGCGAGGTTCCGGCCGGGGCCAAGCCGATCCTGGCGCGAGTAAGGGCCGATGGCCCGCTGCTGCCGCGCCTGACGCTGGACTTCGCCCGCTGGATTTCCGAGGAGTATCTGGCTCCACCTGCGGCGACGCTGCGCTCGATGCTCCCGCCCGGGATGCTTGAGAAGCTGGAACTGGTGGCGGAGAGGGCGCCGGTTGCTCCCGACGCTCAGGGCGCGGACGGTGCCCTCGGAGTGGAAAGCGGCTTCGGCCCGGTCCTCGGTGTAGGGCCGGCGGATCGCGGAGAGGCGGCGCTGCTGGAGCGGCTTGATGTCGGGCCGAGGCCGGTTCGCGACCTGGACGCCGGCGACGGTCGCGCCCCAACTCTGCGAAGGCTGCGGTCCATGGCGGCGCGTGGGCTCGTCCGGATGGAGTGGACGCTGACTGCCACGGTGGGGCCGCGGTATGAGCGCTGGCTCACGCTGACCGAACAGGGCAGCGAAGTGGCGCGTGGAGTGGTCGCCTCTGCGGGGAGTGGCCCCGGCAGTGGCCCCGGGAGTGGCCCCGCCGCCTCCGGCCCCGACGCCACCCGACCGCCGTCCCCGGCCGGGGCCGGGGACGGGGCGCCACGCCTCGGTCCCAGGCAGAAGTCTATGCTCGCCGAGTTGGCCGCCGCCTCTGCCTCAGGCGTCTCCGCGGCTGAGGTTGCCGGGCGCCACGGCGCCGGAACCACCACGGGTCTGATCCGGCGCGGGCTGGTTGAGGCAGAGGTCCGCGAGCGGCCCCGCAATCCGCTGGCGCGCCGGCGGGCCGGGCGGCGCGGCAGCCGCCCGGAAGGCTCGGAGTTGACCGGGCCACAGGCGGAGGCGCTGTCCATGATTCTGGCCGCCGTCGCCGCGCGCGACGCCACACCACTTCTCATCGAGGGGATCACCGGTTCCGGTAAGACCGCCGTCTACGCCGAGGCCATCGCCCAGACTATTTCCACGGGGCGAGCCGCGCTCGTCCTGGTCCCGGAGATCGCCCTGGCCATGCCGCTCGTGGATCGTCTGAGGACGGACCTGGAGGCGGAGATCGCCATCTTGCATTCCGGTCTGGGTGCGGGTGAGCGAGCCGATGAGTGGCGGCGGGTCCGCGCCGGCGAGGTGGATGTGGTTGTGGGGACGCGCGCGGCGTTGACCGCGCCACTCGCCGACATTGGGTTGATCGTGGTGGACGAGGAGCACGACGCGGGCTACAAGAGCGACAGAACGCCGCGCCTCCAGGCTCGCGACGCCGCGCTGGCTTTGGGCCGGCTGGCCGGCGCGGCAGTCGTCCTGGGCAGTGCCACGCCTTCCGTCGAAAGCGTCGGGCGGGTTCGCCAGGGCAGATACCGCCATGCCGTTCTGCCGGATCGCCCGACCGGGGCGCCGCCCCACGTTGAAGTCGTGGATCTTCGGGCCGAGCTTGCCGGCGGAAACCGAGGCCTCCTTTCGAGCGTGCTGGCGGCCGGCCTGGAATCCCTGCCGCCGGGCGAGCGCTCCATCCTGATGATCAATCGACGCGGCACCGCATCGGTCGTGGTCTGCCGCGATTGCGGCTATGTCCAGCGCTGTCCGGAGTGCGAGCGGACGCTCGTCTACCACCAGGCCGGCGTCACGCTTCGGTGCCATCACTGCGGAACCGCCACGCCGCTGGCCTCGCGCTGCCCGACGTGCAAGTCGCCCCGCATCCGGTACCTGGGCGGCGGCACGCAACGCGTTGAGGAAGAGGTCAAGGCGCGTTTCCCGCATCTTCGAGTCGGGCGTCTGGACCGAGACGTGGCCGAACGCAAGGGCGCCGTTGAGCAGGTGCTGGACGCCTTCGGCGAGGGCCGGCTCGATGTGCTGGTCGGCACGAGTCTGGTCGCCAAGGGGCTGGATATTCCCGAGGTCACGCTCGTGGGCGTCATCTCGGCCGACATCGCTCTCAACCTGCCAGACGAGCGTGCGGCGGAGCGGACATACCAGCTGCTGGCCCAGGCCATCGGCCGCGCCGGTCGAGGCGAGATCCCCGGCCTGGCGGTAATCCAGACCTACCAGCCGGACCATCCGGCGATCCAGGCCGTGGCATCCGGCGATCCGTCTTCCTTCTACGACGCCGAACTCGAGGTTCGCCGCCGATTCGGTTCGCCGCCGTTCGGCCGACTGGTGAAGCTGACCGTGGGCTTGCCCGATCATCTGGCCGCCGAAAAGGAGGCTGGGGCCATGGCCGATCGCCTCCGTCTGGCCGCCGAGCGTGCGCCCCGTGCCACCGCCGAAGTTCTGGGACCTGCACCTGCCTATATCGCCCGCCGTGCCGGTCGCTGGCGCTGGAACGTGGTCCTCCGCGGCGAGCGGCCGCTGGACCTGCTGGATCCACCGCCGGGTGCGCCGTGGTCCATCGATGTGGATCCGGATTCGCTGCTGTAACCCTCAGGTCGGCCCACCC
>DASVJA010000161.1:0-5165 GCA_036386115.1 Candidatus Limnocylindrales bacterium
ACGGCGAGCTGTGGGTCCGGCAGGGAAGGGGATTCGTCCAGAGGCCAGCCCGACGCTTGTCCGAATCGAAGGCTGGTTGCGCCGAGCACGACCAGCACGGCCAGGACCGTGTCTGCGACGGCGAGCGACCAGCGAGTGACCGCGGCGTAGCGGCGGATCAAGATTCCTCCCCCTTCTCATCGGGACGGCGGAGGCGCGCCCCTGGGGAAGTGAGTATCGCGCTGCCTGGGCGATGCCGCAACGCCGATTGAGTATTCTTCAGTTGGCCGGCGGGCCGTGGGAAGCGGCCCACGGAACTGCAGCGACCGAATCCACGCTCCGGGCGTGGCATCGCACCATGACTGGGAGCCTCAACCCGATGCCCTTCGCAATAGAACCGACGGCCCTCGACGCAGTCAAGATCGTCGTGCCGGAGCGGATGTCCGATGGCCGAGGCTTCTTCATGGAAGTCTTCCGACAGGACCTTTTCGCCGGCCTCGGGCTGCCGGACGCATTCCGCCAGCTCAACCATTCACGCTCGGTGAAGGGCGTAGTGCGGGGCCTGCATTTCCAGTGGGATCCGCCCATGGGCAAGCTGATGCGGGTCATCTCGGGCCGGGCATTCATGGTTGCCGTCGACATCCGGATAGGCTCGCCGACGCTCGGCCGGTGGGTCGGCATCGAGTCCGACGCGGACGAGCCGCGCCTTCTGTGGGCCCCGGCCAGCTTCGCCCGAGGCTTCTGCGTTCTATCGGACACGGCCGAGATCGAGTACCTCACGACCGGTACGTACAACAAGGCGACCGAGTCCGGAATCCGCTGGAATGATCCGGCCATCGGCATCGAGTGGCCCGTCGACCGACCGACGCTCTCGGCCAAGGACGAGTCCGCGCAGAGCCTCGCGGACTGGCTGGCGAGGCCGGAGGCGGCCCGATTCTCGTATTGAAGCCGCCGCCCGGCCGGCTGCTTCCCGGCGCCCCCGGCGCTGCAATGCGAGGCAGACGGAACTTCCGGGCTAGCTGTGATAGAGTCGCATGACTTTGAGCACGACTACCGCGCCGGCATCGGATGGGGGGCGATCGCCCTCTGTCGCTGCATTTCTCTCGTTCCTGTGGCCAGGTTTGGGCCAGCTTTATGCCGGCAACCGCCGGCTTTTCGCCCTGTTCCTGGTCCCCAGCCTGATCGTTATCGCGCTCGTCGCGTATGCGATGCGCCAGGGGCCGATCGTCTTCGGGGCCCGCTTCGCCGACCCGGCCTTCGATGTGGCCGCTCTGGTCGTCGTCGTCCTGTTCGGTGTCTGGCGGCTCGCGTCGGTCGTGCAGGCGTTCACGGCGGGTCGGCAGAGCTCGGACCGCAGAGTCGTGGACCGTGCCGTGCTGGCAGCTCTCGCCGTTGTCATCGTCGTCAGCCACGGCTTTGTGGGCACGGTTCTGGCGACCACATACGGCGCCACGTCGAACGTGTTCAGCGCCGGCAACGATCTGATGGCCGGCGACCTCGATACGCCGCTTCCGAGCGTCACGCCGGAGCAATCACTCGCTACCTCCACTCCGGCTCCATCTGCAACCGCGACCCCAAGCGGCCGGGTGACGATGCTGTTCACCGGCGTGGACTCGGCCTCGACGCGCTCGACGCGGTCTTACGACTCGCTGATGGTCGTGAGTTACGACCCCAGGGACAACACCGTCCAGATGGTCAGTATCCCCCGCGAGATCGCGGCCTTCCCGTTCTACTGGGGCGGCAAGGACAAGGCCTCGGACTGGATCACCTACATGCCCAACTACATCCGCAGCGGCCACATCAAGGGCGCGCCGGACAGCAACTACATCGCCCTGGTCAAGGAGATCCAGTTCCTGGTCGGTGTCCACATCGACTACTGGGCCGTCATGAATCTGCAGGGATTTGTGCAGATGGTCGACGCCGTCGGCGGCATTGACATCAACGCCCAGGCGGTCACCGACCCGGTCTACGACTGGCTCGACAAGAAGCATTTCGGCGTGTACATCAAGGCCGGCCAGCAGCACCTCAACGGCGCCTATGCCCTTGCTTACGCCCGATCGCGCCACAGTTCGGGCGGCAGTGACTACCAGCGGGCAGCTAGGCAGCAGCAGGTCATGCTTGCGCTGCTCAAGACGATGGCGCAACCGGGCATGATCTTCCAGCTCAACAACCTGATCGCCAAGGTCGGATCAAACGTTGAAGTCGGGTCTACGGACGCGGCCAAACCGTTCAAGCCGAGCATGGTGGCGGACTACATCGCCGATGCCGAAGCAGTCCCGGCGAACAACTTCACCAACCTCGTCCTGGGACCGCCCTACACGGCTTCGATCCCGCACAACCTATCGGGCGGCAAGTCTTCGATCTGTCTGAACATCCCGATGGTCGCGACTCAGTCGATCAAGATGTTCGGTACGGACAGCCTCTACTACGGCAAGGCCAAGCCGGCCAACACCTGCCCTTAGGGGCTGCACCGGCCCGGTCTCAGCCTAAGGAGCTGCGCTATCCTAGTAGCCATGTCGCGCCGACTCCAGCTGTCTGTATCCGGTTTCGGCGTCGCCGGGCTTCCCCTTTGGGTCGAGATCGCGGCGTGACCCCACCTCCGAAATCGGGATCCGGACACCGCAGGGACGGCGTTCTCCTGTACGGGATGTACGACCCAGCCGGACTCGACCGTGCCCCGAAGGTCCGCATCGAGATGATGACCCGGGCCCTACAGGGACTGGCCCCCACGGAACGGATCACCGGCAGAAACGGTCGGGCCCGTACCGTCGCCGCCCTGAAGTGGCTGAAGAGCGGTGGCCCCAAGCGCGTTCGGGCCGTCTACGTCGAGGCGGCGACCACGACCTCGATGCCGAACGACCTGGCGTTCCTGCTGCTGATGCGGCTCCTACGCAAGCCCGTCGGGGTCTACTTCCGCGACGCGTACCAGCTGTATCGAGACGTCTATCCCAGGCGGCGTCTGCGCATCTTCATGGACTGGGCCTGGAGGGTGACGAACCCGATCCTTGCCCGGATTGCCACAGTGCGCTTCGTGCAATCGTTCGGCCTGGCCGAGGTTTTGCACCTGAAGTCGCCGCAACTTCTCCCGCCTGGAACCGACACCGCGTCACCCGATCTGGGCGCCGGCAAGGACCCGCTCGTTGCCTACGTCGGCGCGTCGGCCTGGGCCGACGGCTTCGAGACTCTGATCCAAGCGATGGCCCTTGTTCGCGAGCGGTGCCCGGCGGCACGGCTTCTGACGGTCGGCGGTCTTTCGGCGGAGCGGCGAGCGACTCTGCCGGAGTACGTTGACGCCCGGAGGGCCGGCCGCGATGAGTTGGTGGAGTTGCTGCGTGGGGCTCGGTTGTGCGTCATTCCGCGCCCGATCATCGAATACACCAACTTTGTCTTGCCGATCAAGCTGTGGGACTACCTCAGCTACGGCAAGCCCATCGTCGCAACGGCCGCCACCGAAACGGTTCGTCTGCTCGAGTCGAGTGGCGCAGCCATCTTCACCCCCGACACCGTCGAGGGCCTGGCCGGAGGTTTGACCCGTATGCTCACCGAGGACGGTCTCGCGGAGCGGTGCGCAGTCGCCGCCCGTGCCTTCGCCGAAGCCCCGGCCAATACCTGGAACGCTCGGGCTCGGACCGTGCTGGAGACTCTCGGAGTGCCGGTCGTCTCGGTTTCCGACGGCCGAACCGCGGTCTCGTCTTGAGCGCCGAGCAGTCGACGGCAGCGCCTATGCCTCCCCGGACCGCTGCGACCGGGACCTTCGCCAAACGCGTCGCGGGCGTCCTGGCGACGCGAGTCACGCTCTTTGCCATCGCATTCGCGACGTCGATACTGCTGTCCCGCATCCTTGGCCCGGCCGGCAAGGGTGAGTACGTTGCCGTCGTGACTTTGCCCGGAATGCTCGCCGCGCTGGGGATGCTGGGGCTGCCGAGTGCGGTCAACTACTATGCCGGCAAGGGCGCTTCGTTGCGCAGCCTCATCAAGGCGGCGGCGATATTCACAGTCGTCCTGTCGGCGATCATGATCGTGGTCGTCTGGGTAAGCCTGCCGGTCCTGGAGGCGTCAATCCTCAGGGCCGCACCGGACAACCTGTTGCGAGTGGTTCTGCTGACCATTCCCGCCGGGATGATCGCGTCGTTCGGCGGCGCGATTCTGTACGGTCGACACGCGGTAAAGGTCTATAACTTGATCCAGCTCTGGCTGGCCGCCGTTCTCCTGGGACTTGTCGTAGTACTCGTGATGCTGATGAAGTTCGGCATCAACGGGGCCGTTGCCGGATCGGTGACGTACAACCTGCTGACGGCCTCCGCGGTCATGGTGGCAGTGCGGCGTCTCAGCAAGACGAGCCCCGGGGACGAACCTGCGTCGCTCAGGCAGATCACCTCGTACGGGATCCGCGCCGCGCCGTCGCTCTTTGCGAGCTACTTCAATTATCGGGCCGACACGTACGTCATCCAGGCCGAGATGAGCAACTACCGCTATGCCCTCGGCCAGTACAGCATGGCCGTGACCATGGACGAGCTCATCTTCTACATCCCCGACTCCATATCGACGATCCTGCTGCCGCGAGTCGCGGGCGCGACGCCTGAAGAGGCGAATCAGTGGATAGGGCGGGTCGGCCGCCTGACGACCCTCCTCTCAGTCGGGCTGGCGCTGTGCCTCATCCCGACTGCATTCGTCGGCATCCACGTAATCCTGCCGCGTTTTGGTGACAGCCTTCCGCCTTTCCTGGTGCTGCTGCCCGGGGCGATTTCCATGAGCCTGGCCAAGGTCATGGGCAGTTTCGTCGCCGGCAGGGGTCGACCCGGGTTGATGGCTGCGGGTACCATCGGCGTGCTCGTCATCAACATCGCCCTGAACATCGTGCTCATCCCGCGGCTTGGCATCGTGGGAGCGTCGCTTTCGTCGCTGGTGTCGTACACCTGCCAGGCCGGTCTGTATGTCCATCTCGCGAGCAGGCTGTCGGGTCAGCCGCGGAGATCGCTTTTCGTGCCGGGCCTGGACGAAGTGCGGATCGTGTTCGGCACGGCCACGCGGCTCCGCCGCCGCGCGCTGAAGATGACGAGGTTGGCCAGGTTCCGATAAAGGGCCGCCACGGCGGGGCCTATGCGCCGCCGCCCGGTTGGAGCCTACGCGGCGTCCGGCGAAGCCCAGCCCGCGCCGAGGCGCAGGACCTGATTGGCGCGCTTGAC
>DASVJA010000162.1:0-10016 GCA_036386115.1 Candidatus Limnocylindrales bacterium
CCTTCATCGATGGGCCGCTATGGGTCAGAAACCACTCCCTAACCCAGCAAGACCTGTCCGATGGGGCGACCAAATAGGACGGCCGAATCCAACACCCGGACCCACTCCGAGCCGAGCTTCGCATAGACGACCTCCCTACCCGCCCCGACCTGACCGTCTGCCGCGGGCGTGCCCGAGAACATGTACAAGTGCGATCCTCTTGCGTCCAGGGTCAGGCCCCAGACGACCTGGTCGCTCGCCAGACCAATAGTTGGGGTAATCGGCCCTGAGCCCAGCAGCGAGTCCACCGATCCAATTGACACGGCGGCCTCCGTAGCCACGCAAACAACCTGCCGATCGCCCGACAACCCCATGACGCGAACACCGCTCACCGCCGTGCCAGCCTTCAGGGTCTGTGTAGCCGTGTCCACGACGGCAAGCCTCGACACCTGGGAGTTGTCAGTGCTCAGCACTAACAGACGCGAGTCGTCCAGCCAGGCGGCGCTGGGGGTGAACGCTTGTGAAGGAGCAGGGCTCAATGCGGCGGCGGATCCATCCGGGGTGACGATGGCGTAACCCAGGCTTTGCGTATCGGCCGTGACCAGGACCATCTTGTCGCCGCCGGACGTATCGATAGCGACGATCGGTGCGGTGGGAATGGCTCCAACCCAATTCAGGGTCTTTGCCGCGCCACCCTTCCCGAGCCCGGTGCGTGGCCGGATTTCGACTGTATGACCCGTCGCCAGCGCGATGCCGTCAGCCGCGACCCCAAGGGCGGTTGCGCCCGGCGTGGCACTCAGCTGGGTCCAGGCCAACTTGTCGTCGAGCATCCATAGACCGGCAATTCCTTCCGAACCATCGGCCAGGACAACGAGCTGAGCACCGGAGGCTACGGCAGCAGACGACTGGGCTCCGGCTGAGTTCCCGGCACTGGTCTGCGACCCGCTTGAGACGGAGGATCCGGCACATCCTGCCAGCAGGACTACCGTCGCCATAACTCCGGCGCCAATGGCAGTCATCGAACGTGTCGTCTTCATCCTTCTCCCCTTCACGATTTGCATGGGTGGCCGCCATTTCGACGGCCACCCATCGGAGTCTGTGGCTGCGATCTTGTCGTCCTACTCGACGACGTCACCGCCGATGATTGAGCCGTCTGCGGCGTCCACATAAAGCGTGATCAGGCGTACGTACTCCGCTACCGAACCTGACGGCCTGGCATTGACGACCCACGCCAGCCGGTACGGTTCCGGATCCGCGCCGACCTTGCTGGGATCGAAGGCGGCGTTCGGACCAACCCACTGGAGTCCGGTGTTATCCGCGGAGTACCCGGAGTCCTTGCCCGAGAACCACGCGTTCATCTGATGGTCGACGGCCTGATCAGCCTCGGCCTCGCTCAACCTGCGTGCAGGCGCTGCAGCCAGCTTGTGTTCCACTTTGGCCACGCTCTGGATCCTGCCGTCCTGCCAGACGTGGACGCTTGTCTCGTCACCGCGAACGGCCAGGCCGGCCTCGACACGATCCCAATGCAGGTCCCAGCCACCAGATACGGAGTTCTCCTTCACTCGAGCCTGGCCGAGGGTTCGCATCCCTTGTGCGGCCAGACCGCGCTGTGCCGCCTTGGTGGCCGCCTCACCGGAGCTGCCGGTCGCCAGGGCCGGCGGAGTATCAAAGCGCACGGCCGACACCAGAGAGCCGTCCTGATCGAATTGGGTCATCGACACCGTATTGCCGGCCGAATCCACGTCGGAGACCTCGTCGTACTCCGAGTGCTGGTAGCCATCGTGAACGTGCCGACCAGTGCGCCGCTGCCCGGCGGGGAACCCGAAGGCATCTCTCGCCTTGCCGGCGCGGGCAAAGATGTCCGGCCTGCTGTCGGCGTATATGGCGGTCTCCGTGATCCCAGCCTGGCGGTCGACCGATGCGACGCCGGGCGTCGCAGTGACACTATCGACCATCGGGGCGGCAGTCAGCTGGCCGGTGGAAAGCACCAATCCAACTACGACGGCGCCGGCCACCACGGCGGTCTGGAATGGTCCAAATGACTTGATCGAAATGTTCTTGCTCATCCTGCAACACCCGTGTAGTTGGGGTTGCCCCACCAGTTGGCCTGGAATGGGTTTTACGAGTTCGGGGACTCATACCCACCTATACTCGAGGCGTATATGAATGCCGAATAGAGAGTCCTCCGGGCGTACGGCGGTGACCCGCTGATGTAGCTCCAAAACGCATTCTCAAAGCGAAGCGACGCACTGTCGTACGTCTCGTAGACGTAGCCAAGGTAGAACTCGCGCTGAGTGTTGTTCTTGACCTTCTCGATTTGGAAAGCGTTCGGCATGGTGCTCGAAGCCGATCCCAGGAAGCACGTGGACATGATCACCAGGTTGTACTGGCTGCCACGGGTGGCAGACTTGATGGCGCTGGCCCGGATCGTGTCGTTTGGTAGCACGTTGCAGCGGTTTGGCCCCGGGTCCTGGAGAAATGCCGAGTCGACATTTGGGGCCCCGGATGTGGCCCAGTAGTTGTCACCATGGGAGTGCACATAGACGCCCCAATCCGCCAGCACATGGCCGAGGAACGCCGTGGTGTTGAAGCCGGAGCCGATGGCACCGCCTAGCGGGCTGTACCCGAGGGCTGCCATCTGCGTCCGGGCGAGTGAATCGAGCTGGGCCGGGTATGTGTCATTGAAACCGAGGCATCGGGAGGTGAACGCGTTCGAATTCGTCCAGACGTCTCCGGTATGCGCGAATGCACCCTGCGTCGACGCCCCAAGCGCCGTAACCGCAAGCAAGATGGAAACGAGCAACGTTTGGGCTCGCTTCATGAGACCTCCTTTGAGGCGGGAACTCGAGACCTGCGGCGGGCGTGGGGAAATGCGGAATGGATTAGTGGCAGCCCTCCCTCCTGTTTCACAACGACGGCCTTGTGGCCGCGACCGGCACTCAAAGTTGTCGGCGAAAAGACTCTAGGTCGTCGCGCTTATCTGCGGCTTATCGGCGGCTTCGCCGGGCGTCAGCGTGGCGCGCCAACGACCTCATCTCGAGCCGCGGCCCGGGCCGGAAGTTCAGTCGGATGGCCAGCGCCGTCATGATCCATCTTGACGTACTCGATCGGACCGCGGCGCAGGGTAAGGTCCAGCAGCACGCGAGGGACGATGGCCAGCCACAAGCCATTGAAGACGGAGACTCTGAGGGCTCGCCCGACTCGCTCGCCCATGTGAAGTGGCGTCCCGTCGGGTCGGCGCTCCCAACGCATCGCATCCCAGCCAAGGAAAGCGCTGATGCCCAGATAACCCGCCACAATCGAGACCAAGCTGCGGCGTCGCCCCGTGATGAGCGAAGCCGTGGCAGCCCCCAGGACCACCGGGGGAACCGCCAGCTGACCGACGTAGGTGAGAAAGTCCAGACGCGCCGCTATCGGTAGCTTCTCGCTGGACATGACGGCCGGCCCATGCTCGAAGGCACGCCTGAACGCGCCCTCCGCCCATCGAAGTCTCTGACGCCACAGATGCCCGGCCGAGCGAACCGGCTCCTCCCAGACCTCGGCATCGAGCGCCCAGGCGACCCGCTCCCCTGCCGCGGCGGCGATGCGACTCGAGAGATCGATATCCTCTGTGAGAGCCGACGCTCGCCAGCCACCGACGGACGCCAGTAGGTCGCGCCTGATCATGATCCCGTTGCCGCGGAACTCAGAACAGCCACCGAGCGCCCATCGGCCACGGTTGAGTTCCCCGTCGAGCGTCTGCTCGTCTGCCTGGGCCCCGGCAAGCCAGCTGCTCTCCGCGTTCAATATCCGACGCCGAGCCGTAACGGCGCTGGCCCCAGCGGCGAAGTAACCTGCTGCCCGTCGCAGGAACCACGGCTCTAGCCGAGCATCGGCATCGAGCACAAGCACGATGTCGCCCGTGCAGATGTCCGGCTGAGCCGCGGTCAAGGCCGCTCCCTTGCCGTCCGCCAACCCCTCACCCCGGCGAGTGACGACTCGCGTTACGTCGGCGATGCCAAAGTCCCGAGCTGCCGCAGCCACCGCCTCGGCCGTTCCGTCGGTCGACCTGTCGTCCACGACAATAAGCTCGAAGAGCGGCGACCCGTCCCGCGCGCCGTAGTCCTGACGGCTGACGTCCGAGACAAGCTGGCGCAAGACCACAGCCTCGTCGCGCGCACCGACAACGATGCTGAAGGCCGGACGATCGACCATGTCATCGAGCGCGTCGGCCGCCTCACCCGGCTCGATCGGCGGCCTGCGGGAGGCCAGGGCTACCGGCACCGCGCAACCGACCGCTATCCCCGATGTGATCAGGGGCACCCACTTGCCGAGTTTCTTGTGGCCGGCAAGCAGGCCCACCCCAAACCCGCCGACGAGAATCCCGAGGGCGGCCTGGCGCCACGAATCCGGTGTTGTTCCGATTTCGTCGGCCGACGCCGTCACTGCGGCTCGCCGTCAATCCCCGCGACGGCAGTCGCCGGTGCCGCTTCGGCAGTGATTTCCGTCGGCGAAATGGCGACCGTCAGTAGATCTACTGGCGCCCCACTTGGGCCGGAGGGCGCCCGCGCGGAGTTGTCGGACGCTCGCGAGCCCGGGCTGAACACGCTCGCAAGCCCCCACAGACCGACGATGATGCCGACGGCGAAGATGACCGGCTCGCGCCCAACGAGGTCGGCTACCGGTGCGGCCACGATCAGAGGCGCGAGGCTCGCGATTGAGACCAGCATGTTCAGGACGCCGAAGACGCGCCCGCGAACGTCCTCTGGGAGTTCCTCCTGCAACTGAGTCTGGGCCGCGATCGCAACGATCGCGTATGCGGCGCCGATGAAGAACGCCAGACCCATTACCAGCGAGAGCAACGACACCGCACGACTGGCTTCGGCCAGGCCCGTGGAATTGGCCTGCTGTTCCAAGAATCGCGATATTGGACCCGAGCATGCCAGAACGGCCAGCAGGATCCCGACACAGATCATTCCGACTTCGATTGTTCGGCGGCGAGGCAGGTACTTGCCGTAGGAATTCAGGAAGAGGATGCCCATGACGATGCCGAGGCCCATCGGCAGGACGATCAGGGCGAAGTCCTTCGGACCCAGGCCCAGCGTCGATTGGGCGAATGTGGGACCGATGACTCCCAGAATTCCCACCAGGGCTCCGGCAAAGCCAAGGTACGAAAGAGACCAGGCAATGTTGTGATGCTTGCGGATATACGTGACGCCTTCACGGAATTGGCTGAACAAGCCCGTCACGGCACGCTCCGCATCCGCAACGGTGCCAACCGCCGTCGCCTCTATCAAAACCTGACGAGGCGCAGATGGCAATGTCCAGCAGAAGACGGCCGCGATCAGGTACAGGCACGCAACGATCACGATCAGAACCTGGGCATTCGCGACGGCCACGAGGATCGGCCCCAACAGGGCAAAGCCCACCACGAACGCGGCGTTCATCGTCAGAGTGAAGAGTCCGTTGGCCGAGAGCAGCTGCCGCTTTGGAACAAGCAACGGAATCATCGATGCCTCTGCCGGCCCAAAGAATGTGGTGACGGTCGAGACGAGGATCATCAACAGATAAATGAGGATCAGGTTGTTGCCGACCAGGACGATTGCAAGGAAGGCAACACCACGGAGGATGTTCGTTATGACGAGAAGGAGACGCTTATCGACTCGGTCGACGAAGACTCCGGCCATAGCCGAGAAGACGATCGCCGGCACCAGGAAGCTGACCAGAAGGACGCTGACGGCGCTGCTGGAGTTATAGGCGGCGATGATGATGATCGTCAGGCCGTAAATGACCATGTTGCCGCCGACCTGCGTCGACAGCTGCGCCAGCCACAGCAGCAGGAAGGGGCGGTTCTTTAGGACGGCCGAGGCCTTGCCCTCGTCCGAGTTCGAGCCGCCCGGACCGGAATCTCGATCGAGGGCCAGTCCGATATCTGGAGGCGTTGAATTACTCATAATCCGACCCGCCGTGGCCTTCTTCGGCATCACGTGGTTTTGGCGAAACAGCCCGGCTGATGGCCAGATTGCCTCGCTCTACAAATCCTGTCAGACGTCTCTCCAGTGTTCTGCGGTCGAGCATGACGTGTCGATCACACTTCCGGCAGCGCAGACCGATGTCCGCACCCAGCCGGTCGATCAGCCAATCCTGGCCCCCACACGGATGCGACCGCCTGAGTGTCACGACGTCGCCGAGCAAGAACTCGACCACTCGCGATTCCTCTGAACTCACCTCGACGGCCTGAGTTGAGAGCATCCGAACGAGTCATCCATAACGGTCGCTCAATCTAGCAGAGCCCGCGTCTTGCGTCCTGCCGCCAGCGCGGCGGCCGCACACCGATTCGTGCTACCTGCGCACGGAGATGATAAGAACCATTGCGATGCCAACCATTACCGCGCCCGCGACCGCCAGAATAGCCGCGAGGACCATGACAGCCGTGTTGCCAGAATGTCCTCCGGAGGATTGGGACGGAGCTGAAGAGCTGCTTGCGGATGTGCCGCCGGACGCGTCCGGCCCGATCGATGCACCTGCGCCACCGGACGTGCTCCAGCCAGTAGGAAGGGGGCCCGTGGGGGCAGGCTGTGGGCCGTACTTCGTTGGCGTCACACCCAGCTCCGTTTCCCAGGCGGTGTCAAAGCCCTTGACATCGACACCGAGTCCGGCAGTGAACGCCTCATCGTCGGTGCCGCCGCTTGCATATGCCTGAACGAGCTTGAGGATTGCCGGTTGGCCGTACTTGCGGACCATGAAGTCAACTGCGGAGACAGCCTCGGCGTAGGCCAGGTAAATACGCGTGGCATCCATCGGAAAGTAGTCTGTCAGCGCCATTAGCGAAGTAAGAGTGCCCGCTTTGACGGCCTTGGTGACTTGCTGCAGGCTCGAAGTGTCATAGCCCTCAGAAATGTACTGGGCGAACCCTTCATCGAGCCAGCGCGGAGTGCCGTGGTAGGGATTGTGGGCTGCGTCCCAGAAGACCACGTGTGTCACTTCGTGCGGCATGACCTGGGCCGCATATGCGTTGTCGCCGTCGGCAACGACGCTGAAGGCAATTCGATACTCCGGCTCCGCAACCCCGCCGACGGTATCCGGCTGGTTGAGCCCCTGCTGGAATACGCTCTGGCTGGGGTATACGTAGTACTCGATCGGCTGTGTCTCGGTCACGCCGTACATCGCCGACGCCTTGGTGACACCGCCGTCCGCCAGGGTCAGCAGATTCTGTGCAAACGTGGCCGATGCTTGTAGGTAGTGAACCGTCACGACCTTTCCCGTAAGCATCTTCCAGGTGAACCGGTCGTCGGCGTAGGTGAGGTGAATATCCGGACCATCCTGGACCGTTCCATCGGCCAGCGTGACCTCGAAGTTGGCCACGACCGGGGCGAACGGGAAGAGGAAGCCGCTCGTGGTGTCCACGGTGGAAACGAGAGCGCCGGAACCCGAGATACTGACCGGAATGACCTCCGGACCAGCCGAGTCATAAGGGATCTCGAGAAGGAGACTCGCCGACTTGATGCTGCCGGTGTACGGTTGAGTGAAGGTGATGTTGCTGCCGAACTTGGACTGCCCGGACCCCGTCCCGAACGTCACCGAGGCGGCCGATGCGGTTCCGGCCAGGTACATGACCGCAAACGTGGCCGACAGAACAGCGCCGAAGAGGCGCCGTAGCGCAGGGTGTCTGCTCAAAGCGGTTCTCATCATGCGGCCCACGCCAGACCGGCATATCGGATGATGCCCTGGCTGTTGGGTAGAGCTCCGAGGAGTCCCTTCGCCGCCAGCGAGTATCCGACTCCGTAATCAACGGGTATGACCGGGGCTTCATCGCGGACGACCGCTTGCGCAGCGTCGAAACCGGCCTGCATGGAGGCGGCATCCGTGGCCGAAAGGGCCTTGGTCAGCGCCGCATCAAACGAAGCGCTGCTCCACTTTCCAAAGTTGTTGGGCTGACCGGATCCAAGCAGAATGCCCAGGAAGTCGTTCGCACCCGGGTAGTCGGCCACCCAACCCATCTGCCACATGGCCGGGGCGTCGGTCGCCAGCTGGTCGTTGTACGTGGATCCGTCGACCTGCCTGAACGACAAGTCGATACCCAGGTTGTCGTGCAACTGGCGGATGATCGCCGCCTCGAGGGTCTGGCCGTCACTGCCCGTTGTAACCAGTGTGACCTTCGGGAAACCGGTGCCATTCGGGAAACCGGCCTGCGCCAGTTCCGATTTGGCCCGGGCAAGATCGAAAACTGCCCCAAAGTCTGTGGCGCTGTGACCGGGCACGCCTGTCGGGACCATTCCAGTGGCCGGCACCATGCCCGGAACGGCCTCGAGAATCACGAGGCGTCGCCAGTCGATGCCGTACTCGAAGGCAAGGCGCACGTGAACATCGTTGAATGGCGCCTTGGTCGTGTTGAAGCCGTAGTACTCAACTGATGGCGAAGGGTCTGCCCGCAGCGAGGGACCCAGCCTCTTGTCGTATTGGATCCAGGTGGCGTCCTGGCCGTAGACAGACGCATAGTCGAGCGAGCCCGCCTCGAACGAGGCGATTGTACCGTCGGCACCGGCGGTACTCACAAGATGCACCGTCTTGATCGCAGGCTTACCGGCCCAGTAGTGCGAATTGGCCACCATCGTGGTTTCGGTCGCCGTAAGCGCACTGAGGACATATCCGCCGCTGCCGACGAACGTTCCCGGCTCCAGAATTCCCGGATCCGAATCGATCTTCGGAGGAACGACGGCCAGCGAGGGGCTGGAAACGATCGCCGGGAACTCGGCGGATGGAATGGACAGATCAACCTGTACATCGCCGGTGCCCACGGCGTGGATGCCGACGGCGGACTTTGGGCCGGCGCCTTCGCGGTATGCCCGGGCGCCGACCACGCCGTCCAGCAACGGGGCCAGCGGACTCGGCTTTGCGGGAGCCAGGACGCGCATCCAGCTGTTCACAACCGAATCTGCAGTAAGGGCCGAACCATCCGAGAACTCGAGGCCCGACCTGAGGTGGAAGACGATGCGCTTGCCGCCGTTCTGCGTCTCCCAGGAGCCGGCCAGCGCCGGCTGCACGTTTTGAGCCGAGTCAACCGCCGTCAACGAGTCGAAGAGTTGGGAGACAACCTGGGCACTGCCTGTGTCCCACTGAACGGCTGGGTCAAGCGAGTCGGCCGAAGCGCCAAGGATTGTCACGCTGTCTCTGGCGGCCGATGTCGCCACCGGGTGCCAGGCCGATCCCGCCCCCAGGGCAGTGGCCAGTAACAGAGCCAGCCCGACGATCAGCAGTCGCCGGGGTCTCTCCCGACGGGCCACGTCACTGAAGGGCACTAGGTTTCCGAAACCGGGCGTGAGGGACGGCACGGAAGGGGCCGTCGTATCGGGAGGCTGCAGCATTCCGGGAGTATAGGAGTGTCCGGTGACAATCGCCTTCGGTGAAAGGATGGGTTCAGCCCGCAGGCCCGTCCAGCAGCCGCTCGAGTGTCGCCGACCCAAGCTCCGCGACAAAAGCTAATTCCGCGGAACGATCCTGACCCAGCGCGACGATCGATGTGGTCGACACGCCTATGACACCGACCACTACACCACGCAGGGTCAGAGGGGCCCCTGTTCTGGCAAATGAGCCATCTTCCTCGCGTTCCGCCTTGCCGCTTTGCCAGACACGGCCCCACACGCCGGCGCCGGTCTGGATCTCTCTGGGCCTCGCTGCGAAAGCGCCGTCGGCCGCCACCTGAACCATGCGCGTCCCGTGACTTGCGCCGGACTCCGACGCAACTACAACGGCCACAGGGACCGGAGCATGAGACGGAACCGACTGGGCGGCTATCTCGTCGTTGAGAGCTACAAAGACATCCGCTACGCCGCACAGCGCACCTGCCAGGGAAGCCATCGCGGCTGCGGCGCCGGATATGCTGCCGGCAGTGATCAGCTCCCGGCCGGCAACGACCCACTTACCGGATGCCACCTGCGGCGCCCTGCCAGGTCCCACACCAAGCCCGGGAGTGCTGTCCGGGCGTTGTCTCTTGGCGCGGTACAGGGCGGCGTCGGCCGCCTCCACCAGAGCGGCTGCAGTTGCGCCATCGGCCGGCC
>DASVJA010000163.1:0-10819 GCA_036386115.1 Candidatus Limnocylindrales bacterium
GCGTCCGGCGGAGCCGACGAGTGGACGCCCTCGCCCACTTTGCATCGCCGGGGGCGATGTTGAGTGGGCTCGATTAGCGCCAACCTCGCGGGTGCCGCGGTCCAATTCGAGGACATGCGCGACGGCACGCGCTTCTGGAAGTCCGGGGCCTAGCCGCCGAAGCGACCAGCGCTCAGCTCGCCAACCGCTCAAACCCGCGCGCGGTGAGCTCCTTCAGTTCGGCGAACAGCGATTCGTCGATGCGCGTGAAGTTGAAGCAAGACTTCCCCTGCATCCGTTTTCGCAGTCCGGGCGAAACCGCGTCCAGCATGTCCGGAAAGGCATAGACGGGCATCAGGTGGAAGCTCGCATAGGCCTTCCCGTCGCACCCCGCCGCAACGAACGTGCCTCGCCTGCCCAAGGGCGACACGGGCATGCCCAGTTCGTAATTCGCGGGCTCATCGGCAAGAACGGGCAAGCGCCCTTCATAGGCGACGAGAATCTCGCCTAGCCGCAAGTAGGCGTAGTGGTGCGCCATCAACTCCTCCCATGATTGGTGGCGTCATCGTCCGCGGCAGTGGCACGATCGCCTTGGCCTGTTCGGTGCTTCGGCCCGCCAAATCCTCGCGCGCGAGATCAGCCGCAGGGCAACAGCCCGTACGCCGCCTTGGCCTGGAGGACGCGCGCCGCCGCCGCATCGACTTGGGCCGCGAATTCGGAGTCGGCCCGGGCGCGGCCTAGAACCGCCTCGGCCATCTGCCCCGCGGCGGCCACACCCGAAACGATCATCAGATCACCGCCGGCCGCAACAAACCCTGTCGCCCGATCGGCCGCGGCCATCGAGGCCACCGCGGCCGTCGCCCCAATGTCGTCCGAGATGACGACCCCGTCAAACCCAAGCTGCCCGCGCAGAAGGGTCCCGATGATTGCCGTGGAGAAGATCGCCTGGTGGTTCGGATCGATCCTGGAGTACGTAGCCAGCGAGATCATCACAAAGGTCGCACCGGCCCTGATCCCTGCCTGGAAGCTCGCGAGGTATGGGTCCTCTGCGGTCGAGACCGAGTCGACGACGCCGCCGACCTTGTCGGTATTGCCGCCGACGCGGCCCAAACCCGGGAAGTGCTTCAGCGTGGTGGCGACGCCGGCCTGAGCCATGCCCAGCACGACCGCAGATCCGTGGTCGCCGACGGTCGCGGGATCGCTGCCGTATTCGCGCTGCAGCGCCCCAATCGGGGCATTGTCCGATTCCGAACCCGCCGGCACGACGTCCATCACCGGCGCCAGGTTCATGTTGATGCCCGCCGCCGAAAGCTGGCCTCCCCAGGTGGCCGCGTCCGCCTGCAGAGTCGCCACCGGCATCTGTCCCTGCGCCAGCGCCGTCGGGATAGCGTTAAAGCCGGGGCCGTTCAGGCGCTGGACGTAACCACCCTCCTGGTCGGCGGCGATGAAGAACCTCACGCCGCGCGTGTTCTCTCCCGTCGCCATCGATTGGATCTGGGCGGTGAGCGGCCGGATGCTGTCCACGCCGCCCTTGCGAGAGTTGACCAGGAATGCCGAGCCGAAGTGATAGGTCTGGAGCGCAGCGCTCTCCGCCGAAGAGAGGGCGCCCCCATTGATTCCGAGCATGAACAGCTCACCGATTCGCTGATCTTCGGTCATTCCCGCCAGAGTGGTGGCCGAGCAAGTCGCCGGATCGGTGGGCGTTGGAAAAGGCGTCGCGGGTATCGGGGTCGGGCCGATGGATGTGGGCGGCGCGCCGCAAGACACTGCCACGAGTGCGGCTAGACAGACCAGAACCAAGCGAGAATCAAGTCGACGCGTAACCACCTAGGAGTTGATCTGCCGTCCCGCGACCGCCATCGCGGCCTCGCCGATCGCCTCGGAGAGCGTCGGGTGGGCGTGTGTAGCCGCCGCGATCTCCCACGCAGTGGCTTCGAGCGTCATCCCGACCGACACTTCGGCGATCAGGTCCGTCACGCTGGGTCCAACCAGGTGGACGCCGAGGACCAGGTCCGTCTTCGCATCGGCGATCACTTTAGCGAAGCCCTCGGTCTCGCCCACGATCACGGCCTTGCCGACCGCCGCAAAGTTGAAGACGCCCTTCTTGATCGCGATCCCGCGCTCGGCGCACTGCTGTTCCGTCAGGCCGATGGATGCGACCTGCGGATGCGTGTACGTGGCGCGGGGCTGGTGGTCGTAGTTGATCGCCTCCGGATCTTCGCCCGCAATCCTGTGGGCGGCGATGATCCCCTCGTGCGCCGCCACGTGGGCGAGCATCAGCCCGCCGATCGCGTCGCCGATAGCGTAAACGTGCGGCTCGGCGGTCTGCATCCAGCCGTTCACCTTGACGAAGCCGCGATCCAGCTCGACCTTTGTCTTTTCGAGCCCGAGTTCCTCCGTCCGCGGCGCCCGGCCGGTCGCGATCAGAAGCTGGTCAACGCTGATTTCCTCGATCGCGCCACCTTCGGGCCCAACCTTGAGGGTGACTGCATCCTTGCCGACCTTGATCGACTCCATGTCCAGCCGGGCATTGATGATCACCTTGATCCCGCGCCGGTTGAAGCTGCGCTCGATAGCGGACGAGGCGTCGCGATCCTCGAGGGGCATGATGCCCGGCAAATACTCAAGCAACGTCACCGCGACGCCCAGGTCGTGGAATAGCGAGGCGAACTCCGAACCGACCGCGCCGGCGCCGATGATGGCGATGGACTTGGGCAGGTCGGCTTTGGTCGTTACATCGTCCGAGGTTATGACCCGGCGACCGTCCGGTACCAGGCCGCCCAGGCTCTTGACCCGGCTGCCTGTGGCGATAATCACGTCCTTGGCGGTGTAGACCTTCTCGCCGCCCGCGCCCGGCGTGCCGTCCTCACCGTTGAGCGAGACGCGGATGCTGGTGGGCGTCTCGAAGCGAGCCTTGCCGGCGATCCACGTCACCTTGTTCTTGTCGACAAGGCCCTTGAGCCCGGTCCACATCCGCTTGACCACTTGGTCGCGGCGCGCGGCGATAACCGTGTAATCGAAGCCGGGCTTGCCCTCCAGCACGATCCCGAAGTCCTTGGCCTTCTTCAGCCGGCCGTAGAACTCCGCCGACTCGAGCAGCGCCTTGGTCGGGATGCAACCGACGTGCAAGCACGTCCCGCCTATCTTGCCCTGATCTACGAGTGCCACCCGAAGACCCAGCTGGGCTGCGCGGAAGGCGGCCGAATACCCGCCCGTGCCGGCGCCGAGGACGATCAGGTCGAAATCTGTGCTGCTGCCTACGGCCATAGGAGTGGCGGCCTCGCTGTACGAAAGGGGTTACGTCCAAGCATCGTAAGCGAGTGACCAAGAGTGGGCAAACGGCCCCGGCCCAAAGTTCAGGAAACGGGACGGGAGTCGCCGACACTACACTAGTGGGACAGGAGGGCCCCATGCGAATTGCGTTCACCATCGACAACGTGCCATGCGAGTTCCATCGCGACCCTTTCACGGGCGGTGCACAACTGCGCTGCGGCTCCGAAACGACGAAGCTCCAGAGCGGGCTAGATCCAAGAACAAGCTTCTCGGTCAAGCTCCTCCGCTCGTGGGAGCGCCAGGTGGGCCCGCACCTGGTCAGGATCGAAAAGGATCGGCCACTCCTGTTCGCCGGCTTTCGACCGAGCGACTACCGGATCTTTGTCGACGGGCAATTGATCGCACAGCAGAACGGCTTCTAGCGCGACGCTACCCCCGATCCGCGTCCTGCGGTATCCCGATCGGAGCCACCAACACCCGCCCGGCCACCGCCGCCCCGCGCTTGGCCAATAGCCCCGACTTGGGCCGGTGGAACGTTACCGTGACGTGAGCCTGCACCACCGGATCGGAGAGATCGCCGCTGGTGAGATCCACGGATGTGGGCGTGTCCACGGCCAGGATCGGCACGCCGGAACGCCGAGCCCGGCCGATCAGATCCACGGCAGCACGGATGGGCTCGCGAAGCGGCCCCTCAACGCCCGTACCCAGCAGCGCGTCCACAACGACCGCAGCCTTCTCGACTCCCTGGCCCAGGATGATCACGTCGCGGGAGACCGGCGTGTGGATCCGTTCCACGTTGGCTTCACCCTCGAGGCGGTCCCAGTTCCGCAGGGAATCCTTGCCGATCGGCCGGCCTTCCGAGCCGACCAACACGGCCACGACCCGCGCGCCCTGGCGTGAGAGATATCGCGCCGCCACGAAACCGTCGCCGCCGTTGTTGCCCGGGCCGCAAAGGATGAGGATCGGGCCGTTGCCCCAGCGGTCCGTCTTGATCGCGAGAGCCTTTACCGCGGCCGCCACCGCGCAGCCGGCGTTCTCCATCAGCCGTGTACCGGGAACGCCCATCGCCTGGGCTCGCTTGTCCGCGCCACGCATCGACTCGGCCCCAATCGGGGCGTCGGCCATAGGCCGGGCCCAGCGCGAAGCCAGCCCGTCCAGAGTCAGCTCGAAGAGCGTGGGGTCTTCCGTCGGCAGTGGCGGGGCAACGCTCGGATCGTCTGCCGGGGCCGCAGCGGCGCCGATCGGGGCGCCCGCACTTGCGGACTCGCTCACCGGTTTCCGCCGTGGCGTTGGCATCGAGTTCCTCCTGGCCGGCCTAGCCGGTGTTCTGCAGCCCTGCTGCAACGCCATTGACGGTGAGCTGGACGAGGCGGCGGAACCGCTCACGATCCGGATCATCGGCGGGCAGCGAACGTAGTCTGGCCAGGAAGCGTACCTGGATGTGAGAGAGAGGATCAATGTAGGGCCGCCGCAGGCGAATCGAGCGGCTCACCAGGGGCTCCGAGGCAAGGAGCTCAGTCCGTCCAGTGATGCGTGCCAGGAGCCGGATAGAGCGCCCGTACTCATCGAATATGCGCCGCCAGAGCCTCGCGCCATCCTCATCACCGCCGAGCGCCGCGTACAGGCCGGCGATGTTCGGATCGAGGCGGGCCAGGATCAACTCGGCGTTATCGAAGGCGCTGGTAAGGAACGGCCAATCGCGGTAGAGCGTCGCGATCTGATCGAGCGAGCCGTCGCCGTGGGCCTTCTCGAATCCCTCCAGGGCCGAACCGAGGCCGTACCAGGCCGGAAGACCGATGCGGGCCTGCGACCAGGAGAACACCCAAGGAATCGCCCGCAGCGACTCGATACCCGAGTTCGCCTGAGCCGTGTCGCCGGCGGCGCCGCGCCGGGCCGGTCGCGACCCGAGCGCCATTGTCGAGAGTTCGGCCAGCGGCGTCACGGCCCGGAAGAACCGCTCGAAGCCGGGCTCTTCGTACACGAGCGACCGATACGCCAGCCGGGCCAGCTCCGCCAGCTCGTCCATGACCGGCTCGCCGCGGCCGTCCGCTTCATCGACGCACTCATCGTGCTCCGTCGTGGATGCCACCGCCACGGCGCTTCCCAAGAGCCCCAAGTGGTGCTCGGCGATGGCCAGGTTGGCGTAACTTGCCGCGATCATCTCGCCCTGCTCGGTCATCTTGAAGCGGCCGTCGATCGAGCGCGGGGCCTGGGCCAGGATGGCCCGGTTGGTCGGGCCACCGCCGCGCCCGATGGCCCCGCCGCGGCCGTGGAAGAGCGTCAGTTCAATGCCGTGCCGCCGCGCCACTTCCGCGAGCCGCGCCTGCGCCCGATACAGCATCCAGACCGCCGCCAGGAACCCGGACTCCTTGTTCGAGTCTGAGTAGCCGAGCATTACTTCCTGGCGATCACCGCGCGACGCGAGGTGGCGGCGGTACCGCGGATCCGCGAGCAACTCCTCCAGTAGCTCACCGCAGCTCATCAGGGCATCGCTGGACTCGAGGAGCGGCACAACGTCCAGGTCTGCGTGCCCCGGCGCAAGGCCACCGGTAACCGATGCCGGGATTGCAGGGTCGGCCGCCAGGTCGGCGAGGTTCAAGACGCTCATCACGTCCGCCGCCGAGCGGGTGAAGCTGATCACGTAGCGGTGGCATGCCTCTTGGCCCAGGCGCCGCTGGACTGAGGCTATGGCCCGGAACGTGGCCACGACCTCGCCTGAGGTCACTCCGGGCACTAACTCGGCCGCAACGTCCGGGTCTATGACGCGGCCGGTCTCGCCTGCGCCTCGGCGCAGTGCCGCGACAGCCGCATCGTGCACCTCAGAGTGCTGCCGTACCTCCAGCGACGCCAGGTGAAACCCGAATGTCTCGACCTGCCAGAGGAAGTCCTGCACCTCTCCGTGGGCGACGCGGGGCAGCCCATCCGCGACCAGGCAGCGCTGGACCTCCTCGATCTCGGCGATCAACTGGCCCGGGCCTTCGTAGCGCCCGATTACCGGGCCTGCCTCTCCCGTTAGGTATGCCCTCGTTCGCCTCAGGCGTTCAGCGACCGCGCCCATCCGCCGCCGATACGGCTCGGAGGGATAGCGGCGGGCCATGTCTCTCATTGCTTCCGGGAGTTCTTCGGCGTCCCGGGCAAGGCGCGTCTCGAGAACTGGCTGTATCTCATCACGCGGCACGAAGGCAGCAATCGTGGACAGCAGCCTCGTAGCCACCGCCTCGTAGCCGCGCAACAGATGATCGGCGTGAATCCGCGGCACCATTCGGGTCAGCTCCGCGGTGACATTGGGATTTCCGTCTCGGTCACCGCCGATCCACGAGCCCCACCTCAGAAAGGCGGACACGGCCGCGGGACGCGTGCCGGTGTCACCAGCGTCGGTCGCCAGGGCGTCGTCGGCCGTGTCGTCGGCCGTGTCTCCTGTGTCGTCTGCCACGGACGCGAGCGCCGGATCGGCGGTTGGGTCCGGCGCCCGATCGAGCGCCCGGTCGAACGCACGGTACGCGCGCGGCACGGCCCGAAAGATCGTCTCGTCGAAGAACGTCATGGCCGTACGGACTTCGTCGATCGGTGTGGGGGCGGCGCGCCGAACCGCGGACAAGCGCCACAGGATGCTGATCTCCTCACGCAACCGGCGCCGCAAATCCGCATCGTCGGCGGCTCCGCGTCTGGAATCGTCCAGCTGTTCCAGGAGGCGATAGCAGCGCCGAAGGGCGGTCAGCATGGTCCGACGGCGAGCCTCAGTTGGATGGGCGGTCAGGACCGGCGAGATACGCATCCGGCTCAATTGGGCCGCGACTTGCTCTCTTGACCAGCCGCGCTCCTGGAGCCACTCCACGGCGGCGAGTGGCGTCCCCTCGACCGCCGGCCCGGAAACGTTCTGATCCGACTTCAAACGCCGGACCGTCTCCATCTCCTCGGCCAGGTTCACGAGTTGGAAATAGAGGCTGAAGGCGGACGCGAGGGCCTCGGCTTGCGCCACGTCCAGGGAACCCAGTTCGGCATCGAGCGCCCGCTCGGCCTCGGCGTCGCCCGTCTCGCGGAAGGCGATCGACCGGAGCCGACAGCGCTCGACGAGGGCAAGCAGCTCCGGACCACCTTGTTCAGCGATGACCTGGCCCAGCAACGCGCCGAGCAACTTGACCTCGCGCGACAGTGCGTCGCGGCCGCCCGCCGCGCCGCCGGAGCGCGGCTCGACAAGCGCAGCAATTTGCGACACGGACCGATCGGTCACCATGACGCGAGCATACAGCGACCCGCGAGCCGTGCGTCCCGAGGCAGCCCAACGATCCCGGCCGGGAAGACGAGCTTCCGATTCCAGGTTCCACCCCTAAGGGACGACACCTATGGCAGAGCGCCACCCGACCAGGGCCGGCCGTCGTCGGAGATCGCATGGACCGCAAGCGAATTGCCTGGCTTTCGATCGGAATGGTCGTGACCGCGACAACCTCAGTGGGCCTGACGGCCATTGCACTCACCGGGTTTGCGGCCGCCCCCAGTGGGGATCTCATGGTTTCTTCGACCGCCGGCTCCGCCAACCTTCTGGTTGCGATCGGCGCCGCAGCCTTTCTGGGCCTCGAACTGCGCGTGCATCGCCCGGCCAGACGGGCGAACGCACACGCGCATACAGCGGAGTCGATTCAAAGGTAGTCCGAGGGCGGGGCCGAGCCGGCCCGTCGACCGCCCAATCTAGAACTCCACGCCTCTCCTCATGGGCCGTCCTGCCGCTTCTTGACCTTCGGCGGGACGGCCCGCCAAACGCTAGGCGTGACGGGGCGCTACCATTCGGCGCCATGGCCATCGACACCCAGCCACAACGTGCCTCGGAACGCGACGATCCCACCCCATCCTCGAGTTCCCTAACGGTCCTCTTCGACGACGATTGCGGCGTCTGCCGGCAAACCGTCCGCCAGTTGCGTCGCTGGAACCACGACGGCAGCCTGGAGTTCATGCCCTTGACGCTGGCGTCCACGTCCGGCCGGCCGATTCTCGTGGATCTCGCCGCACAGGGACATCTTCAGGATTCCGTTCACGTCGTGGACGAAGCCAGCGGACGTGTCGTCTCGGGTGGGCATGCGGCCCTCGCCATCATCGATGCCCTCCCAGGCGGTTGGCTATTCCGGCCGTGGGCCGCGCTGCCGCCGACCGCGGCCGCCGCCGACCTCGTCTACAGAGTTGCCTCAAGGCATCGCGATCGCATTTCATGGCTGACCGGCCTACGCGACGAGGTCAGTTGCCCCGTCGATCGGGCGAAGTCGACTACCGACCCATCGGAGTAGGCTCGGTCGGGCCGTTAGTCACCGGACTGTGCGACCAAGCCCGGTGGTTCCCTCCCACGTCTCCGTCTAGCCTTGCTCGATGACGAGCGTCCCCTCTCACGTCACTCCGCTTCACCTTGTGCAGCACACAGTCGTAGACCTCTCCTGTATCGAGCCTCTGTTCGGCAACGACGGCGCGACCTGGCTGGGCACCCCGGTTGAGGCGATCCGTCCCGGCAACCATCGGTTTCTAACGGATCTCAGCTTTCCGATTCGTGACCACGCTCCAAGTCTGACTTTCAAGAAGGCAGCCTTCGTGGACCTGGGTGCACTCAGATGGATGGAAGGCGTCTGCGAGATCGAGATCGGCTGGCAGTCTTCCTCGCTGGCACCGCTCTTTCCGGTCTTCGCCGGCCACCTGAAGCTCAGCGCCACCGACCTACGCCTGGAGGGCTACTACGCGCCGCCCGGCGGTGAGTTCGGAGCCGCCCTGGACAAGGCATTTCTCGGCATCGCCGCTCGAGGAACGGCTCGCTGGTTCCTCGAGAAGGCCGCGGCCGCCGTGGCATCGGCAAAACCTACGCTCAGGGATGCGGGAGACTGAGGCGCAGATTTGGCGCAATCCCGTCCAGCGATAGGGAATCCATGCGAGACCGTCGGCAACTAGGGGTTTTCTTCACAAGATTCGACCACTTCACCTATGGAATCGCAACCTCCTGCGGAGTATGGTGAACTTGTCCCGAGAATAACTCGCATGAACGGAACCCAAACGGAAGGAGGGTCCAGTGCCTGAGCCATCCACCATCGAGGGGGTTCTGCGTGCATTGGTTGAAGCCATGGAGGCGCGTGAGGCCGCCGAGCCGGACCTCCCCGCGTGGGAGGCAAACGCCCGGCTTAGAGATGCAGAGGCCAGCCTTCTTCGGCTCTACCGCGAAACCGGGCCGGCTCGGTCTGAGAGAGTCGGAATCAGCATCGAAGTCGAACCTCGAGAGGCCGAATTGACCGCGGTCGAGGTCGCCTGAGGTAGTCCCTCCTCGCGCTCAACGGAGTGCAGAGAGTCCCCGGAAGCAGCCCCGTCCCTGAAGTTAGTACGGCAAACGGCCGATACCTAGCACGGTTGGCACACCCCGTCATGGAGCCTACCGTGCTTACACGGTCTACGGAGAAACCGGCTGCTTCGGCCAGAACGGATCGCCGCCTACGGGCGGTGTATCGCCGGGAACTCCAGAACAGCGTCTTCTATGCAGCGCTCGTCGTGGGTGCTGGCATCGCAGTTTCGGCTGCGCTAAACATTGCCGCCCAGCCGAGCGTCGCGCCGGGCTACGTTGCTTTGGGAGCGCCTATCCTGGCGACCAGCCTAATTGTGGCCGGGCTTGTTCGGCGCCGAGGACGCCGCTATGTAGTTCCGCTCGGTATGCTCATCGGGGTCCTACCCGTCGTGACAACCGCGATCTCACTGACGATCGTCACGAGCGGCGGATCTGTTGCCGTCGGGACGTTCGGGCTCATTCCGCTCGCCTTCGCTTTCTTCATTCCACTCGAACGCAGACCGCACCTCATCTGGCTGGTCGCGATAAACGTGGTCTTCTTCGCGATCGTATTCCCGACGGGTGCCATTTCCTCGGATCCGGAGCACCCGTTTGCGATCCTGATCGCGGCCACACTCGCAACCGGCCTGAGCATCGGCGCAAACGAGGTGCAGCTACGCCGCCGCCATCAGATAAACGACCAACTCCTCGCCGTGCGCGGCCTGTACGGCCGGATGAAGGAGCACGAGCTCGATCTTCGACGCCAGGATGAGTTCCTCGTCATGCAGCAGGAAACCCTGGTTGTCCAGCAGGCCGAGCTGCTCCGCCTCAACGAAGAGCTCGAGACGATTGCCCGCCTGGACGCCCTCACCGGCCTGGGCAACCGCCTCCGCCTCAACGAAGACCTCGCCGCGCTCGCTGCACGCATCGAGCGCCACGGTGGCACTGCCGGAATTCTCCTGATGGACCTGGACCGCTTCAAGCGTCTCAACGATACCTCGGGCCACCTGGCCGGAGACGCAGCGCTTCGCGGAGTGGCGGACGTACTCAAGAAGACCAGCCGGATCGGCGATGGCGTGTACCGATATGGCGGCGAGGAATTCCTTGTCCTGCTCCACGACTGCGAGGAATCTGGTCTGTACGCCGCCGGCCAGCGCTACCTTACGGCCATCGAGGCCGCCGGAATGATCCATCCGGACAACCCGCCCTACGGGCTTGTGACCGCCAGTGGCGGCGCCACAGAACTCAACCAGTCCAACTGCACAGATGTCGACTCAGCGCTGC
>DASVJA010000164.1:0-11853 GCA_036386115.1 Candidatus Limnocylindrales bacterium
GGCAGCCTGGGCGATTGGCTTGCTGATGCTGGGCCGGCTCGCCTGGCGCAGAGCTTCGAGGGCGGTGACCATCAATGGCGGCTAGAGTGACCTCTCCGAGTTTGCGCCCGATACGGCGCGGGATCTACTTGTACTTCCGCCTGCTCGGCCAGCAGATGAAGTCGATCCTCGCCTACGAGGCCGACTTCGTTGTCCTGATCTTCGCGGCAGTCCTTACGCAGATGGCCGGGTTCATCTTCATCTGGACGATCTTCCAGCGCATCCCGGACATCAACGGCTGGACCTTCTGGCAGGTTGTCACGATGTACGCCCTCGTGTACATCACCGAGGGCGTGGCGTCGCTCTTCTTCGAAGGAACCTGGTGGCTCGGCTACCTCGTCTGGTCGGGTGATTTCGACAAGATCCTGGTCAAGCCGGTCTCGCCGATTATCCAGGTCATTACCACCAAGGTCGGCTTCAACGGTGTGGGCAACCTCGTCACCGGCTTCACGCTGATGGGCATCGCTGTGGCCAACGTTCCGGTCCACTGGACACCCGGCCGGGCGCTAATGGTGGCCATCCTGGTGGTCAGCGCAGCCACCATCCGAGTAGCCGTGAACCTGGCGACGGCATCGACGGGCTTCTTCTTCCGCAACCCTTGGAGCATGGTGCCGATGTTCGTGCATCAGCTCGCCGAGCTGGCCAAGTACCCCATCACGATCTACTCGGCGGCGATACAAGCACTGGTGGTCGTCGCCGTGCCGTTTGCGTTCATCAGCTTCTTCCCCACGGCCTATATCTTCGAGGTGGACGCGTTCAGCCCGGCGGGCCTGCTCACGCCACTCGTGGCTCTGTATTGCGTGGTCCTGGCCGTGTGGCTCTTCCGCCGGGGCCTGGGTAGATACGAGAGCAGCGGTCACTGATCGGCGGCGCCGGGCGGGGCCGGTGGGCGGGTGGCCGCCGCGCAGTTCGGCCCGAAGCAGCGCGGTCCGGGCCGGACCGATCATGACAAATGGCAACCGCTGCAACGCCGGGCCAACTTGTCGCCGGCGCGAGCCTCGTTTCGGACCCATTTCGGGTCCGTCTCGGACCAACCGGCCGCCGCAACCATGCCAGATGTCGGGCCAAACCGACCATCCAGCACGTTGTCGCCGCATCCGTCCACGCGTCTGACAGCCGAATCTCGTCCACCCCGCCGCCCGAGTCTGCCCCGCGCTACCCGGGTTCGCATCCGGCATGAATGTCGCGCCCAGCTCCAGCATGGCGTGTCGCACACGCGACGCCGCGAGGGCTCGGCGATTTGGTGCTGTGCTAGACTCCTCCCTCGCGTGGGGATGTAGCTCAGCTGGAAGAGCACCGCGTTCGCATCGCGGGGGTCAGGGGTTCGAGTCCCCTCATCTCCACCAATCCCTCCGCCCTGGAATTGGCGGCTCGGACTCGATCGCGGGAGCGCGAGGACTAACGAGTCCTGCGATGGCCGGCGTCGATCGCCCGAGCTACCGCCCGGCTGAGAGCCTCCAGATTGAACGGCTTGGGAAGGATCTCGCCGGCCGCGCTGAGTTCCGGGCCTCGATCGAGATCGACCTCCGCGTAACCGCTCATGAACACCACGCCAAGGCCGGGTCGGCGCGCCTGCATTCGCGCCGCCAGCTCGGGCCCGTGAACACCGGGCATGACTACGTCTGCGAGCAGCACGTCGATCGTTTCGACCCGATCCTCGCTTATCTGCAGCGCCTCTTCACCCCCGGCTGCCACGATAACGGTGTATCCCGAAGCTTCGAGGCGGCGGCGAGCGAACTCTCGTACCGCGGGGTCATCCTCCGCCACAAGAACGACGCCCGACCGACGGGGCGTCGTTTCGAAAAGTGGCGAGGGAGGAGGCAGCACAGCAGTCCCCAGACGCGGCAGATCGACGTAGAACGTAGAACCCTTTCCCGGAGCGGTGTCTACCTGGATCTGCCCGCCGGACTGGGTGACGATATCGAACGCTGTGGAAAGTCCCAAACCGGTGCCTTTGCCCGCGCCCTTCGTGGTGTAGAAGGGATCGAAGATCCTGGCCCGCGTTGCATCGTCCATGCCGATTCCTGTGTCTGCAACGCTAATCCGAACGAAAGGACCCGCGCTGAAGTCGGGGTCGGGTCGGGTCGGGTCGATCGACCCGAGATCGTGGACCGCCACGGTCATGGTCCCTCCGGTCGGCATCGCGTCGTGAGCGTTGACCGCGAGATTGATCATGACCTGTTCGAGTTGCGTAGGATCCACCCGAATCCAGCCGTGCTCCGCCTCTACCTCAACCACTATCACGACGTCATCGCCCATCAGTGGTTTGAGCATCGGGATCAGATCGGCAATGACCTGGGCCGGGTCGATGTCCACCGGCACAAGAACCTGCCGATGGGTAAATGCAAGAAGCTTGCGAGTGATGGCGCTCGCCCGTCCGGCGCTGGCGAGTACCTGGTCAAGATCCTCGTGAATGGGATCGCCTTCGGGCAGAGCCGCGCTGGCCAGTTCGGCAAAACCCTGGATCGAAGTCAGAAGATTGTTGAAGTCATGAACGATACCGCCGGCAAACTGACCGATGGCTTCCAGGCGCTGGGTCTGCACCACCTGTGCGTCCATGCTGCGCTTACCGGTCACGTCGCTGACATTGAGCATCGTTCCGACGAATACACCCTCGTCCGTCATGATCGGACTTCCGGCCACAATGCCAAACAGATCAGTCCCATCGGCCCGGCGAAGCCGGAGCTCCATCCTCTCACCGGCATGGTTCCGCTGGCGCGCCAGAAAGCCTTTGACATCGAGCCACAGGGGCTCATCGAGGAAGTCGGTGATCGGACGACCGCGCATCTTTCCGGGCGTGGATCCGAGAAGCCCGGCCATGGCGACATTCGCGTAGGTCGTTCGACCGCTGGAGGCGACGAGCCAAACGCCGTCAAACATGCTGTCGAAGATCGATCGCAGCCGATCCATCGGCACCTGGCCGACGGACGTGTTGGCTACCGATTCATCCGAAGTCTCTGGGTCCAAGAGAGTTCCCCGGCCATGTGCCCTACGCGCGCTCGGGGCGCATATGCACCCCCCACAACGCAGTCTAGTCCTCAAACGCTCTGCACAAAAGCAACAATCAACGTTGCGCTTTGCCGAACTTTCGGCCGGGCTCGCGGTCAGGTGGTCGGAGCCGCCACCTTGTTGCCGGAGTCGTCGACGTTCGTGATCTCGAACGAGTATCCCCAGCTGCCCAGCTGCACGCCCGGCGTGCCACTCCAGCCATAGAAGCCGCTAACGGGGTAGTTACCACCGCTGGCGACCCACAGGTCCGCCCTGAAAGCCGCATGCGGCCAGGCCATGTTGGTGACTACGCGAAGGTCGGCACTGGGGGTGTAGTGAATGCAATCGATGCCGTTCTTGTTCTCGGAACCGCCGGCGATGAATTCGGCCGCGTTCGTGTCAAAGACGGAGCCATACGCGGAATATGGCAGTAAGGCCAGCAGCGCCGAACTGTCGGCTGAGTGGGCCGTATCGGGCTTCCAGGTTGCACCGTTGTCGTGCGACATCCAGCCCTTGGAACCAATGACGATGACCTGGATCATGCCCAGGGCATTGATCATGTAGGACTTGGCCGGTCCATTGATCACGATTCCGGAGGTCTGCAAAGCGCCCGCGTCGGTCGCCAGCGCCGTGCTCAGGTCGGATGTGTCCTGCCACTGGAACTGGTAGCTGTCCAACTCGTCCAGATTGGACTCCAGTCCCGAGGGAAGCGAGCTGCCGCTCCCGTTGTGGCCACCCAGACCCGACGAGCCGCAGGCGGCCACAAACGCGGCCACAAGACCGACCGCGAGGCCGAGGGCCATCAGCCCCCGAATAGTCCTGGTGGGTGCGCCCATGATCTATCCCCCGCTATCCCCCGCCCTTGATTCGGCCCTGCCGGCGCATACCGCAATCCGGCTGGACCATGACTACTCTACTCGTACAGGTCGGCGGAAGTGGGTGACCCGGCGACATTGCCGTCGAGTCATTTTTACCCCAGACAAGGCAAAACCCCGGCCGCGTGGCCGGGGTTTTGCAGTCTTGACGAGTTCGCGAGTAGCTAGTAGCTCGGGAGTGCGGTGACGTTGGTCGGCGCTTCAACCTTGTTGGCCGAGTCGTTGACGTGGGTGATGTCGAACTGGTATCCCCAGCTTCCGGTCTGGCCGTTGGACGTATACGTGTAACCGTAGAAGCCGCTGACGGGGAAGTTGCCCGACTTGGAAACCCAGAGGTCCGCCTTGAACGATCCGCTGACGCCGGTCAGCGCGCCGAGCGCTCCAAGGGTGTCATTGCCCGAGTAGTGGATGCAGTCGATGCCGTTCTTGTTCTCGGAACCGGACACACTGAAATCGGCGGCGTTGCTGTCGAAGTTCGAACCGTAATACGAGGTCGGCAGCAGGGAATCAAGCGAGGAGCCGCCGGTTGTGTAGGTGTCGTCCGCCATCCACGTGCTGCCGTTGTCATAGGACATCCAGCCCTTGTCGCCGATCACGATGACCTGAAGCATGCCCATGTTGTTGACCTTGGCGGCCTTGGTGGGCTTGTTGATGACGATCCCCGACGTCGTGAGGGAACCGGTCTCGTTCGCGGTCGCACTCGACGAGGCCGTCGAGTAGGACCAGGAGAACTGGTAGCTATCGAGGTTGGCCAGGTTCGAGGACAGGCCGGAAGACAGTGAGTCGGTCCCGCCTGCGTTCCCTCCGGGGATGACCGGAACGCCGCTGGCCGTGGACTTCGAGCCGCATGCAGCCACAACCAGGCCAACTGCAAGGCCCAGGGCAAGCAGCCCGCGAATAGTTCTCTTTGACGTTCCCATTCGGTGTTCTCCGCTCCACCGGTGCGGGCCAGAGCGGGTCGCAATCTGGCCGAACCGCGGAGATTCTACCCGGGAGGGCGAGCCCTCCGGGGATCCGTTCTGCCTGATAGCGATTGCGTTTCAGAATCTACCGTCAGCTCGGCAGCGCCACGACGTTGGACGGCGCCGAAACTAGGTTGGCCGCGTCGTTTGCTTTGAGAATCTCGAAGTGGAAGCCCCAACTCATCCCCGGAGCTTCGGCGGAGGCAGAAAAGCCGAAGGTGCCGCTCACCGGATACAAGCCGTCTTGCGCTACCCACAGCTCGGCCAGAAATGAAACGGACGTGCCGACGCTTCCTGAGAAGAGTCCCTCAAGGGACGCGTCGCCCCTGTAGTGGATGCAAGGCACCCCGTTCTTGCTCTCCTCACCGACGGCATGGAAGTAGCTCGCTTTGGCGTCAAACCAGGTCGGGTAATCGTGACCGGGCAGTAGGCCCGCCAGAATCGTGTCCGTCGGATCGCCTGCGGTCCAGGTGATGCCGTCGGTAGATTGCCAGGCCTGATCGCCCACGACGATGAACTGCGACGGGTGCGTATCGATCGACAGGGCCTTGACCGGCCGATTGACGACTGTCCCTGTGATCGTCAGGGGGTCTTGATTGGTCGGCGCAGGTCCGGAGGATGGGGCCGCCGAAGGGCGCGGTATCGACTGGCTGAACTGATAGCTGTCCAGCTTGTCCAGGTTCGATGAGAGCCCTACGGGAAGAGGGGCACCCACCTCGCCGGCGGCGACGCTGGCTATGGGACTCGGGGACCGCGACGGGACGGCCGAACTGCCACACCCAACAGCCACCAAAGACAAGGCAATGCCGACCGCGACCAGGCGGCCGTAGGCCTTCGAATCCGGGTGCGATGCCGCGAATGCGGAGACCCGGCTCATCGAACGAGCCGGCCTAAGCGCCGGTCACGTTGGTCGGGATAGTCACCTTGTTGGCCGGGTCGTTCACCTGAGTTATATCGAAAAGCCTCTGGAAGACGACGGTGGTGCCGCCCGTTACCGTAGCGGTGACGGCCAGTTTGATCGGCCAGCCACCGGTCTTGGCAATCCAGACTTCGCTGGTCCAGTTCGCATCCGGGACGCTCGCCACCGACCCCATCTTCTTGAGCGCCGCCACGCCGCTGTCGTTCGCGATGTAATGGTCGGTCTCCACGCCGTTCTTCGTGTCGGTGCCCTGGAGGTTGTAGCCCGTGGAGAAGTCGATGGCAGTGAAGAATGCGACCGGCGAGAGGGAGTCGGCGTAACTGCCGTTAGTTGCGTCCTTCTGCGTATAGCCCGAGCCGGACGAATCGACGTAATCAAATCCGCCGCCGGAGATCACGTGAATTGATCCCGTGACGGTCACGTCCGCGGCCATGGCCGAGTCCGGCTTGAGGATGTATGCGCCTTTGAGATCGAAGGTTGCGTTGTCCGTATTGGCCGCCGGGAGCAGTGAAAGTGTGTCACCGAGCGATCCGCCCTCGATGGTCATCGTGAACTGGAAACTCGTGACGTCGGCGAAGTTCTTGGCCGCGTCGGCCAGGCTCGCCCCGCCGGGCGTGGGCTGTTCCGTGGCGCTGGGTTCAACCGTCGGGCTCGGCGTCGGAGTGGCGGACGGCGCGGAGGTTGCGGAACTGCCGCCGCAGGCTCCCAGGGCAAACGCGGCAACCGCCAGGAGGATCATGCCACGGCTCTGACTCTGGATCGACCGGAGCATAAAGACCTCCCTTATCCCTATTTGAGCCGGCGACGACTTGCCGATTCGGAACTCTGCCGAACTGGAGCGGCCAGCATCGGCATCAAGTTATCACGACCCACCCCAACGTTCCAAAATCGAACAGGCCAGAACCGCCGGCACGCCTGCCCCTGGTCGAATGTCGCACGTCACGGGTCTGAGGGAAGCAACAAGCTGTCCACGCTTGACGGAGCCGCGTGACTCCAGCAAGATGACGAGCATGAATTCGTGCCACTTCGCCTGCTTCTGTCCCCGGCGGCCCCGCCGTAGGAGGTAGTCGGCTGAGTCGCGCTCCCGGAAGGGAGCCCGTCGAGTCGCTCAAGGGGTCGCGGTCCTGAACACAGGAACCGCGGCTTTTTTGTTTCCTCCCACCGGACGAGCCGCACTTCCAAAGAGCCGGATGTGCATGCGCCCGCGCCCGGCCGACCGTTCCCGGCCGCTCGCGGCCAGCCGCCCCAGACAACGCAACCTCGAGGACTCGATGGCATTCCCACTCAGATCAATCAACGGCCAGAAGGCAAATTCGGCTCCGACCGATCCGCTGGACGGCCTGGCCGAGCGCCTGCACGGCGTCCTGGCCGAAGGGCTCGCCACGCGCATGCCCAAGGCTCGCGTGGCCGGCTGGATCCGCGGCCTGCTCGACACCCTTTTCCCGCAGGTCGCCGAGCAGACATACGCCACGTCCGGCGAAGTCCGCGACGCGCTCGACGCTTCGGCGGCGGAGTTGCGGGCACTGCTGCGACCCTTCGAAGGTGAGATCGACGACCCGGCTGAGATCGCGGCAGCGTTCTTCCGCTCGCTGCCGGAGATCTACCGCCAGCTGATGATCGATGCGACAGCCATCGAGAGGGGCGATCCCGCGGCCGAGAGCGTGGACGAAGTGATCATGGCCTACCCGGGCTTCCTCGCCATCGCCGTCCATCGCATCGCCCATCGTTTCAACGAGCTGGGCGTTCCCATCCTGCCGCGCGTGCTCTCCGAGTGGGCGCACGAACGGACGGGCATCGACATCCACCCCGGCGCGACGCTCGGCCACCCCGTGATCATCGACCACGGCACCGGCATCGTCATCGGGGAGACCGCCGAGATCGGCAACAACGTGAAGCTCTACCAGGGCGTGACACTGGGCGCGCTTTCCGTCAACAAGACGCTGGCCTCGCACAAGCGCCACCCGACCATCGAAAACGATGTCGTCATCTACGCCAACGCGACGATCCTGGGCGGCGAGACGGTCATCGGGCGGGGCAGCGTCGTCGGCGGCAACGTCTGGCTCACGGCCAGCATCCCCGCCAATTCCATCGTCTACCAGCGCAGCGAAGTCCACGTCCGAGCCGGACGCGACGACTTCGACGCGCCGGACTTCGTCATCTAGCCAATCCCCATCTAGGCCCGCCCGCCGGACCGCAAGCTTCCAAGTCCAAGGAGACAAGAGTGGCAAAGTTCAACAGCATCCTCGAGGCCATCGGCAACACACCAGAACTCAGACTCAACAAGCTCTTCGACCCGCGCGTCGAGGTGTGGGTCAAGCTCGAACGCCAGAACCCCGGGGGCTCGATCAAGGACCGCATCGGCCTTGCCATGATCGAAGACGCCGAGAAGCGTGGTGTCCTGAAGCCCGGCAGCGTCATCGTCGAGCCGAC
Source organism: Candidatus Limnocylindrales bacterium (assembly GCA_036386115.1). Classification (GTDB taxonomy): domain Bacteria; phylum Chloroflexota; class Limnocylindria; order Limnocylindrales; family CSP1-4; genus Fen-1039. Next base: position 8,214 of record DASVJA010000164.1, read on the forward strand.
CTCGGGCAACACCGGCGTGGGCCTGGCTTTGGTCGCCGCCGTCAAGGGCTACAAGCTCATCCTCGTCATGCCGGAGTCGTTCTCGATCGAGCGGCGCAAGCTGATGGCCGCTTACGGCGCCACATTCGAGCTGACTCCGCGCGAACTGGGAATGAAGGGCGCGATCGCCAAGGCCCGCGAAATCGTGGCCTCCACCCCGAATTCCTGGCTGCCGATGCAGTTCGACAACCCGGCCAACCTGGAAGTCCACAAGGGCACTACCGCCGAAGAAATCGCTCGCGACTTCCCGGACGGCCTCGACTACATCTTTGCCGGCGTCGGCACGGGTGGTCATGCCAGCGCCGTCGGTGAGGTGCTGCGGCCGCGCTGGCCCAAGCTCCAGGTCTTTGCCGTCGAGCCCGAGCTTTCGCCCGTGCTGAGCGGCGGAGCTCCCGGCCCGCACCCGATCCAGGGCATCGGCGCCGGGTTCGTGCCCGGGAACTTCCATCCCGACGCGGTGAATGGTGTGGTGCAGGTTTCTGCGCCGGACGCGTTCCTGTACGCTCAGCGAGCCGCGCGCGAGGAAGGACTCCTCGTCGGCGTCTCGTCCGGGGCCGTTCTTGCGGCAGTGGCCAAGAAGCTCCCCGAAATCAAGGACGGCGCCAAGATCCTGGCCTTCACCTACGACACGGGCGAGCGCTACCTCTCCGTGCCCGGGCTCTTCGACATCGAGCCGGAGAAGGTCGCGGTCGGCTGACCACCACCGGTCACTCGCCCGGTCCAACGCAGTTCAGTGAGCGGCCGCCCTCCGGGGCGGCCGCTTTGCACGGGTCCTACCCCCTAGCCGGGACCATCGCCCTTGCCCTGGCTCCGGTCAGAGTCATCTGGGCCGCGGTCTCGTAGCTGACCCGGTTTGTGCTTACCACCAGGTCGTACTGATCCGGATCGCACCAATCTTGCCCATAGAGCTGCTTGATGTACGCGGCCCGGTTCGAGTCCGTCTCGTGCATCTTGCGACGAGCCTCGGGCTCGGTCATGTCAAAGCGCGCCATCAGCGTCCTAATCCGGACCGGCTTGGGTGCTCGCAGGAAGACCCGGAAGACATTCGGATTGTCCGCCAGGACAAAGCCGGCGCCTCGCCCAACGATGACAACATTGCCACTGCCGGCCACTTCGCGAATGATCTCCTCGGTGAGGTGGATCATCTCCTTGCGGGGATCGAAGAACGGGTCCGGATACGGCGGAGCCCAGGCGGCGCCCATGGCCGGTTCGAGGCTGGCGAAGGATCGGACGAGACGCTCCAGGATTGACCGGGGCCGCTCCACTTCAGCTTCGACGTCGCTCGGCCGCATCGACAGACGTTTGGCAACGTCGTCGATCAACTTCTTGTCGACGACTTCGGCCTTCAACTCTGCGGCGACAATCCCGGCGACGCTGGAGCCGCCTGCGCCGAACTCGCGGGAGATGGTGACGATGGGCATCTCAAGCTCCTTCGCCTGTTCGGGTCGATCGTCAGCCGCCGTCCGGCAGGGTTCGATCGGCGCAAGATCACTGTAGGTCGATCCGTCGATCGATGCCAAGGGCCAACCGCAACTTCCGACGCACTATTCGGAAGCCGCCAAAGCTCCGTGTAGCTCCAGGGCGTGATCCCTCAGCCAGCGGCGCCAGAGCCGGTGATCCGGCCGGCGGCTGGCGACGATCGCCCAGAAGCTCGGTCCGTGGCCGAAGACCCGCAGATGCGCCAACTCGTGGATGACCACGGTTTCGAGCGCTTCCGGCGGAGCCAGTACGAGACGCCAGGAGAACGAGAGGCGCTTCGCTCGCGAACAGCTGCCCCAGCGCGTCCGAGCGTCGCGGATCGTAACCGCCGCGGGTGCGACGGCCAGAGCCGCGGCATGCCGCTCGATCTCGCGGTGGATCGCAGCCCGAGCCTTCTCGCGCAGCCAGGCCTCCAGAATGAGGTCCAGCGGGCGGCGCTCCGACGGGCCGATCCGAACCACCAGTTCGTCACCGGCTTCGCCACCCTCGCGGGTCACGGTGGTTCGGCTGCGGCCGGGACCGGCCACGACACGCAAGCGATGCGTCTCTCCGCGATATCTGAACGTGCCGCCATCCTGGAGCGGGCCCATCGCGGCCATGGCCTCGCGCTGGCCGGCGTGGCGATCGAGGTGTTTGCGGAGCCACGGTTCACGGGCGGCCGCGAATGACTCGGCCACACGCTCCGCCTCGCCCCGGTTTCGGGCGGCGCGCGCCGGCACGGTCACGATCGCCCCTCGCCGCGGGTCGATGGTGAGCCGCAGGTTGCGCGCCCGGGCCGATCGCCGAAGCGTGCATTCGAGGTCGCCGCCGGCGAGTCGAAGCGAGGCGCGCCATTCGGTCGTGGTAGTAGGCATCGACGGAAGGGTAGCGCGGGATGGGCGACCGGGCGGAAGTGGTCGGCGCAGGGCGGCGGGCGGCCGGCGGCGAGCCTTGCCGACCGACCCGGCCACCGGTTCAGGCTGGCTTCAATTTCCATCCCAAGCCGCGTAACACATTCCGGGTCGCTCGCGTCTATTGCGCACATCGGACGAGGGGACGCGCCGAGGGGGCCGCGGACCAGATGTTGAGGGGAAGAGAGGGGCTCGGCAGAGATGCCGGGCCCCTTCTCTATGCGTCGCAAGCACGTTCGACCTGACGGTCACGGGCGGCTCCGGCGTCTGCAGGCGGCGACGCCACAATCCTTGTGCATTCCGCGGCACGCAAAGTCGCGCAGTTGCTGTAACATTCGCGGTCGCGTGGGGCTATAGCTCAGCTGGAAGAGCGCCTGCATGGCATGCAGGAGGTCCAGGGTTCGAGTCCCTGTAGCTCCACCAAATCCCCCATGTCGGCACCCTGTACCTGCTGAGGTTGGACTGTCCGGCGTGATCAAGGCAGAGGAGCTGCCTGCACGGCTGGTGACGACACCGCAGACCGTATACGGTTCATCAGCAAGAGGGTGATCGACGCGGCTCCCGCCGACTATTCGCCTGCGGTGATACACCCCCGGGACCAAGTCGAGACTGCCGATCACGCTCACGCGACCCTGACCAGCAGACTAGAGTTGGGGCACATGAGAGCAGCCCCCACCATTCAGCGACACTGAACCTGTCGCCGCATTCGCGGAAATACAGATAGTGCTGCCGGAGCTTGGCTGTGGGTCGTTCAAGGTCGCGTATCGCGCCGTAACACCGGCGGTCAACGACAGGCGGCGAGTGCATCTGCCTGCTTTCCGGATACCAGCCGACGAAGTGAGAATTTCAAGCCGATGGCGGTGAGGGCGGTAGCGCATGACCTCTGAGAGGGATAAGGCCATCGAGCCGGAGCGCGATTCGCCAGAGGAACCCTATGTGCATCGGGGCCGGCCGAAGGACCCAGGGGCGCGGGCGCTCGCGAAGAAAAACCCGCTCCGACGTAGTCTGGGGATCCTCGGGCCGGGGCTGATCAGCGGCGCGGCCGACGACGATCCGAGTGGCATCGGGACTTATGCCCAGGCGGGCGCTGCATTCGGGTTTGCGACGCTCTGGCTCACGGTCCTCACCCTGCCCTTCATGATCGCCGTGCAGTTACTCTGCGCGCGGATCGCGCTGGTCTCGGGTCGTGGCTTGGCGGGCACGATCCGGCGTCATTACCCCCGCCCGCTGCT
>DASVJA010000165.1:0-6182 GCA_036386115.1 Candidatus Limnocylindrales bacterium
CGCCGCCCGCCTCGCGCTGCGCTGCCCGCCTCGCGCTGCGCAGCCCGGCACCGCCCGCCGCCCGCCTCGGGCTGCGCCGCCCGCCTCGCGCTGCGCTGCCCGCCTCGCGCTGCGCTGCCCGGCACCGCCCGCCGCCCCGTCGTGACGCTTTTCCCAATGACTATCACCCGGACATTACGCAAGGTGACGGCCGTGGCCGGGCCCGGCTACGCCCTTGAGCAGGTCGAATCCGATGTCGTGGGCCGGCAATCGGATCCAGAATCGACGAATTTAGCCCGTATCCGGCGATCGCCGGGTTCTCGAGCTGATCCTGGGTGCCCGACTTCGGCCGGTCCGCTGCCTAATGTCCGTGTCATGGGCGTTCGGCAAGAAGAGGACTCCGTTGAGGTTCCCGGACGGCTGCGACAGCCATACTCGCACGGCGAGTTGTCGCTGGGGTAATGCTGCCCGAAAGGTGGCGGCGTGCCGGCCGATCACGTGTCGGTGCGTGCTCAATTCGGGCATAACCAGGAGCAAACCCAAGTTCTGTACGTTCCACCCAAGCTCGCGACGGGCCAATCCCGGTAGCAATCGCCGCTTCTTGTCCATGACGGCCAGCAAATCCTGAATGTCCCAGAGCCTGGTCTTGACCTCGACGATCAGCAGCGCCCGATGCGCTGCGTGCCAGGCGAGGATGTCGACCGAGCCGCGCTCCCCAAAGTAGTTGAACGAGTGCTCGGGTCTGGTTTCCCATCCTTCCGAGGCCAGGAGCGCCACCGACTGGTCCACGGTCGACGCGTGCAGCCGGTCTCGCAGGCGGTCGATCTCCGGCAGGCGCCAGCCAAGTGACACGATGGACGGCATTTCCAGAGACTTGCTGATCGTCCGGAGAGTTCCCACCGTCATTCCATCGATCAGCCCGCGTTCCAATCGGTAGATCGTCTGTCGGCCAACTCCCGCTCGCGCCGCCACATCCTCCTGGCGGAGCCCGCGGGCCAGCCGGAGATCGCGCACGATTCGGCCGATCTGGTAGTCGTCGCTCACGGCAAAGAGGATCGCAGGCGGCGATGGCCTGACGCTTACTCGGCTCTCCCACGGGTCCTCACGACGCCGGCGCGGGCGGCACCTTGGCTCCGCGACGCCTCAATTCGATTGGTAACATACGCGGACTTACGCGCGAGAACGAGCGATGAGGGAAGACTCGATGATTGTCTTTGGCTTCGGCGGTAGCAAACGAACGGACCGCGGAGCGGTCTGGCCGGCCGTTTGCGGCAACTGCCGCAACCAGGTGTTGATGCACCACGTCACTACGCACGCGTCGTTCCGACTGTTCTTCGTCCCGATCGTGCCCTACAACCGTAAGCACTTTCTCCTGTGCCCCGTTTGCCAGCAGGGATGGCAGCTGGCCCAACAAGATGTGGCTCGGGTCGAGGCCGGCAAGTTGCTTCTGGTTCGCGCCCGAATGGGCGAGATTACCGAGGCGCAGTACGGCAGCGAACTGACGATGCTTCGAAATCCTTCGGCGGTGACAATTGCGGCATCGGCCGTTGAGGGCGGCGCTGTACCCGGCACCGCTCCTGAAGCGCTCCGGAACCAGTAGCCGTCGAGGCCCTGCCAACCGCGCGTATCATCCGGCACATCACAGCAAACCATTTGGACGAGGTGCCCGATGACCGCTCAGCCGCCCGCTCCAGGCCCCGAAGCCGGCACGCCCGCGCCGACGCTCAAGATGGTCATCGGCGGTGAGCAGGTGGCCGCTGCAGACGGCCAAACCTTCGATGTCGCCAGCCCGGTAACCGGCGAAGTGATCGCGCGAGTCCCGAAGGGCGGCCCGGAAGATGTCGACCGCGCGGTCAAGGCGGCTCAGGAGGCCTTCGACGGCGATTGGCACACCTGGAGCCAGACGCGCCGCGGTCAGACCCTGGCCCGATTCGCCCAGCTGATCCGCGACAACGCCGAAGAGCTGGCTCAGCTCGAGAGTCGCAATATGGGTAAGCCGATCTCCTCGGCTCGCTGGGAGATCGGAGCCGTGGCCAACGTGATGGAGTACTGCGGCGGCGCCGCGAACAAGCTGATGGGCGAGACGATCCCGGTCTCCAAGCCAGGTTTCGATTTCACCTTGCGCGAGCCCATCGGAGTCGTGGGCTTGATCGTGCCGTGGAACTTCCCGCTTATGCTCGCGAGCTGGAAGATGGGCCCCGCTCTGGCAGCCGGCAACACCGCGATCCTCAAGCCCGCGAGCTACACGCCGCTGACCGCGCTCCGCGTCGCCGAACTCGCGCTCGAGGCGGGCTTCCCGGCCGGCGTCCTCAACGTGGTCACCGGTCCGGGCAATACCGCCGGCGCTGCGATTGCCGCCCATCACGGCATCGGCAAGGTGGCGTTCACCGGCGAAACCGGCACGGGCCAGGAGATCATGCGGCTGGCAGCCGGTAACGTGAAGAAGGTCAGCCTGGAACTGGGTGGCAAGAGCCCCAACATCGTTTTCGCCGATGCGGACCTGGAGCGCTTCGCCGCTGAAGGCCCCTATTCAGTGTTCGACAACTGCGGCCAGGACTGCTGCGCCCGGGCCAGAATTATCGTCGAGCGCTCCGTCCACGACCGAGTAGTCGAGCTCTTCGCCGCCGCCACCGCGAAAGTGAAGGTCGGCGATCCCAACGACCCCGCCACGGAAGTCGGCACGATGGTCAGCTTCCGGCAGCGCGAAACGGTTCTGGACTACATTCGGATCGGGCATGAGGAAGGCGCACGAGTCGTAGCCGGCGGTGGCATCCCGACCGACCCGGCGCTGGCCGGCGGAGCCTACGTCCAGCCGACCATTTTCGAAAACGTCCGTTCGGAGATGCGCATCGCCCAGGAGGAGATCTTCGGGCCGGTCGTCGTGGTCATCCCGTTCGATACGGAGGAGGAAGCCGTCCGACTGGCGAATGCCACGCCTTTCGGGCTCTCCGGCTCGGTCTGGACTCACGACATCGGCAAGGCTATCCGGACCGCCAAGGCCATCCAGTCCGGAGTGATTTCGGTGAACTGCAACTCGAGCGTCCATGTCGAGGCGCCGTTCGGCGGATACAAGATGTCCGGAATGGGCCGCGAGAACGGGATGCACGCCTTCGAGTCGTATACGCAGATCAAGAACGTTTACGTTGATCTGAGTTAGCGGGCCGGCAGACGCGCCGCCAACACCTCGCCGACTTTGCCTGATCCGGCCGATCCTTCCGGCTACCGGGAGGGTCATACTGGCGGAGAGCGCGCCCAGTGAAAGGCGTGCCGACGGATCGAGAGGTCGAGGGTGACATTGGGCCAGGGGCCGGCAGGCCCAACGTGCCAGTTCTGTGGCGCCAAGCTTATGTTCCGCGGGCAGACGAGTTGCCAGTCCTGCGGCCGCGGGCTGACCGGCGGACCCGAGCAAGGTTCGCCGGCGATCGAGCCCTCCAGCGTTGTGGCGCCCTCCAGCTTCGTCGCGCCCTCCGCGGTGTTGCCGACCCCCGATTCGCGCTCCGCGACGACGCGCGGGCTCTCCGCCTCGGTACCCATGGCACCCACGACGCAACTCGCCGCCGCGCAATCCTCGGTGGCCGGGCAGATGTCGGCGACCGTTTCCATGGCGCCGTCAACACAGCTCGCGGCCTCGACGCCGCTGGCCGATGTCACTCAGCTGGCCGGCGTCACGGAGATGGGCCGGACGGACTCTGCCCCGGACGAGGCCGCTGCCGAAGCGACGCCGGTTCGGCTCTTCCAGTCCACTCAGATGCCGCCCCCAACACCGCTCCCCAGCGGGACTTCTCTGTCGGATACATCCGCCCCTGCCGGGACGGCGACGCCGACGGCACCACTCATCACCATGGCCGACGGCCCGGAACGCCGGACGGTTCTGCCTGCCGAGGCGCATGCCGCGGCCGCCGCACGCGCTGCCGCCGGAGCGCAGCGGTCGCCCCACTCCGTCGAGGTGCCCCGCACGCGGATGAGTCAACCGGCCGGCCGTCCGACCCCGACGCGCTCCTCAGGCGACCGGACCAGGGCCACGCGGCCGGACTCGCAGGTGATCAGGTCGGCCTCCGGCGTTCGGGGTGGGTCTTATAGGGGCGCTCAACCGCCTTCCCCGCCGAGGTTCTCGCCGCAGCCTCCATTGCCGATGCAGCCAGGAGTCACGCCTGAGCTCTGGCGCACCTGGAACCGGCCGGCGTCTCGTAAGCACAAGACCAACTGGGGCGCCTGGATCGTTATCGCCATCGTGGCCTTCGTGGTTATCGGGGCTATCGGCAATGCCAGTAAGGACCGCGGTTACGTTGCGCCGGACATCGCCGCCTATCCGACCTACGGTAATTTCGAGCCGGCGGCTTTCCCACATTACGATCCGCTAGTTGCCGTGGGCTCCCTCGCACAGGATCGAGCCGGTCACACCGCCACGCTCCTGGACGATGGCCGGGTTCTGATCGCCGGTGGCTACAGTGCCGACGGCACAGCCGCCCACGCGGCACTTGATGGTGTTGAGATTTACGATCCGGCCTCGATGGGCTTCCAAGCCGGCGGGTTGCTGGTCACCGCGCGCTACGACGCGGTAGCCGCCAGGCTTCCGGATGGCACCGTATTGATCGCCGGTGGGAATGACGCATCCGGTGTGGCTACCGATTCGGCGGAGATCTACGACCCCAAGTCCGGAATTTCCGTGTCAACCGGACGTATGGCCGAGCCGGTTGCTTCGGCTGCGGTTGTCACCCTGGACGACGGGCGGATCCTCATCGCGGGCGGTGTCAACGACTACGAATCGCTGTTCGGGGCCCAGATCTACGACCCGGCCACAAAGACATTCTCGAGTATTGATGCCACTTTCTACGGGCAGGTGACGGCAACGAAGATGCGGGACGGGCGGGTTCTCGTCTCCGGCGGGCGGAGCTCGGGCGATCCGTCCATCTCGGCCAGGATCTTCGATCCATCTGGCGAGGATTTCTCTTGGATTGACAGCATGTCTGTTGGGCGCGAGGGGGCCATGTCGGGCCTGCTTCCGGACGGCAGGGTCATTGTTGTCGGCGGGATGGGGTCGGGCGGGTCGGTCAACCACACCGCAGACATCTACGACCCCAAACTCCAGAGGTTTGTATCCGAGGAGGAGCTGGCGGACTATCGGTACCGGGGAACCATGACGATTCTTGGAGACGGCTCCGTTCTGCTGGTGGGCGGGGTGGACCAGTACGGCACGCCGCTGGCCTCAGTGGAGCTAGATTTCCCTGACGAGGCGCCGAGCGCCATTGGATCAATGTCTGTCGGTCGTGCGGATCAGACGGCCACGCTGCTCAACGACGGCACGGTGCTTATCGTCGGGGGAGTCTCGTCGTCAGGCGCGACCACCAGCACGGTGGGTGTCTATGCCCCGAAAGGCATTCAGCTGGCCGTGCCCAGCGGCTCTCCTGGCGCGAGCGGCTCTCCCGCTGCCGGCGGCTCCTCTGGCGCAAGCGGGTCGCCCGCGGTCGGCGGCTCTCCTGGTGCGAGCGGCTCTCCCGCGGCCGGCGGCTCCTCTGGCGCAAGCGGCTCTCCGGGCGCCCTGCCCTCCGGAAGCCCGCTGCCATCCGCAGGCATTTCGCCCTCCGCAGTCGCCTCCGCATGACGTGGGCCGCCCACTGTCGGCGGTTTTCCCACCCGGTGTAATGCAAGGCCACCGCTGTGCGTTCTGTTAGTGCGAACGTCTGAGTTGGGTGGCCCGCACCGTCGGCAACCTCACCTAAGGGCACTATGACCATAGTGCCCTTGCGGTTTGGGCCCAGTAATGGAGACTTGGCGGCGCATCGAAGCAACAGAGGTGCGGCGAAATGGCAACTGGCCCGACTCCCCGTCGGCGGAAAACCGGCCGCCAGGGCGAGCCAGCTACTGGAACACCCGAAGGCGATCTGGGTGTCTCCGGCTCTAAACCCGAAAAGCTGCCTATCGTTCCCACGGCCGAAAGCGCCGCTCCGGCCGAGGCTGCACCGGCGGTCGACCGCGCGGTAGCCGCCGCATCCGCGGCCGCTTCGGCCGCCGCCGCCGCAGTCAGCGCGGCCATTGCCGCGACTGCTGCCAATAATGCAAATCGAGCCCGAAGCGCACCAACATCGGCGCCTGCCGCGCCTGCCGCGCCTGCCGCGCCGGTTCCGTCGGTCCCGACTCGGCCGCCGCTCACAGTCCACTACGAAAGGCCGCCCGGCCGCGATGTCCCCGGACTCACCCGCGCC
>DASVJA010000166.1:0-3883 GCA_036386115.1 Candidatus Limnocylindrales bacterium
CCGGAAATGAACCACGCCGTAGATGCCGGGCTCGCCGTCCGGTCGGGTCACTTCATCGTGCAACACCTCAATCCAGGGATTGCTGTACGCGACGCGGCGGGATCTTCATCTCTTCCGCAATCTTGCGGCTGCTCAGCAATCCATCGCCGGCCATGGTCAAAGCCAGCATGGCGCGAATGGCGTAGTCGCTGCGTTTGGTGAGGTCTAGTCGCATAGTGAGACAGTATCGCTTCTGCGGGCGCGGTCACCCCTGCCGTTGGTCCCGCCGGGAAGTGACGGGCGGCCGAAATTGCACCGATCTGGACACACATTACTTCGCGGCCGCGATCTCGGTGCGTCCGAAATGACATTCGAACGGGATAGGATGGTGAGATGAGCGATAGCCACTCGAATCCCTGGCGCCGAAGATCCCGCCGCGTCGCGTACAGCAATCCCTGGATTGAGGTGTTGCACGATGAAGTGACCCGACCGGACGGCGAGCCCGGCATCTACGGCGTGGTTCATTTCCGGCATCGGGCGATAGGCGTTGTGCCGCTGGATGAAGTAACGAATCGCGTTCTGCTCGTGGGCCAATACCGATACCCATTGGACCGCTACTCGTGGGAGATCCCCGAGGGCGGCGGCCGATTCGACGAGGAGCCTGAAGAGTCGGCCCGGCGCGAACTGGCGGAAGAAACGGGCTATCGAGGCGGAATCTGGCGCGAGCTATGCCGTTGCGACGTTTCCAACTCCGTGACCGATGAAGTCGCGATTCTCTTCCTGGCAACGGCCCTGGAGGCCGGCGCAGCGGACCCTGAAGGCACGGAACAGCTCGAAGTCCGGTGGGTCGCCTTATCTGAGGCGATGGCGATGATCGGGCGCGGCGAGATCACGGACGCGCTCACGATCGTAGCCCTGCAGGCGGTCGCCCTCGAGCGCTGGGGTAGAGGCTAAAGTCGCGGGAGGTCTACGACCAGACGATGGTATCCGAGTTCGAGACTGTGTTGGACTGCGGCGATGAGAGGCCCGCCCGACTTATCACCAAGTACACATGGTGAGTGGCAGTATCGGTGTCGGCGAAGTCCCAGGTGCGCGTATCCCCATATTCGTCCCCGTCCATATTCCAGTGCATAACGTCGCCGGGAAGCGAGCCCGACTCGGTACAAGTGACGGTGTAGCCGCCGGCGCCACCCGCTGACGAAACGCAGGAAATCGTAGGCGCCGCTGGTGCCGTGGGCGCCGGGGTCGGCGTGTCGGTCGGCACCGGCGTATCGGTCGGTACCGGAGTTACCGTCGCGGCCGCCGTCGCAGTCGCAGTAGCGGTCGCTGTCGGCGGGGCCGTGGCGGTAGAAAGCGAGGTGGGGCCGGGCGCCTTCGAGCCGCTTTTGCCCGCGCCGGTGGTTAGACGTGCATCGGGGCTGGAGCCGTCGGCCGACGTCGAATCAACGAAGCTGGCGGCCCCAGATTGATCCCCCTCCTCGCCTGCGGACCGATTCGGCGTCACCGTAGCGCCCGCGACACTGGCGGCTCCGGAACCCCCTGTGGCCAACGCCGCCAGTCCCACGCCCGTTCCGATCACGAGCAGGAGGGCGACACAAGCGAAGACGACACGCTTCCGCGCGGCGCTCGGGCCGCTGTTCTGCGTCGAGCGCGGCGCTGTGGCGATCACGGGCCGTTTCGCGCCCAGATAACGGAGAGGCTCGGCAGGCGGCGGCGTCCGAAGCGAGCCTCCTGGTGTTAGATCGTCGAGCCGATCGTACGAGCGGCTCGGCGTTCTCTCCACGGGCGGGGAGGGCGGGCGGCTCGGTATCGGCGAGGCATGGAAGCTCGGCGTTCTCTCTGTCCATGACGGCTGGAGTATCCCCGCCTGCCCGGCCGGGCGAGTCTGAGGCGGGCTTGCGGGCGGGCTTGCGGCCGGAGCCTGCATGGGACCTACCGACGCGAAGGCCGGTAGGCTCGGCGCGACGCTCGGCCCGACGTTCGCCGACGGGCCGGTGGCGATGGCCGGGAGGGCACGCGACTCGGCCGCTACGCCGGCACAACGCCGGCACGTATTGCTACGTTTCGACCAGCACTCGTGGCACACGCACTGGCGACATTCCGAGCAGATGTACATGCTCAGGCAGTAGAGCCGGTAGGCCTCGTCGTCCTCCTCGGTCTGGAGCCGCCGTTTGGCCTCGTTTTGGGACTTCCCCAGGCCCGCCTGTCGCGAGGACACCGGTGGCATGTAAGCCCGCCCGCAGTGTTCGCACGCGAACTTGATCATCGCCGGGACGTCTTCGTAGGTCGTCATCAGCCAGCCCGTCCTTCGCCACGGCAAACCGCGCCTCGGATCGCGGTCTAGGCCGAGCCACCCCAAACTCCCGGCAAGGCGGGCCTCAAACCGAATGCCCGGCACCACCTCGTGCCTTCGAGCACCCCTGCAACGGAAGGAGCCTGGATAGATTAGCGGCTCGCGCTCAATTCGTGCCCGCGATTCTACGTAGTCCAACGTACGAAGCGGTGCCGTCCAGCACCGTTTGAGAAGGTTCCCGACAACGGGCCGATGGGCCGCTCAGATTAGCGCGACGGCAGAAGCTACAACTCGCGGTACTCGAACCAGTCGAAGTCGGCCGACCTACCCGACCCGGTCAGGTCCTGGCAGGCCATGCCCACGAAATTGCCGGTGAAGGCCCACGGCAAGGCGTATTCGTCGGAGAGTGTCGAAGCGTCCTGCTCGTCGCCTATCGGAACCCAGTCATTGCCGTCGGTGCTGTAGAAGAAGCGCAGCCTCGCCATATCAATCTCGACTCGAAGGTAGACGCGATCCAAAGAGCCACCGTCGACTGCCTTCTCGATCGGATAGGCGACCTTGCCGCGGTCGCAGGTCATCAAGCCGACCGCAACGGGCCCATAGTCCGCCCGCGATACGAAGAGGTAGAAGAAGTCACCGGTGTTGTAGAAAGCGACAAGCCCGGCCGACTGCTGGAAGTTCTCCGGCTGAAACTCGACGACCGTCGTGGCCTGGATTTGGAAGGCGCGCTGGCGACGAGCCACCACGGTCTGGTCGTGGAGTGACAGAAGGCTCTGGTGGCCCTTGAGGCGAAGATAGCCGGGACGTGCAGTCAGGCTGCCGTGCTCCTCGTCGAATGGCAGACGGAGACTCTGCCACTCCACGGCGAGGTTCGGCTTTTCGAAGTCGTCTCTGGCCGGCGTCTCCAAAAATGGGTGGGCGCCGAGCCCGGGATCGGGGACTTCCACGGCTGGCAACACGCCGCCCTGGGCGAGTCGGGGCCAACCGTCGGCATCCCAGGTGATCTTCTGAATTGCGGTTTCGCGGCCCAGCACCGAGCGGCCGTTGACGATGGGCCGGCGGCAAAGATGCGCCAGATACCACTCACCGGCGGGAGTCTCCACGAAGCAGCCGTGGCCCGAGCTGTGGAGCGGACTGGCCGGATCGCCGGACGCGCTCAGAAGCGGATTGCCGGGCATGTCCTCGTAGGGGCCGGTCAGGCTCCTGGAGCGCGCAACCGTCTCTGCGTGGTTGGTGAAGGTTCCACCTTCGGCGCAGTAGAGGTAGTACCAGCCGTCCTTCTTCAGGAGGTGCGGTCCTTCAACCATACCGAGCTCGGAACCCGGCCAGATGAGCGTACGAGGACCGACCAGCTTCCCGGCCTTGTGGTCGTACTCCTGGAGACTGATCCCACTGAACTGGCGCTTGCCGGTGTGGCGGTGGTCCCAGACCATCTGGATATACCACTTGCGGCCGTCATCATCGTGGAACAGCGAGGGGTCGAAGCCCACGCCATTCAGGTAGACCGGCTCGGACCATGGGCCCTCGATCGACGGGCTGGTCACCAGGAAGTTGCGCACGTCCTTGAATGGGCCGGCCCAGCCAAGCACGTCGGTGTAGATCAGCCAGAAC
>DASVJA010000167.1:0-3189 GCA_036386115.1 Candidatus Limnocylindrales bacterium
CCGCCCGCCGGAGCGGCTCCGACCTCCCGTCGGTCGTCTCGCCTGCCGGCGGTGCCGGTGATGCCGCGGCCTCCGGTCCGAGCGTCGTTGTCGCGCCGGTCGGTGGTTCGGCCTCGTCGGGGGCTTCGGCCGGAGACACGAGCCACTCGGCTTCCGGCTCGCAGTCGGACGGGTCGACGGCCGCGGTCGCCGCACCGTCATTCGTCGCTTCGGGCGCGCCGGTATTCGCCGACGCGTCGGCCCTGACGGCCGCGGGCGCTATTGGTGCCGCGTCGTCACGGCTGTCTCATGCCGAGTCCGTCGACGGGCCGCGTTCCGCGATCGGCCTGGCCGATGCCGCGGACAAGCTGATGAGCCAGGTCATCGGCACCATCCACACGTTCGAGACAAGCGCCGGTCCTGCGCTCGAGGCCCGCATCAGCGATCCCGACCTCGGCGATGTCCGGATGGTCGTTACCGGCCGTGCCGGCGAGATCGTCCAGGCCCAGCTCGTCGTTCGCGACCGCGTCACCGCCGACGCGATAACAGCAGCCGCGGGGCGAATGCGCTCCGGCGGCGATGCCCTGGCCGGGGTCAGTGTCACGGTCAGAACCGAAAGCGGGAACTCGTCGATGAGCAACCGCTCCGGCGGCAACGCCTTCGAATCCGCCGCATGGGGCTCCGGCAACGGCTATGCGGCCGGCAACGGCACCGGCAGCAACGGAGGCCACGGTCGGGGTCTTGGCGGCGGCGAAGCCAACGCGACGGGAACCGCCGCGGGCAGCAGCACGGGCACGGGCCAGGGCTCCGCCGGCCACACGGGCAGGGACGGTCAGGGCACTCTCGCTCGGCCCGAAACGGCTCTTCAGCAAGATTCGGCGCGACCCAACCGGCCGGGTTCGGAGAGTTCGCGATCGGCCGGATCGGGCGGCGAGCAGGGGTTGCAAGGTGACCACAGGTCGGATGGCGATCGCAGATCGCTCCTCGACATCAGGGCGTAAGAGGAACACAACGATGACGGTCAACTCGGTCAACTCGGTCAGCTTCAGTCCATTTTCGACCTTCGGGTCCGCCTCACCGACCGCCGCAACAGCGACAGCCGACGCCTCGGCCGGCTCCACGGCCTCCGGCACGACACCCTCCGTGTCGTCGGCCGCGGCCTCGAGCGGCACCGGCGGTACCGGCAAGGTCGACACCATCACCAAGACCGGCACGACATCGGGCTACGGTCTCAGCACCGACGACTTCATGAAGCTGTTTCTGGCTCAGCTCCAGAACCAGGACCCGACCAAGCCCATGGACGACAGCCAGATGCTCAACCAGCTGGCCCAGATGACCCAGGTTCAGACGCTCCAGGGCGTCGAGTCGGCCCTCAAGGGCTCGCAGCTCGCCCAGAGCTCGGCACTGATCGGCAAGACGGTGACCGGGACCGACGTCAACGGCACGGCCGTGACCGGAGTCGTCGGGTCCGTCGTCCAGTCGACCGATGCCGGTCTCGTGTTGAAGGTCGGCAGCCAATACGTCAAGCCCGACGACGTCACGACCGTGACGGCAGGCAGCTAGAAACCACTGCGGCTACAGCCGCGAAGCAAGGAGGTGATCACCACGATCAATCGCATCGGACCCGATCTGGCGTCGCAGAGCGGCGGTCTCGTCCGAGACCCAAGCCTGACGCCGAGCTCGAGCCCGCTCGTACAGCCCACTTCCGGAGCTCCGCCGTCGGACGGCGGAATCTCCTTCAGGGATGCGCTGTCGGCGGCCGCAGATGGGCACTCGCTCCAGTTTTCGGAGCATGCCATGAAGCGGGTCGAGCAACGGCAGATCCCAATGCAAGGGGATCAGATGGACCGCCTGAGCAAGGCCATGGACACCTTGAGCCAGCGTGGCAGCAAGCAGTCCCTGGTGATGCTCGACCAGTACGCCTACGTCGTCCACCCACCCAGCCACACCGTCGTCACGGCCGTAGAGCCCAACGAAAGCAAGGAGCGCGTCTTCACCCAGATCGACTCCGTAGTAATCGCCTAGCTGCGCTAGCCGATTACACATGCGGTTTGCCCGGGAGGGCAAACACGCAACCGCAAGATTCGCGCTTGCCCAGTCGGGCAAACGCCCGCTCGCAATACGTTCGCCGAGTGCGCCAGGTACATTGCTGGACCTCTCTGAGGAAGCTGGCCTGGCCGCGGACGCCAACCAATTGCGTCGCGCCGTGAGGTGTGGACGCCAGCCCTTCAGGAGATTTCAGATGCTTCGCTCGATGTTCTCGGCTATCTCGGGTCTGCGCGGACATCAGATGATGATGGACGTCATCGGCAACAACATCGCCAACGTCAACACCGTCGGCTTCAAGGCCGGCCGGGTCAACTTCCAGGACATCCTCTCTCAGACTCTGCACGGTGCCACTGCTCCGTCGGGCGGCCTCGGCAGCATCAACCCGGCCCAGATCGGCCTCGGCATGACCGTCGCCGGCATCGACGTCCTCCAGACCCAGGGCAACCTGCAGTCGACCGGCAAGACCACCGACATGGCGATCCAGGGCGACGGCTTCTTCGTCGAGTCCGATGGCTCCAACACCGTCTACACCCGCGACGGCGCCTTCGACATCGCCCTCGACGGCTCGCTGGCCAACCCCGGTTCGGGTTTGAAGGTCCAGGGCTGGCAGGCTGATTCCTCCGGCAAGATCGACATCACTCAGCCGATCACCAACCTGGTCATCCCGATCGGCCAGCGAACGACCGCGCTCGCAACATCCAACGTGACGCTGAGCGGCAACCTCGACGCTGGCGCGACTGCAGCCGACCCGGCCGCCACCCCACCCGTCCTCGGCACCAGCGTTCCCACCACGATGACCGTCTTCGACAGCCTTGGCATCGCCCACTCGGTCAAGGTCACGTTCACCAAGACGGCGGCGAATACCTGGAGCTGGCTCGCCACCAAGGATGCCGCCGACACCGGTATCACGATCACCCCGGCCGCCGGCGTCAACCAGGGCACCCTGACCTACACCAGCGGCGGTGTCTTCTCCGCCTCCACCGGCACGCTCGCCTTCAGCTTCCCGGACGGCGCTACGTCGACCACACCCAAGATCGACCTGAACCAGATGACCCAGTTCAGCGGCACCAGCCAGCCGGCCGCACAGACCGATGGCTTCACCTCGGGCACGCTGGTCACCTTCGCCGTGGGCGATGCCGGCCAGCTGTCGGGCGTGTACTC
>DASVJA010000168.1:0-8036 GCA_036386115.1 Candidatus Limnocylindrales bacterium
CAGGGCGGACGAGATCGCAGATGCGCAGTCGTCCTGCGCAATCTGGGCAAAGCAGAGGTTTGTAAGGCTGATGCCCCCGTGATGGACATGGCCACGCTCGCGGTTCAGCTCGGCAGTTTCACGCAGGGCCTCGCACAGAGCGTCCAGACTTCCGCCCCTAGATGCAGCGGCCATGAGTTCAGACGAGCGGGCTATCGCGGCAAGCTCGGGATCCTCGCAGCTTGACAATTCATCGGCCGCGCTTGCCAGCAATTGCCCATCTCCTAGCTGAAGCCCCAGGTGCAGTCTGTTCAGGGCGCACAACTGCGTAAAAGCCGAGCTGGTGATCCCCAGCTCCCGCCCCAACTCCTCTGCCCGAGCCGCGGCGACGGCCGCCTCCGCATAGCGCCCCAGAGAGACAAGTTGCCGGACCTTGATGATCTCCAGCCATGGACTCGAAACCGGGTCCGGCCAGAGGGTCATGAGCTCTTCGGCGGCGGCCAGGTCACCAGTCCCGATGACTGAGTGCATGGCTCCACAGACCACGCGCCGCACGTCTTGCCCGTCTCCGGCGGCGGACCAATGCCGGGCCGCCATGCGCCATGAGCGGGGCTCAGTCGCTGCGGCCACCCGGCGGTGTATCTCCTGGATCCGCGACTCGCCGACCTCTGCCTCAAGGTGGGCATGGAGGAACTCGCGGACCAGTGGATGTGATCGCCAGGTGTCCTGTTCGTCGTCGCCCTTGCTCGCCAGCCCGAGACGCTGGGCATCGGCCAGAAGCCGGCGTGCCTCGTCCGGCCCGACTTCGGCGGCAACCGTTGCGGTGTCGAGTTCGATGTCGTCCAGGATCGCCGTTCGCAGGAGGAACGCCCGCAGATCCGGCTCGAGGTCGCCGATGACTTCTTCGGCCAGGTAGTCGTGGAGATTGCCTTGTGCCCCCGACAGAGAGCGCACGAAGGCGCGAACCTTTGCAGGAGAGCGGCCCTCCACGGCCGTCTTGACCAGCTGCAGCGAGGCCGCCCAGCCATCGGTTCGCGAGTAGAGGTCGCTCAGGACATCGGCTGCGAGGGCGTGGTGGTAGGCGTCGCGAAAGAGGTGCTCCGTCTCTGCCCTATCGAAGCGGAGGTCCTCCCAACCCAATTCCGCGAGCTGGCCGCGGCCGCGCAGCGATGCGGCCGCCAGCCGCGGCGTGCGCCGGCTGGCGAAGATGAACTTCAGGCCGGCCGGGGCTCGGGCTATGAGCCTTTCGAGTACGGTGTCCAGCCCGCCCACCGCCTCTGCGACGTGAAAGTCGTCCAGCACCAGAGCCGAAGGCATTTCGCCCAGCAGCTCAATCTCCCGCAATACTGAGTCCAGGATCATTTCCGGCGTGACCGGCGACAGGGACACTTCGGTGAGCAGAGCGGAAGTTCGAGCCAGGAGCCGTGGATCAACCGCCTGACACGAGGCAACAACGTATCGAAGGAAGACGAGCCCATCCGTCTCCTCTTCGTCAAGGCGATACCAGAACGTGCGCGTCCCGGATCTGCGGAGGTAGTCCGCCACAAGGGTGGTCTTTCCGAATCCGGCCTCGGCCGTGACGTATAGGACTCGGTGGTTCTTGCGAGCTGTGAACCAATCGAAGAGCCGCTGTCGCGGAAGCGTTTCCTCCGGCAAGAGCGGCCGATGGACCTTTCCGCGACGCAGAGGAAATCCCTGGCTCAGCGCCAAAGGGCTCTCGATATTGCGATCGCCGATCTCGGGCTCGATGGGCACCCGGACCTCCTCCATTCCGCGGCGCTCCTCCCCGAGCGATGGCGCGTAGGATAGGAAGCCAAACGGGCGAGTGTCAATGAGATCGCCGGCGGATATCTGCATCGGCGGATAGTGCCCGGCCCGGATCAACTGCGGCTTATCTGGGCATGCTCACGGCTCGGGCCTTCTTCAGCGGTCATTCCCGGCGCGCCGCCGAGTGGACTCGGCGCGTTCTCAGCCGGCTGGCAATTGCCGCAACTGCGGCTGCCCCGCCATCGCCGCCTCGCGTCGCCGATGTTCCGCTACCAGGATCAGCCGAACGATTCGGTCCTGATCCAGGTTCGTTATGCGAGTGAACTTGACGGCGGCCTCGGCAGGCTCGCCGTCGGTCGCACCCTGAGCCACGCGCCTGACGACGCCGCTCATCGAGATCCGCTGCCAGCTGGAGATGGGGAGCGTGAGATCCAAATCATCGCCCACCGTTAGCGGCATGGCGCTGGTGAAGAGCATTCCGCCCGGGCTCAGATCCTTGGTGGTGGTCGTCGCCAGCCTGCCTCGCGGTTCCCATGTCGCGGAATCGAGATGGCGGAAGTGGACCGGCAGGTCTATCGGGTAGCGGACGTAGCCTCTCCGCTGGGCCAGCTCCAGAACGATCGGCCGAGCCACCGCGAAGATGCGTGACTTGCTGTCGCCGAGCGGACGAATGAAGCCGGACTTGCCGAGCAACGCCGCGCCGTTCCGGGCGATCGTCAGCTTGACCGGTTGTTGCGGGCGCATCGCTTCGACTCGATGATCCGGCGATGCCAGGCCCAGCCACAGCTCCGACTCGCATACGCGCACGATGACCGTCCGAAAAGCGGTGGCGTGGTCTGCGAAGTCCGCCTCGACGAGCACGTGATCCTGGATCGCCAGCTCGTTTTCGGCCGTGTCGTGGTCAAGCATCAGGTGGTACCGGTGCGGTTGTTCGTGTCTGAAGGAGAAGTCGGGTGGCGCGCCGCCGGTTGGTATCGGTGGTTTGCCCTAGTGGCAAACCCTTACTCCTCGTATTCGAACCCGAGCTTGATGTTGACGCGGTATTCGACGATCTCGCCGTCCTTGACGAGTGCGGTCGACTGGACCACTTCCACCGTTCGGATGTTGCGAACGGTCTTGCTGGCAAGGGCAACCGCCTGTCTTGCGGCGTCGCTCCATGAGTGAGAGCTGGTGCCGACCATCTCTCGGACGATGATCACGCCCATGGGTCTCCTCCCGTTGCGGGCGGTCTGCGCCGCCCAGGTTCCGGAAGTGTAGGGCGTGCGCCGGTGGCGTCACAGGTGTTGCATCGGAGCACGGGCCTTTTGACCACTTTGGCGTAGCACGTGTATGGTCTGGCCGAATGAAGACTGCTTTCTGCTCGATCGCACGGCTTTCCGACGAGTTCTGCGCGCCGCCACGGCTGCTGCCGGACAGGAGGTCCTAGCGTGGGTTTGTTCGATCGGAACGGCCGGGGTGAATTGCTCAACATCGTGGCAGTGATTGCCATCCTCGTGGAGGCCGCCGCCGCAGTTGCCTGGATTAACCCCAGCGCGATACCCAAGGTTGACATCAAGGTGGACCTGGGGTCCGACTTGCTGGCCCCCGGGCCTACGCTGCGACCACGGATCACGCCGACCACCTACCTGGCGGAGACCGATACGCCGGCACCGACAAAGGTGCCAAAGCCCTCCAGCACGCCACCGCCGTGCTCCTTCGCGGATCTTCCGGCGCGGCACCAGGCCCTGAGCGACTGGGCATCGACTCTGGTGGATACCGCCTACGGCGTTGGCGCCACGTACGCTCCGACGGACCTCATGTCCGTCGCCGCGGCGGGCGTTGGCGGCTCGGGCTCGGTCCGCTCGTTCGTGATCGATGACCTGCGCGTCCTCAACGATGCCGCCCACGAGGAGGGATTGAACCTTGTCGTGGCGTCGGCGTGGCGCAGCTACAAGGATCAAGACGCCCTGTATAAGGACATCGAGGCCTCTTACGGGCAGACCTACGCTCAGGCTGCCGCGGCCCGGCCGGGCCACTCGGAGCATCAGCTCGGCACCTCGATCGACTTCTCCGGTGGCGAAGCGTGGCTTCAGGCGACGGCTTGGAAGTACGGTTTCATCGAAAGCTACCCAGCCGCCGGGAGCCCAGACCTCACCTGCTATCAGCCCGAACCTTGGCACTACCGGTACTTCGGCCGGGAGACGGCCGCCGCGATCCACGCCTCCGGCCTGACGGCAAGGGAGTGGCTCTGGGCCTACGCCCAGTAGGAGGGCCGTTTCCTAGACGGCTTCGGCGTACCGCTCGCCGGCGTAGTTGACGAAGCGGGTCTGACCCTTCTTGAACCAGAGCTTCACTTCGCCGGTGGGACCGTTGCGGTGCTTGGCCAGCCGCAGGTTGATCACCTCGCCGTCCGACGCGTCATCCTCGCCGGCCTTCTCCTTCTCACGCCACAGGAACAGGACCAGATCCGCGTCCTGCTCGATGGCGCCCGACTCGCGCAGGTCGCTCAGGCGAGGCTCGCGGGATTCGCGCATCTCCGGCTGTCGAGAGAGCTGAGAGAGGGCGATCACGGGCACCTTCAACTCACGGGCGAGGCCCTTGAGCCCACGGCTGATCTCCGAGACCTCCTGCACGCGGTTCGAGTCCCGGCTCGTGCCGCCGGACTGCATCAGCTGGAGGTAGTCCACGATGACCAGGTCCAACCCGCGCTCGGCCTGAAGGCGGCGGGCCTTGGTGCGTAGCTCCATGGCGCTGATGCTGGGTGTGTCGTCGATGTAGATGGGCGCTTCGGAGAGCGCTTGGAGGGCAGATGGGATCTTGTGCCAGTCCATCTCCTCCAGGAACCCGGATCGCAAGCGCTGAGAGTCGATCCCCGACACGCTCGAGAGCAGGCGCAACACGAGCTGCTCCTTGCTCATCTCCAGGCTGAAGACGCCGACGGTCTTGCCCTCGCGGACGGCCGCATGCTCTGCCACATTCAGCGCGAGACTTGTCTTGCCGACGCTGGGGCGGGCCGCGAGGATGATCAAGTCGCTCGGCTGGAACCCGGTCGTCAACTGGTCCAGGTCGCCGAAACCGGTCGGGATACCGACAATCTGGCCGCGGTGATCGTGGAGGTAATCCAGCCTGTCGTAGGCGTCGTGGAGGAGCGTCTTGAGAGGGCTGAAGCCGTCGTTCGAGCGCTTCTGACTGACCGCGAAAAGCTCCGCCTCTGCCCTGTCGATCGACTCCTGCGTGTCCGCGCCGTCTTCGTAGCCGATTGCCGCGATCCGTCCGGCGGCCTGGATGAGGCGTCGCAGAACTGCCTTACGTTCGACGATATGGGCGTATTGGGCGACGTGCACCGCCGTCGGCGTGTCGTTGCCCAACGTGGAGAGATAGCTTGCGCCACCGACCGACTCGAGATCGCCGTCCCGCTCCAGCGCCTCGGCGACGGTGACGACATCGATCGGTTCGCGGTGCTCGTAAAGCCCGAGCATAGCGGTGAAGATTCGCCCGTGCGCCTGCCGATAGAAGTCCTCCGGGTGAAGGAAATCGGCCACCTCGATGATCGCGTCGCGATCGATGAGGATGGAGCCGAGGACGGCTTGCTCGGAATCCAAGTTCTGAGGCGGCAGGCGATCTATCACGGGTGGGCGGTCCCTAGCAGGCTGACTTCTTGTTGGAGTCAATGGTGGCGCCGCCGACTCCCGGCGGATCACCGAACCGACGCGCAAGCGGGCCATCTATCCCCGAATTCACAGCCCTGTGGGCGGAGTGTGGACATCGTTTGTGGACGACCGAGGCGAAATCGACACAGGACCCGTCTCGCCGGCCGGCGTGCGCAGTCCTAGGCGGCGCCGAGCACCCGCAGCGAGCGCACTTGCGTGCGTGAGCGAAGGGGCGCAGAAGCCAACGACGGAATGCGCCGCCCGACGGCGAGACGCTAGTCCAGCCTCCGGATGACCCCGATCAGCTTCCCCTGAATCCGCACGTCGTTGTAGAACATTGCCGGGTAGTCCGGATTGGCCGGCTGCAGGCGGATGCGACCGGCCTCCTTGAAGAACTGCTTCAGAGTGACCGCGTTCTCTTCCACCTGGGCGACGACGATGTCTCCGTCCCGGGCTGTCTGCTGTGGCCGGATCAGGACAAAATCTCCATCCTGGATGTGGGCGTTGATCATGGAATCGCCGCGGACGCGCAATACGTAGGCATCGCCGGAAGGGGCCAGCAGGTCAGGCACGGCCATGCTCTCCGACGCGTCTTGGTAGGCCTCGATTGGGCCGCCGGCCGCGATCTCTCCGATGATCGGTAGCATGTGGGCTTCTGGAGCCGTTGACTGCGGCATCAACTCGCCCGCTAGGCCGAGTCTCAGGGCGGCGAACGGCGTCAGGCGAAGAGCTCGCGACTGGGCAGCGCCGCGCTCCAGATAGCCTTCGCGCTCCAGCATCTGGAGGTGATGGTGTACTGCGGAAGTTGACGCAAGGTCCACGGCGACGGCGATCTCACGCACGGACGGCGGATAGCCACGAGTTCTCAGCGTTGCGGCGATGTAGTCCAGGATCTTGCGCTTGCGTTCGGCGTCGTGCTTAGTCACCGGCGCCTCCTTTCAATGAGCAAGAAGATACAGAACGTCCGTTCGACTGTCAACAACGTTTGAGGAAGGTCGCGGCTGAATTGCCGGCGGGCAGGACGGCGGGAGGCCGGTCGCATAGGATGATTGGCGTTAGGCGTACGCTTCCACGAGACATGCAATCCGACACCAGAGGATCCGCACATGACCTACAACCCGCCCGCCGGCGACCGTTGCGCTACCTGCGGCGCCCAGCTGATCGTGGACGCAAAGTTCTGTGCCGTTTGCGGGCAGGCAGTGCGGCAGGCGCAGCCGCCGATTGCTCCGCCCGCGTGGGCGGCACCGCCATCTGCTCCACTCGCCGCGGCGCCCGTCTGGGCCCCCGCTGATGCGCCGATGACCTCACAGACGCTCCCGGCTCCGCAGACGCTCCCGGCTGCGCAGACTACCTATTCGCCGCCACCGCCTGCTTACTGGCAACGGCCGGTACCTTATGCACCTCCGGCGTACGGAGCGCCACCGACCGACTTCGTCGCTCCCGTCACGTCCGATCCTCAAGCGTTTGCCGCGCCTGCGCCGGCCTACCTCTCGTACGGCCAGGCGGCAACCCCGGCGCGCCGGGGCAACATGCCCATCGCCATCGGGCTGCTGGTTGTCGGGCTGGGGTTGATCGTCCTCGCCTGCGGTCTGTTTGTCTTTGCCGCCTGAGGGCAGCTTCTGCTAGTCGACCGGCCGTCGCCCTCGCGGCCGCGATCCGCGTCGCCGTACCCCTGGACTCGGCTAGCGCCTCTGTGCCAGCGCCATCAACATCCCCTCGATGATCGCCTCCGGGCGAGGCGGGCAGCCGGGGACGTAGACATCGACGGGAAGAGTGCTTGCCACGCCGTCCCGGATCTCGGGCGAGCCGGCGAAGACGCCGCCGCCGATCGCACAGGCTCCGATTGCCACGACCAGGCGCGGATCGGGCATGGCCTCGAAGGCCCGGAGCGCGGCCTCCTCCAGATTGGCGGTCATGACGCCCGTGACAAGGAGAAGGTCGGCATGGCGCGGCGACGCGACAAAGTCGATGCCGAGGCGCTGCACGTCGTGGTAGGAGTTGAGCAGGGCCGCGACTTCCCAGTCGCAGCCGTTGCAGGATCCGGCGTCCAGATGGCGGACGTGGAGGGAGCGGCCCATTCGGCCGAGGATGAAGGCTCGAGTTCGATCCTCGGCGGCCCGAAGACCGGCGGGCTCGTCGGGTGCCGGCGGACGCTCCACCAGCTCGGCGCGAGTCGGGCGCGCCAGTTCCACCCGATAGCCCATCTTCACTGCGACGTTTGGGCATGCCGCGACGCACGCGGCGCAGAAGATGCATTTGCCAGTATCGATCGAAGGAATGGAGCCCGGCACAAACTGGATGGCGTCTGTGGGGCAGGCCTCGACGCAGGCGCCGTCGTTGTTGCACAGGGCCGGATCGATTTCCGGCAATCCACGCGTCGCGAACTGGAGCAGAGGCGGCGTTGCAGGGTAGCGTGACGTCTCCAGCGGATGCGTCAGCGGCGTGAGAAGGCGGCGAACTACATCGAGTGGCATGTCAGCGGTCCGTACAGGCGTAGCAAAGCTCGAAGCTCTTGTTGATGATCGGGAAGTCCGGGACGAGGTTGCCCGGGACCACGGCGGCCACAACCGGCCAGTTGGCAAAGGACGCGGAGCGGAGGTGAAGCCGACCGACGGTTCCGTCGGGGCCGGCCATCAGCCAGAGCCACGAGGCGCCGCGCGG
>DASVJA010000169.1:0-1531 GCA_036386115.1 Candidatus Limnocylindrales bacterium
ACCGTGCCTTTCAACGCCGCCGGCTGCGGATCGATCACGAGCAACGGCTCGTCGCGCTCAAACGCGGGGTGAGGTGGACCCCGTCCATTGGACAGTCGGGGCGTGAGAGATAGTTATGGTTTGAGCTGGCCGGACAAGCCGATTGGGCGAGTCCGAGAATGGGCCCACAGCTCGTCGCCGGACTCGCCCAAGCGGCGGATGCGAGCTCATTGGTTGGCGGCCGCGGGCAGCGGCTGGCGATAGGCTTCGGCGGGCGTGCGGCCGTCGTGGACGCTGTGGGGGCGCCGCAGGTTGTAGAAGCGGAAGTAGCGGTCGAGTTGGGCGTGGGCGTCGACCAACGAGACGTAGCTCTTGAGGTAGACCTCCTCGTATTTGACCGTGCGCCACAGCCGTTCGACGAAGACGTTGTCCAGGCAGCGCCCTTTGCCGTCCATCGATAGTTGCACGCCGTGATCGAGCAACGGCTGCGTGAACTCCGCCGAGGTGAACTGGCAGCCCTGGTCAGTGTTGAAGATCTCCGGCGGGCCGAACTGGGCGAGCGCCCGGGCGACGGCGCGGACGCAGAAGCTCGCGTCGAGCGTGTTGGACAACTCCCAGGCGAGCACGCGCCGGCTGTACCAGTCGAGCACGGCGCACAGATAGACGAAGCCGCCCTGGATGGGCAGGTAGGTGATGTCGGTGGCCCAGACCTGATTGGGCCGGTCCACGACCAGATCGCGCAACAGGTACGGATAGATCGGATGGGCCGGGTTGGCCCGCGACAGACTGGGCTTCTCGTAGATGGCCTCCAGGTCGAGCAGCCGCATCAACCGCCGGACCCGCTTGCGACTGATCCGGTAGCCCTGGCGGCGCAACCAGCGCATCATCTGCCGGGAGCCGAAGAACGGCGACTCGGTGTAGACTTCGTCGATGACCCGCATCAGTCGCCGGTTCTCATCGGACTCCGGTGCGGGTACGTGATAGAAGGTGGAACGCGGCAGTTCCAGCAGCTGACACTGCCGCGTCACTGTCATTTGCGGATGTCGGCCGTCGATCATGCGGCGCCGTTCAGCCGTGGAGCTGCGCAGATTTTTTTTTAAGCCACTCGAGCTCCATCTCGAGTTGGCCGATCTTCTGGTAGAGCTGGGCTTCGCGTTCGGCCGCGGCGATCTCGTCGCGGGCCGGCTTCTGGGCGAAGACCTCCGGCAATCGCTCCAACACCTCCTTCTTCCACTGGCTCACCTGCACCGGATGCACCTTGTGGCGCGCGGCGATGGCGTGGACCGGCTCGATGCCCTTCAGGGCTTCGAGCCCGACTTGGGCTTTGAACTCAGCAGGGAATGAACGACGACTGCGTTTGGACATGGGCGGGATCGGGATCGTGGTTTGGACTTAACGATCCCCGCTGTCCAACTTTCGGGGTCCACCTCAGCGGCAGGCGACTTGCCGGCGCCCGGCTGCTGGGGAGGGGTCGGCGCGGTCCTGGGAACGCCGGCCCGGTCGCGGCTCAGTTGGCCGTCTTGCCAGCGGCGGACGGTAATTGAGATCGTCC
>DASVJA010000170.1:0-4350 GCA_036386115.1 Candidatus Limnocylindrales bacterium
GCGTCGGCGGAACTCTATGACCCGAAGACGGGCAGGTTCGGCTCCACCGGATCGTTGTCGGTCGCTCGAATGTTGCACACGGCAACGTTGCTGCCCGACGGCCGCGTGCTCGTCGTCGGCGGGTACGACTCCGACGATTTCACCGGCACCGGCGAGGCCGTCGGGACCGGCAAGCCCGGGCCGGCGATCACTCCCGGGAAACCGGATCCACGGCGGATCGCCGAGCTGTATAACCCGGCGACAGACACATTCAGCCGCACCGGTTCGATGTCTGTCGATCGCTACGGTCACACCGCCACTCTGCTAGAGGATGGCCGAGTCCTCGTCGTGGGAGGCTCAAGTCTGATATCCGGGATATCGGCTAGCGCCGAGCTTTACGACCCCAAGACGGGAGTATTCAGCGCCACTGGGTCGATGAGCGCCGCCCGGACGGGCCACACGGCGACCCTTCTGTCGAATGGCAAAGTCCTCATCGCAGGTGGATACAGCCTGTCCGGGCTGTCTCTCGCGTCGGCCGAGCTGTATGACCCGAACACCGGCAAGTTCCGTCTCACTGGTCCGATGTCGATCGGCCGCGTGGACCACACCGCGGCCACTCTCCGAGATGGGCGTGTCCTGGTTGCTGGAGGGTTCGATGTCGGTGGCAACTCGCACGGAGATTACTCGTCCGCGGAACTCTATGATCCGGATTCGGGCGCGTTCGCAGCCACCGGAGTTCTGTTGGTCCCTCGGAGCGGCCTTACGGCGACGCTGCTAGGCAACGGCCGGGTCCTGCTTACCATCAGCGCCTTCGCTGCAAACGGGGGCACCGGAAAGGTGCCGGCGATAGCCGAGCTCTATAGCCCGACGACCGGTTCCTTCAGTCCGATCGAAGGCATGGACGAACCGTACGACACAGCCACCGGTCTGTCCGACGGCAGTGTCCTGATGACCGGTGGGTCAGTGAATGTCGTGGGCGGCGCCGAGGCCCTTTCAACTGCGGAGTTGTATCGGCCGTAGGATCCGGCTCTCGAACGCTCGGCCCGCCTCTACTCCGCCCCCACCGGCTGAGTAACCACTCTCCCGCCGCCGGCCTGGCGGGCCTTGGCCATGGCGGCTTCGGCTGCCGCGAGGAGTTCCTCGGGCGTGCGGCCGTCCAGGGGGAACGCGGCGATGCCGGCCGAGACGGAGATTGCCTGGCCGTTGAACGGCGGCAAAGCCGCTATGCCTTTGACCAGCCGCTCGGCGACGACGATCCCGTCCGGACCTGGGGCGACCAGAATGAATTGGTCGTTGCTGAAGCGGGCGACGGTGTCCATGAGTCGAACAGTCTCGGCCAGGACTTGAGCGACGCGGCGGAGGGCATCGTCTCCGGCGGCGTTGCCACCGACCTTCTGGATCTCGGCGAAGCGGTCGATCTCCAGGATGGCGATGCTGAGCGGCACTCCCTGGCGGCCGGATCGAGCGACTTCCAATTCCAGCACGCGGTCGAGAG
The DNA here is from genome assembly GCA_036386115.1 of Candidatus Limnocylindrales bacterium. Lineage (GTDB taxonomy): Bacteria > Chloroflexota > Limnocylindria > Limnocylindrales > CSP1-4 > Fen-1039. Next base: position 1,475 of record DASVJA010000170.1, read on the forward strand.
TGCGGCGATTGGCCAGGCCGGTGAGCGGATCCGTGTGGGCGAGCCGGTCGAACCACTCTGCCCGCTCGGAGCCGAGTGATAGCGCCAGCGCCCGCTCGACTGCCACTGCGGCGAGATCCGCCAGCGGTTCCGCACTGCCCAGCGCCTCCCGGGCCGGCAACTGGCCGTCGAAGCCGAGGCTCATCACGCCAAGAGAGATCTCGATGCCTTCGCGCCGGACGACGAGCGGCAGCAGCAGCACCGTCGTTGCGCCGCGCATGATCGCGACGTGGGCGGCGTCCTCTATCTCGATCGGCTTGCGTGATCGAGTAACGACCGCCAGCGGGTCCTGGCTCTCGGAGACCGCAGCAATCGAGTCGGAAGCCGAGGCGACTTCGATGTCGAGGCCGAAGGTGACTGCGAGTTCCAGCTCGTCGTGGTCCGGGTCAACGATGTAGACCGCTCCGGAGGCGGCGTCGAGATGCTCTGCGGCCAGCCCCAGAAGCTCGGCCAGCGAGTCGTCGAGGTCGTCGCCTCGTGCGACTGCTGCGGCAGCGGCCGCGAAAAGCTGGCTCTCAGTCCTGTCTTGAAGCGGTTGTTCGCCCGACACCAAATCCTCCCGGTACGGAGACGTAAGTCTCGCCGCGATTGTACGGCCCAGCCACGCCAATCGCGACCCTTGGGTTTTTGCGCGCGCCAGGTGCGGCTTGCCCGCTACGGAGAGGGCCATCCGCCTATACTCGGCGGGTGAAACTCGTCGTAGCCATCGTCCACAACGAAGACGCCCGCGTCATGATCGATGCCTTGCTGAAACATGAGTATCGGGCGACGTGGTTGCATAGCTCAGGCGGCTTCCTGAAGCAGACGAACGCCACGATCCTCATCGGCGTAGAAGAGGACAAGATCGACGACGTTGTGGCTCTGGTCCAGGAGAACTGTAAGTCCCGGACGCAGACGATCAGCCCGATCCCACCGATCATGGAGCCGGGCGAGTTCTTCATGCCATACCCGATCGATGTGGAAGTCGGCGGCGCTGTGATCTTCGTCGTGCCGGTAGATCGCTTCGAGCGGCTCTGAGTCGGCGGCTGGGATGAGCGCATGAGCCCATTCCGGCCGGACCTCGTGGAGATATGGATCTTCCGCGACCGGGCGCTCGATTCGCAGGTCCCCGCCGCGCCGGTCGCGACCGAGCCCGACATCGAGATCCTGCTTCTCCGCCGCTCGCCCGGCCGAATTCTTCCCGGTCTCTGGCAATGCGTTTCCGGGTCTCTGGAACTCGGCGAGACCGTGGCCGCGGGGGCGCTCCGCGAGCTGGTCGAGGAGACCGGATACGGTCCCGGGCAGATCGCCGCCTTCTATGACCTGGATCAGATCAACCAGTTCCACGAGCCGTCGGTTGAGGCGATCCTCACGGCAGCTGTATTTGCGGTGAGGTTGAGGGCGGGCGTCGAGCCCGTCCTGTCGCACGAGCATGACGCCATGGTGTGGGCCGGCCCGGATGAAGCCCTGAAGGCGGCAGTCTGGCCGGCGTATCGGGAGTCGATCCGGCGCGTCGTGGAGAACCTGCAGGATCCGGCGAAGTCTGTTTGGTTCGAGCTCACGCTGGCAGGGGAGCGCGCCCGCAAATAGAAGGGGCTGGTCCGCAGCGGCGGGCGCCGCGGATCCAGCCCCGTTGGAAGCCGACGATGCGCCTACGCGCTGAGTTGGAAGTCCAGCAGGAACGTGTCGATCAGGCTGGTGTCCACAGACGACGTGAAAACCACGTAAGCCATGTACATCGTGTCGCCGACTACGACGATCTCACCCTTGATCGAGCCCGTCGAGCTCGTGAGAAGAAACGTCCTTCCGGCGTGGCCACCGAGCGTCGCATCCGTCTGAGCCGAAAGGACATACCCGGCCGATCCGCCTGCCATGCCGTTGATGCCGCCGTCATACAGCTTCGCAGGTGTCGTCGCCGCAAGGGAGCCGGCGGGATATGCGGCCGCCAGAACGGCGTAGGCCAGGTTGCCGCCCTGCTCGAACGTCCAGATGGACGACACGGCATCGCCGACGGCGGTCTTGTCCGTCTGGGTCGTCAGCGTCGGCGTCTCCGGGAACTTCGAACTGAAGCCGGCGCCGTCGGGGGCGAAGACGATCCAGTCGCCGTCGACGGCGGCGAGGCTTGGGGCGATGCTGAGAATGGCTGCCGGCGTCGGAGACGGTGTAGCAATCGCCGCCGATGAACCGTTCTGGGCTTCGGACGGAGACGCAGCCGGGGGATCGGTCACCTTGGCCGAACCGCAAGCCGAGACGAACAGGGCGCTCGCTAGAACGAGCAAGACAACACGTCGCACTGGATACCCTCGCTGGTGTGGCGGATGATATGGCGGTCTTTGCGCCGTCAATCCTCCGTATTCTCCGTTGAATCTCGCGGATCGTCAGCGGGGTTTCGATACGCGGTCTGCATAAGCTGTCATCCGCTCGCCGAGGCGACCGCCGACCATCCAAATTCTGGCATCGAGGCAATTACCCGTTCTGGCCTGCCAAAGCCTCTTTAACGATGTGAGTGCCATCACGGTCACGCTAGATGGAACCGACAACAGGGAAGCGGTACGACCGCTGACCGCCTCCGCGGCCTCCAATCCCGAGTGGATTGCGGCGCTGCACGAGTACGGGCCGCTGCTTCTGGCGGTTGCACGCTCCATTGCCCGCGACGAGGCCGAAGCCGAGGATCTGGTTCAGTCCACGTTTGAGCGGGCGCTTCGCTCGGCGGATTCCATTCGCGATCCCGGGGCAATCAAGGCCTGGCTAATGACGACGATGACCAGAGACGCACTCAGGACGGTCCGGCGCCTGCGTCGAACGATCTGGTTCGATCTCAGCCTTCACGAGATGCAGATGTCCGGCATGGAGACATC
>DASVJA010000171.1:0-4487 GCA_036386115.1 Candidatus Limnocylindrales bacterium
GGTGTCGGCGTCGGCGCCGCTGTCGGTGTCGGAATTGACGTTGGAGTCGGCGCCGACTGCGTCGGCGAGGGCGACGTGCCGCCCGCGGTCGTCGGAACGGGCGGATTGCACCCGGCTATCAGCAGCGCGCAGGCAATGGCAACGGCAGCCCGAGCAGATGAAGCCATCCTGATACCTCCCCACTTTCAGCCCATCGCACCACCTGGTGCGCATGCCTGCGATCTTAGGCCCCTCGCTGCCGGGCAGGCGGTCAATCCTTCAAACCGATGAGGCGGGCATGGCTGTTGGAGTCGCCAGACGCCGTCGCCCCGGCCTGAGGTACCGGGGACGCGACGGCCATATCGGAGTACCGTGAAGCTCACCCACCCCATCTCCAACAGCTCGACGGTCGTGCGCGACCCGAGGGCGATCAAGTCGCGCCATCTTGCGGACCCTCTCGGCCCCCGACGCGAAGGGCCGTGGTGAGAGGTTCACAGGAGAGCGCGATGCGCAGGTTCGGCAGACGTATGCGGGCTATGGCCCGGCGCCACATGGCGCTGACCATCGGCCTCGCGATCGCCACCGTAGTGATCGCCGGCGGCCTCTCGCTCGCCGCCTTGAGTGGAGCCTTCAACGCCCCAGCCCCCGCGCGGGCCGCCGGCACGTATACCTTCAGCGCGGACTGGACGCTGCTGGACCTCGAGCGGCACATCGACGCGGGCGAGGTCGCGACGATCTCGCTGGTGTCCGGAACGAGCGGTGCCGCTGTGGGTAGCGCCGGCACGACGCCGAATGCGTCGACCGACGTGCTCGCGGCCCGGACCACGAGCGGTCAATGGGTCCGCGTGACCCTTGCCGTCTCCCCCGGCGACGCCCTGGTTGCGCTGCGGAGCCTCGGCTTCGGGCGCCTCATAGCCACTGACTCCGTGGCGCAGCTGCCCCCGACCAACGGCCTGGCCGGGTCCAACTCCCAATCCTCCGATCCATTCAGCGGCATCTTGCAGCTCGCCATGCTGCTCGTCGTGCTTGTGGTTGCCGTGGTGCTCTTTCGCCGGAACGGCATGGGCAGTAGCAAGGCCTCGGGCAACTACGAGGTCATTCTGCCGGCCGATCTCCATGGTCTGGACGGCGACACCGGTTCGGTTGCCCGGCCGGTGCGTTTCGCCGACGTCGCCGGTTGCGATGAGGCCAAGCTCGAGCTGACCGAGGTCGTGGAGTTCCTCAAGTTTCCGGATCGTTTCCGCGCCCTCGGGGCCAGCATTCCGCGCGGCTTGCTCCTGTACGGACCTCCCGGGACCGGCAAGACGATGCTTGCTCGCGCCACCGCCACCGAGGCCGGCGTCGCCTTCGTCTCCATGTCGGGCTCGGGCTTCGTCGAGATGTACGTCGGCGTCGGTGCCAAGCGCGTACGCAACCTCTTCGAGGTCGGCCGCAAATTCGGCAAGGCCATCATCTTCGTCGACGAAATCGACGCCCTCGCGAAGACCCGCGGCGGCAACAACTCCAATGACGAGCGCGAGCAGGCGCTCAACCAGCTGCTGGCGGAGATGGACGGCTTCTCGTCATCCGATTCGATCGTCGTGATCGCGGCAACCAACCGCATGGACACTCTCGACCACGCGGTCCTTCGCCCCGGGCGGTTCACCCGCAAGGTGAATGTGCCCCTCCCAGATATCGACGGTCGCCGCGCGATCCTGGGCATTCACGCAGTCGGCAAGCCGCTCGACGAAGCGGTCGACATGGAAGCGCTCGCTCGTCGCACCGCAGGCATGAGCGGCGCCCAGCTGGCGGACCTCCTGAACGAATCCGCCATCTACGCTGCCCGCCGAACTCACGAGAAGATCACGCCGGTCGACGTCCACGACGGCTGGCTCAAGTCGATCCTGGGCACGTCCCGCAAACGCTCCATGGATGAGCGCGAGCGCAGCATCATCGCCGCGCACGAGGCCGGCCACGCCGTCTGCGGCCGGCTCTTCGGCGATCGCCGGAGGGTCGAGGAGATCAGCCTCTTCGCCCACGGCGACGCTCTGGGCGTCACCGTCTCGTCATCGGAAGACGACTATCTGCCGTCCGAGTCGGACCTGCGCGCAACGCTGATTGCGCTCATGGGCGGTCGTGCGGCCGAATCCATCCTCTTCGAAGACGTAACCGGCGGAGCGGCCAACGACCTCGAAAAGGCGAGCGACATCGCCACGAGGATGGTTACCCAATGGGGCATGGGTCACGATCCGGAGTCCGCGGCACTCGGCGCTTCCGGCCGGGGCACCCTCAGCTTCCGCGTTGTCGGCGAGGAGAGTTCTGTCTCGGCCGGTCTCCGCGCGGCCGTGGACCGGACGATCAATGCAATTCTCGATCAGGCCTACACGCAGGCTCGCGAGACGCTCCTGGCCGAGATGAAACGTCTGACGCGCGTTGCCGCCTACCTCTACGAGCATGAACGGATCGATGGAGCACAGTTCGAGGCGCTGTTCGACGGAAGCCTCGTGCCTTCGGCCGACGTGGAGACGCAATGGCGCAGCGCCAAGAGCAAGCCGCGTAGCTGGGATGAGATCGAAGATTTGGTCGCGAGGGCGGTCGCCACTGCGGAGACCTCCACCGTCGCCCGGGCCGCCGCTCCTCGGTCGAATCGCCAGAAGCGCGGACGCGCCAATGGGCAATCCAGGTGGTCGGCCGTTCGCGTGCTGCTGGTGAATTGGTGGCAGCGTGGATCGAAGGGCGTCGACCGACCCGCGGACTAGGCACCGACTATGGCTGCGGGCCGGCCGCGCCGACCCCCTTCGACAAATCCGCCGTTCAGGGCCGCATAGGTTCCGTCCTTATCCAGGTCCACCTGCATGACGAAGTCGAAGTTCGAAGTCGACTTGCCGGTCGCGGACTGTATCTGAGCCGGTGTCGAACGAGAGTTCCCTTTGTCCATCGCCTGCCCGACGCCATGGCCCACCTCCTGCCACCAATCATAGGGTCGACCTGGCACGATAGGATTGGTCGATGCAGGTTTCACGAGACTTGAGGGTAGTCATCGCCGTGGCGTTCGCGGCCGGCAGCCTCTGGGCATGCTCGGGCGCTTCCGGAAATGCATCACAGGCGCCCACGTCTGCCGTCCAGCCATCCGGTACAGCCGCCGCCGCCCCAGACAACAACGCCGTATCCATCAATGCGGGAGGCCCGGCTGCGGGTAGCTTCACGGCCGACCGATTCTTCACCTCCGGTTCGACCTACGGCAACGACGCAACGGTCGACGTGTCGCAGATCGCGTCAAACCCGCCGGCGGCCATATTCGGCACCGAGCGCTACGGAGCGATGACGTACACCATCCCGGACCGCTCGGGGCCCCAGACGGTGACCCTCTACTTCGCCGAAACGTACATGTCCGGCCCGGGCATGCGGGTCTTCGGGGTCACGATCAACGGCACGCGGGTCCTGGCCGACTTCGACATCTACGCCAGTGCCGGAGGCGCCAATCGCGCCATTGCCCGGACTTTCACGACCACGGCCGATTCGAGCGGCAACGTGCTGATCGAGTTCATACCCGGCACTGAGAACCCCAAGATCAACGGCATCACCGTCTCGGGCCGCGGCACCACTGCCACGCCCCCGCCTCCGAGTGCAAGCCCACCGCCGGCCGCTCCACCCTCTACCGGCCCGGACGCGAGGCTCAGTGACGGATGCCGCACGACGCCTGCGCTTCACAGCGGAATCAACACCGTCGGTGCCAACGGCTCGCGCTCGTACATCCTGCGCATTCCCGACAACTACGACGCCGGGCATCCCTACCGGCTGATCCTGGCTTACCACTGGATGGGCGGCACGGCGGAGCAGGTGGCGAATGGCACCGGAGCGACGGAGAGCCCCTTCTACGGGCTCTGGGACCTGGCCGCCAACAGCACCATCTTCGTGGCGCCCGTAGGTCTGGGCTCGGGCCAGAGCGCCGGCTGGCCGAACACGGGCGGCCAGGACGTGGCGTTCACCGACGCGATCCTCGCCCAGGTCGAAGCTGGTCTGTGCATCGACACGACCAGGATCTTCGCCACCGGCTTCAGCTACGGCGCCGGCATGTCCTACGCCCTCGCCTGCGCCAGACCAGACGTCTTCCGCGCCGTCGCGCTCTACTCCGGCGCCGACCTGAGCGGATGCTCCGGCGGCACGACCCCTGTGGCCTTCTACGCGTCTCACGGCATCGGCGATACCGTGCTCGACGTAACCGAGGGGCGGAGCCTGCGTGACCACTTCGTCCAGGTCAACGGCGCGGTGCCAAAGGTCCCGGCCGAGCCGGCCGCCGGCAGCGGTGCCCACAACTGCACCACGTATCAGGGCGGCTCAGGGCATCCCTTGGAATGGTGCGCTTTCGACGGCGGACATAACCCGAACCCCCACGACGCCGGTCAATCAAGCAGTTGGAACCCGCCGCAGGCGTGGGCATTCATCAGCCAGTTCTGACGCGAATGATCTTCACCGAGATTCGCGATCCGAGACTCATCACCGTCCGTCGCGGAGGCACCCTGAGCGAC
>DASVJA010000172.1:0-12778 GCA_036386115.1 Candidatus Limnocylindrales bacterium
TGGAACGATCCCGAGGAGCCGCGGCACCGGCACAGGCGAGCCGCGCCGCCCCAGGAGGGCGACCCGCTAAACTCCTCGCGTGACCATCCCCCAGTCTCGCCTGCGCAACTTCTCCATCATCGCCCACATCGATCACGGCAAGACCACGCTGTCCGACCGCCTGCTCGAGGCCACGCACACCATCGAGGCACGGCAGATGACGGCCCAGGTCCTCGACTCGATGGACCTCGAGCGCGAGCACGGCATCACCATCAAGGCGCGCGCCGTGCGGCTCGAATACACGGCCGCAGACGGCCTCACCTACGGTCTCAACCTGATCGACACCCCCGGCCACGTCGACTTCAGCTACGAGGTCAGCCGCAGCCTCCAGGCGTGCGAGGGCGCCATCCTCGTCGTCGACGCCACGCAGGGGATCGAGGCGCAGACGCTCGCCAACATCCATCTCGCTCTCAAGCAGAACCTGGTGATCATCCCGGTCCTCAACAAGATCGACCTGCCGTCCGCCCAGGTGGACGTGGTCATCGAGGAGCTCGAGAGCGTCCTTGCGATCCCGCGCGAGGAGGTCCTGCTCGCGTCCGCCAAGGATGGGACGGGCGTGCCGGAGATCCTGGAGGCGATCGTCAAGCGCGTGCCGGCGCCCAAGGGCGATCCCGAGAAGCCGCTCATGGGTCTGATCTTCGACTCGCACTACGACGCCTACAAGGGAGTGGTCGTCTACATCCGGCTCGCTCAGGGCACGATGCGGACTGGGGACAACATCCGCCTGATGGGCTCCGGAGCCGAGGCCCAGCTGCTCGAAGTGGGCTACTTCAAGCCGCAGCTCGTGCCCGTGCCCGAGATGCACGCCGGCGACGTGGGCTACGTGGCCACGGGTCTCAAGAGCGTTCGCGACGCGCAGGTGGGCGACACGGTCACGCTCGTGGCCGATCCCGCGCCCGAGCCGCTGCCCGGCTACCAGCCGGCGAAGGCGCTCGTGTTCGCGGGCATCTCCCCGATCATCGGCTCGGAGTACCCGAACCTCCGCGAGGCGATGGAGAAGCTCCACCTCAATGACGCGAGCTTCAGCTTCGAGCCCGAAAGCTCGGTCGCGCTCGGGTTCGGCTTCCGGTGCGGCTTCCTGGGCCTGCTGCACATGGAGATCATCCAGGAGCGCCTGGAGCGCGAGTTCGGCCAGGAGCTGATCGCCTCCGCGCCCTCGGTCGAGTATCAGGTCGTGCTGATGAACAACGGCGGGACGGTCACGGTCGACAACCCGTCGAAGATGCCGGACGCAGGCATCATCGAGGAGATTCTGGAGCCGTGGGTGAAGCTCGGCATCGTGACCCCGAGCACGTACATCGGCACGCTGATGGAGCTCACCAAGAACCGCCGCGGCACATTCCTGGGCATGGAGTACATGGATCCGAAGCGCGTCTTGCTCAACTTCGAGCTGCCGCTCGGCGAGGTCATCGTGGATTTCTACGACCAGCTCAAGAGCCGGACGCAGGGCTACGCCTCGATGGACTACGAAGAGTCCGGCTATCGGGCCGCCAACCTGGTGAAGGTTGACGTGCTGGTGGCCGGCGAGGCGGTCGACGCGCTGTCGGTTATCGTCCACAAGGATCGAGCGCAGGCGATCGGGCGTGAGCTCGTTCATCGACTGCGCGGCCTGATCCCGCGCCAGATGTTCGAGATCGCCATCCAGGCCGCCATCGGCTCCAACGTCATCGCCCGCGAAACCGTCGCGGCGATGCGCAAGAACGTACTTGCCAAGTGCTACGGCGGCGACATCAGCCGCAAGAAGAAGCTGCTCGAGAAGCAGAAAGAGGGCAAGCAGCGGATGAAGAGGGTTGGCTCGGTGGAGATTCCACAGGAGGCATTCCTGGCGGTTCTCCGCATGGACGACGTGTGAACCCGGATAACGTCCGAATCCTGATCGCCGCCGGCTTCTTCATGCTGCTCGTGTTCCTGCGGCTCGAGGCGGAGAAGTTTGGGGCGGCCGAATTCGACGAGCCGAACCGGCGCAAGACCGGACCCTGGACGCGCACCTCCTGGTATGCGATCGGCCTCGCGCTGTTGGCAGCCATATACGTCGTTCACCCGTCCTCCAGCCACACCCTCTTTCTGGTCCTAGGCCGGAAGCTAGACGTGCTGGCCTTCGGGGCGATCCTGGCCGTGGTCGGTCTGGGCCAGGCGGCCGCCTTTGCGCGATACAACTACGGCTATCTGCGGTTGCCGGCCGGGCCGGCATATCCCGGCGCGGCGCTCAACTCGATTGCGACGGCAGTCATCGACGAGGCCGCATTCCGCGGCGTCCTTCTCGGAACGATGGTCGCCCTCGGCGTACCCGGGGTCCTCGGCGTCCTGCTCTCCACGCTGGCCTACGTCCTGGCGACTCGCCTGGCGACGCGCCGCAGGCATCCTTACACGCTCGCCCTGGTCATCGGCATGGGCCTGGTGTTTGGGGTGGTGACGCTCATTACCAATGGCATCGGCGCGGCGATCGTCGGGCATGCAGTGACCTCCTTTGCCGTCTTTGTTTGCACCGGCCACGCCGGGCAGGTTCAGCCGATCGGCGCCGAGCCGGAGGAGATCGAGTCGCGGAACATGCTGCCCGAGGGCTGGGAGGATGCCCGCCGTCCCTCGAAGCCCGGCCGCGGCGCGGAGCCGCGCGACTTTGCCGGCGTCATCGAGGAGTCCGGTTTCTCGGATCGAACTGGGCGTCACACAGCGGACGGCCGAAGGCCCAAGACGGTCTGGGTCCGGTTTGCAGGCCGGCCTTCCGGCAGGCCTAAGGGAAAGCGGCGCCACGACCTGGGCTAACCTCTTCAAATGAGCATGCCTCTTCCGCCCGTCTCCCTCTATGTGCACCTGCCGTTTTGCGTGGCGCGTTGCCCGTATTGCGACTTCGTTGTGTACGCCGGTGGCGACGCTTGCGGGCCACGCGCCAGAACCGAGCGGCTGTATGAGGCCGTGGGGCGGGAACTGGAGTTGCGGGCGGATGCCGTGGCCGCGGCCCAGGCGCTCGCCGCGAGTTCGGCGCCGCCCGCCGCCCGCCCGCCGCTGCGAACCGTCTACTTCGGCGGCGGCACCCCCTCTCTCGTCCCCGGGGAGTGGCTTGAGCGCCTCATGGCGATCATCCGATCCCGGTTCGGCATTGCCCCGGACGCGGAGGTCACGATCGAGGCCAACCCCGGCCATGAGGATATGGGCGATCTGGCTGCGTTCCGGCGCGCCGGCGTGACCCGGATTTCGTTTGGGGCCCAGAGCCTTGATGCGGGCGAGTTGCGGCGGCTGGGGCGGCGCCACTCCCCGGCGGACGTTGCCGCGGCGGTCGCGGCCGCGCGGGAGGCCGGCATCGGTTCGATCAACCTGGACTTGCTATACGACGTGCCCGGCCAGACCGTCGAGGATTGGGAGCGGACCCTGCGGGCCGCCATGGCGCTGGCGCCGGACCATCTGTCGCTCTATGCGTTGACGCTGGACGACCCGGACGAGGAAGGAATCACCGGGGCCGGGGGCGACCATCTGCCGACAGCGCCGGGCGCCCGACGCTGGCGCGAGAAGGCTCGCCTGCAGCAGGACGACGACCGCGCGGCCGATCAGTACATTCTGGCCACGGACTTGCTGGCCGCCGAGGGTTGGCGCGGCTACGAAATCTCCAACTGGACTCGGCCCGGCCACGAGAGCCGCCACAACCTTGTCTATTGGCAGCGCGAACCCTACGAGGCGGTTGGGCCCGGCGCGCACGCCTTCGACGGGGTTACGCGGCGTTGGAACTCGGCCGCGATGGAGCCGTACGTGGCCGCGCTCATGGGGGAGAGGTCGGGTCTCGCCGCTCCGTCGCTTCCGCCCGGCGGCGCCGAGGTGCTAAGCGACGACGTTGCCCGGGCCGAGAGCGTCATCCTGGCACTGCGGCTCGACAGGGGAGTGGACGCGGGTGCTGCCGCCCGGGCGCCACTGGCCGAGGTTCGGGATTGGGCCCTGGCCGCGGGGCTGCTCGAGGCGGTCAATCTCGACGGCGAGGCGCGTGTCCGCCTCACGACCCGGGGCCGCCTGCTCAGCAACGAGCTGTTCAGCCGGTTGGTGTAGGCACTCGCCGGTGAGTTCTTGCGGAATGCAAGTGGTACTTGCGGCGTGCGATGAATTGGCGGGCGCCCAGCACCGCGCGGCCCAAGGCTGAGCGTGGAACGTCGGCGCCAGGCCGTCCGGAGCGGCGTCCGCGCCCGGAATCTAGCCTGAATAGCCGAGATTCCTCGCCACGCGCAACTGGTGCTTGCATTCCGCAATTTCCGGGCCGTGGCCGTGGCCGTGGCCGTGGCCGTGGCCGTGGCCACGGCTGGGGCCGGGGCAGGGGCCGCCCGCCACTCCACTCCCCGCGCCGCCACTCCCCGCGCCGCCACTCCGCCCCCGCATTCGGCCCAACCCGCACCGCCCGTTGACACTCTCCCGGCCGGACTGCTACCATCGGCCGGAGCAGTTAGCACTCACATAGTGAGAGTGCTAACCACCACCGGACAAGTCCGAAAAGGGGATCGGCAGCCGGCCGCAGAGTCTCCCATCGGGGCAGATGCGGCGCAGGCCGCCGCCCAGGCTACGGTCACAGTCGGTGGGGAAGTGGAGTCAGGAATGGCGCGTCGACCACGCCGCACCATCGGCTCGCTGGATGCGCGATCGGACGCGGTCCTGCGGGCCGTCATCGACGAATATGTTTCCTCGGCGATGCCCGTCAGTTCGGGCTCGCTTGTTACGAACTACCCATTGGGCGTGAGCAGCGCCACGGTCCGCAACATCCTCTCGGACCTTGAGGCGCTCGGCCTGCTGACGCATCCGCACACCTCGGCCGGGCGTGTGCCGACGGATGCGGGCTACCGCTATTACGTCCAGGTTCTGGCCGACGACTGGTCCATGCCTCCCGTCGAGCAGCGCATGATCCGCCATCAGTTCGGCCAGGTGGAGTTTGCCAGCGAGCACTGGTTCCGCCTCGCGGCCAGCACTCTGGCCACGGCCAACATGAGCACCGCCGGCCTGGCCACGACGGCCAAGCCGGTTGCGGCCCGCGTCCGGCGCGTTGACCTCGTTGCGGTACAGGACCGCCTGGCCTTGCTGGTGGTTCTCTTCCGCGAGGGGACGATGAAGCAGACCCTGCAGAACTTGCCCGTCACGACCGGCCAGGAACAGTTGGACCGGGTCGCCTCGCTGCTCAACGTTCTGGCAGTGGATAGGTCCGCGGACGAGATCGCGGCGGCCCTCACGGATCTTCCTCGAGGCGAGGAATCAACAGACGAGCTGGACCTGCTGCATCGGATCGGCGAGGGTCTGGTCCGCACAATGCGCGAGTTCGATGCGGCCTCCATCGACGACCTCTTCAGCGATGGCCTCCTCAATGTGATGGCGGCGCCCGAGTTCGATCGCAGCGAGAAGGTCCGGAGTGTCTTCGCGGCCCTGGAGAACCGTGCCTATCTCGGGTCTCTGGTGGAGGCGGTGGCGAGGGCCGGAACCATCCAGATCTATATCGGTCACGAGAACAGTCCCTTGGAGATGCAGGAAGTCTCCCTGGTGCTGGCGCCCTACGGCCGGATCGGCCGAGCCATCGGCGTCGTGGGCGTCCTGGGGCCGACGCGGATGCCATATGCACAAGCCATCGCCTCGGTTGAGTTCGTGTCGGGGCTCATGAATGAACTGGTGGAGCATCTGTATGCCTGATAGACCAAGCCGACAACAGCAGCGCGGCGCTGCGGGCGATTGGCCGGGCCGGCCGGGCGATGGTCCGCAGACCGGATCCGGTTCGGACGAGCCCACCTATGAGCAACTTGCTCAATACCTGGAGGCCGCCAAGGCGCTTGCCGCCGAGCATCTGGCCACGCTCCAGCGCACGGCCGCCGACTTCGCGAACTTTCGGCGGCGGACGGCGGAGGATCGCGAACGCGATCTCGGGCTCGCCAGCGACTTGCTCCTGCGGAAGCTGCTCTCCGTCGCGGACGATTTCGATCGCGCACTGGATCACATGCCTCCGGAGTTCAAGGAAGCAGGCTGGATCGAGGGCATCGCTCTGGTGGATCGCAAACTGCGGGCGCTTCTCGAGAGCGAGGGCGTGACACCGATCGAGTCGGTCGGTCGAGCCTTCGATCCGCGCGAGCACGAGGCCATCGCCAGCGTTCAAGGTACCGGCCAACCGGACGGCCAGATCATCGACGAGGTTCAACGGGGTTACCGAGTCCGCGACAGAGTCCTGAGGCCCGCCCTGGTGGCGGTGGCCGGCGACTCGCCCGGGCACGGCGACATCCCTTCACAAGCTAACTGACTCACAACCGATCAAACGAGGAGACCTGGATAGATGGGCAAGATAATTGGCATAGACCTGGGAACGACTAACTCGGTCGTGGCGGTGATGGAAGGCGGAGAGCCCACAGTCATCCCGTCCGCTGAAGGTGGACGGACCGTCCCGTCGGTCGTTGCCTTCACAAAGACCGGCGATCGGCTCGTGGGTCAGCTGGCGAAGCGCCAGGCCGTGACCAACCCCGGCAACACCGTGTATTCGATCAAGCGCTTCATGGGCCGCCGTTTCGACGACCCGGAAGTGGCGCACTCCCTGCCGCTGGTTCCATACAAGGTTGAGCGCGACGGCAGCAGCGACGGCATCAAGGTCGTCCTGGCCGATGCCAAGACGTACACCCCGCCGGAAATCAGCGCCATGATCCTGCAGAAGCTCAAGGCCGATGCAGAGGCTTATCTGGGTGAGAAGGTCACCGAGGCGGTCATCACCGTCCCGGCCTACTTCGACGATACCCAGCGCCAGGCCACCAACGACGCGGGCCGTATCGCCGGCCTGGACGTCAAGCGAATCATCAACGAGCCGACCGCCTCTGCCCTCGCCTACGGCCTGGACAAGAAGCACGACGAGAAGATCGCGGTCTACGACCTCGGCGGCGGCACCTTCGACATTTCCATCCTGGAGCTGGGCGAGGGCGTCTTCGAAGTCAAGGCCACCAACGGCGATACCCATCTCGGCGGCGACGACTTCGACCAGCGCATCATCGAGTGGCTGCTGGCCGAGTTCAAGCGTGAAAACGGCATCGATCTGCGCTCCGACGCCCAGGCACTCCAGCGGCTCAAGGAAGCCGCCGAGAAGGCCAAGATCGAGCTTTCGACCACTTCCACCACTGAGATCAATCTGCCGTATGTCACGGCGGACGCCACCGGGCCCAAACACCTCGTGGTTACCCTCTCCCGGGCCAAGATGGAAGACCTTGTAGCGGACCTGATCGACAAGACTCGTGGTCCGGTCAGCCAGGCTCTGCGCGACGCCGGCCTTAAGCCGGGCGAGATCGACGAAGTGGTACTCGTCGGCGGCATGACACGCATGCCGGCCGTTATCGAGGCCGTCAAGCAGATGTTCGGCGGCAAGGAGCCGCATCGCGGCGTGAACCCGGACGAGGTCGTGGCCATCGGCGCCGCGATCCAGGCCGGCGTCCTCGCAGGCGAGGTCAAGGACGTGCTGCTGCTGGACGTGACTCCGCTGTCTCTCGGCATCGAGACGATGGGTGGCGTCATGACCAGGCTGATCGATCGCAACACGACGATCCCGACCAGCAAGAGCCAGGTCTTCTCGACCGCATCGGACAGTCAGAGCCAGGTCGAGGTCCACGTCCTTCAGGGCGAGCGCGACTTCGCCACGGACAACAAGACCCTGGGCAAGTTCGTGCTGGACGGCATTCCGCCGGCCCCGCGCGGCATTCCGCAGATCGAAGTCACCTTCGATATCGATGCCAACGGCATCCTCGATGTCAAAGCCAAGGATCGGGCTACCGGCCGCGAGCAGCAGGTCAGGATCACCGCCAGCTCCATGCTTTCCAAGACGGACGTGGATCGGATGGTCAATGAGGCCGCCGCTCACGCCGATGAGGACAAGAAGCGCAAGGAAGAGGTCGAGACCCGAAACCAGGCGGACGCCCTCGGCTACCAGGCCGAGCGAACCATCCGCGACCTAGGCGATAAGGTGTCGCCCGAGGACAAGGCCGAGACCGAGACCCGGATCGAGGCAGTTCGCACGGCCCTCAAGGGCAACGATCTGGCCGCGATCAAGACCTGCTCAGACGCCCTGATCGAGCAATTGAGCAAGGTCAGCACCGCGGCTTACCAGGCCGGGGCGGCCGCCCCCGACGGCGGCGGTTTCCCGGGCGGTCCGTCCGATGACGGCCAGCCTGAACCGGCGGACGGCGCTGCCGATCAGAGCGACGAGGGCGTCGTCGAAGGCGAGTTCAAGGAAGCGTAAAGCGGCATTCCAACCGGATGAAATGAGAGCCTCGGGCCTTGGCCCGGGGCTCTCTTCTTGTCTCGCGGTGCCTCGTCCTCAGCCGATTCGGTCGTCGTCGGGGCGGGTCTGACTGGGGACGCCGAAGCCCGGGTCGCTGGGGCTTGAGCCGCCGGCGAGGCGTGGGTCCTCGTAGACCGGGCCGGTAGGTACCGGGCGACCGAAGTTCGGGCCGCTAAAGCCCGGTGCGGCCATTCCGGGGCCACCAAATCCGGGGCCACCGGGCCCGGGGCCACCAAATCCGGGGCCACCGATGCCTGAGTCGGACGGATCCTGCGGTGGGCTCGGTCGTCGCTCAACGATTCTGTCTTCGTCTTCAAATCCGCCGTAGTGCGTCGGCGCGGGTCCCGTCGCGCCCTGGCTTCCCGGTCCCATGTGGCCAAAGGCGCCCTGTCCGGGCCTGGCGACCCAGGACCTGCCCCGCCCAACTCGGACGAGTGTCTTGCGAGTCCGTTGGCGTTGGATGAGCCCAAAGCTGAGTGGTACCAGAAGCGCGAATGAGGTGACCATGAGAGCCGCCATTGCCCCAACGGTCACGGCGGCCGCCAGCTGGGCAAGGCCAAGGCCGGACGAGCTCCAGCCGAACGGTTCACTCCGGCCTGCCATTGTGGAGGCTGAGTAGAGGGCGAATCCAACGGCTGGGATCGCCGCAACGCAGATGACCAGCCAGTTGGCGAGACGGAAGCATTGCGCCCACACGGAGCCCACCGGCGAGCTGACGGAGCTATCGATGCCGAGCTTCGCGTACAAGTCCGCGAGGTGCCTCGTTGGCCGCTCCAGCCAGCCGCCCGCGTCGTCTAGATGGCGGTGAGCGATCTCGATGGCCACGATCCCGGCGATGAGCCCTGGGATCGTGTAGCCCTCCCAGAGGAGACCGGCTGGAACGAGAAGCCCAACAACGATCCGGATCTGCGCCCAGATAAGTGAGGTCCAGCACGTTGCCGCCTTGTAGGGCGCCAGCAGGGGCTGATCCGCCCCGAGGCCCGTCGCGTTGTGCGTGGAGAGCCCGATGAAGATGGAGAACGCTATCAGCGTCAGAACGCTAAGCACCGTGAACGCAACTGCCAGCTTCCTGACGAGTTCCTGTTCGCCATCGCTCAACTGCCGCCAGGCGTCGAAGAGATTGGGGTGCTGGAGCAGGTACGTGCCAACCGGCATCAGGGCCATGATCAGGACGATGCCAAGGGCGAGTACGACAACCAATAGGGCGCAGGCCAGGTAGCCGATCGGTGCGACCGTCACGGACTGACGCATGGCCAATGACCCGGCGATGCGCCTCCGGATCGCCGATATCGGGTTGAGGGAGCGGCCCGGTTCGCTTGGGCCGCGAGCCGGCTGGGAAGCAGGAACGCCTGGTCTGAGCGCAACAGGTCGAGTGAAGGCCGGCGGGGCCTGGACCCGGGGCGCCCCGAAGTCGGCCATCAGGCCGGGCGCCATTGGCACCTGCGGCGGTGGCGGTGGAACCGACCCGGGCGACTTGAGAGTCTCCACCTCTGGAGGGCGGCTGCCGTACTTGTTACGGCAGCTGTAGCACTTGTTCGTGCCGGACCGATTTAGCGACCGACAGTGTGCACATACCCAGAATTCGTCCACGCCTCACCCTTGCTGCTCAAGGGGATGATATGCGCGTCCGGCTCGGCGTGGGCCGCCGCCGGAGCGTGCTGTTGGTCGAGGCAGGCAATTGGCCTTCCCAAATGCCCTCCGGCCCTCTCGGCGGTACCATCGGCCGATGCCTACGACCCCGCCCGCTTCTGAGCCCTTGATCCAGGCCCGCGGCCTGACAAAGCGGTTCGGCGCGTTCACCGCCGTCGACGGCGTCGACTTCGAGGTGGCGGCCGGCGAAGCCTTCGGCTTCCTTGGGCCAAACGGCGCGGGCAAGACCAGCACGATGCGGATGATCGGGACCGTATCGCCCGTCACGTCCGGGACGCTGACCGTCTTTGGGCTGGATCCTGCTCGCAATGGAGCGAAGATTCGGGCGCGCCTGGGCGTAGTCCCGCAGGCAGACACCCTGGACAACGAACTCAGCGTCTTGGAGAACCTGCTCATATACGGCCGCTACTTCGACCTGTCGTGGGCCGAGTCTCGGCGCCGGGCAAAGGAATTGCTCGAATTTGTCCAGCTGACAGATCGCTCGAACGACAAGGTGGAGCCGCTTTCCGGCGGCATGAAGCGGCGGCTCGTGATCGCCCGCTCCCTGATCAACGAGCCGTCCCTCATCCTCCTTGACGAGCCCACGACCGGTCTGGACCCGCAGGCGCGCCACCTTCTCTGGGATCGGCTCTACCGGCTCAAGCAGCGCGGCGTGACCCTCTGCCTGACCACGCACTACATGGATGAGGCCGAGCAGCTGTGCGACCGGCTCGTGGTCATGGACAACGCAAAGATCGTGGCCGAAGGTTCGCCACGGCAGCTGATCGACCGCTACGTGACCCGCGAGGTTCTGGAGTTGCGTTTCCGCCGGGCCGACGACGAGACCGACGACTCGGCCCACATCGACGGCAGGCTGGATGGCCTCGCCGACCGGGTCGAGCAGCTTCCGGATCGCGTCCTGGTCTACACAGCCGACGGCGAGGCGGCCGCAGCTACCGCCTACGAACGCGGCCTTCGTCCGGCGAGCGTGCTCGTCCGCCGGAGCTCGCTCGAGGATGTCTTCCTGCGTCTCACCGGCCGCAGCCTGGCCGAGTGATGACCGCCATCGGGCGCGTGGGGCCGCGCCGGCTGATCGGGCGTCCGGGCGCCATCGCCTCGCGCAGATCGCTGCGTGTGCTCGAGCACGACCTGCTGGTCTTTCGGCGCGGCTGGCACAGCTACCTGCTGTCCGGCCTGTCTCAGCCATTCCTGTATCTGCTGGCCATGGGGATCGGGCTGGGCGTGTACGTGAACCGCAACGGCGGCCTCCCGGGTGGAGTCTCGTACCTGGCCTATATTGCGCCGGCGCTGCTCGTGACTCAGGCGATGATGGCCGCGGCCTTCGAGGCGGCCTGGCCCATCCTGAACAAGATCGAGTGGGACAAGACCTATCTGGCGGCGCTGAATACGCCGCTGGGCGCGGTCGACCTGCTCGCCGGCGACCTGATGTGGATCGGCTTCCGGGCGACGTTGCTGTCCGTGCTGTTCCTGGTCGTGATCGTGGTTCTGGGCGCGGCGGCGTCGCCCCTCGTCGTCCTGGCCGTCCCGGTGGCCGTCCTGACGGCCCTCGCCTTCGCTGCCCCGATCATGGCCTACACAGCCATCCAGAAAGGGGACATCGGCTTCAACGCGCTGTTCCGCTTCGGCGTCACGCCGCTCTTCCTCTTCTCCGGAACGTTCTTCCCGATCGAGAAGCTGCCGCTCTTCCTCCAGCCGCTGGCATGGATAACCCCGCTCTATCACGGAGTTGCGGCGGCTCGCGAGCTCTCGCTGGGTCAGGTGGAGCCGGTCGGTCTTGCCGTGCATATCACCGCGCTGGTGTTGACTGCCCTGGTCGGCCTTACGGCCGCCCGTATCACCTTCCGCCGCAGGTTGGTGGTCTGATGCTCGCCGGGATTCGTATTTCGCCGCCCCAGTCCCTGACTCGTCCCACGCACATCGTCCAGCGCAACATGCTGGTCTACCGCCACTCCGCGCTGGTGATCATCTCAGGCTTCTTTGAGCCGCTGTTCTATCTCTTCTCGATGGGCTTCGGCGTGGGTGCGTTGATAGGCAGCGTCCCGCTCGACAACGGCACTAACGTACCGTACGCGGTTTTCGTTGCCCCCGCCCTGCTGGCGTCCTCATCGATGAACGGCGCCATCTACGAGACCTCGAACAACTTCTTCTACAAGCTCAAGTACGCCAAGCTCTACGACGCCGTTATCACCACGCCGATGTCCCTGAGCGACGTCGCCCGAGGCGAGATCATGTGGGCGCTCATGCGCGGCAGTCTGTACGCGGTGGGGTTCCTGGCCGTGATTGTGGTGCTGGGCTTGGCCGGAATGGGCCTCGTGACCTCGCCGCTCGGGCTGCTGGCGTTCCCGGCGTCGATGGTCGTGGGCTTCGGTTTCGCCGGCGCCGGCATGGCCGCAACCACTTTCGTCCGGCAGTGGCGCGACTTCGATTACATGCAACTCGCGATCATGCCGATGTTCCTCTTCTCGGGCACCTTCTACCCGATCGACGCGTATCCACCCGCGCTCCAGGTCTTCGTCCAATGCACGCCGCTCTACCGCGGCGTCCATCTGATCCGGGCGCTCACTACCGGCACGCCGGATGCGGTGCTACTCGTTGACGTGGTCTACCTGCTGGCGATGGGCTTCATCGGGCTGGCCATCACTTCGCGGCGGCTGGGGAAGCTGCTGCAGGGGTAGGTGCGGGGCCGATCCTGACAGATGCCAGTGGGGGTAGCGCGGCGCAGGCTTTAGTGGCAGTTCTGGGCTCGATCCTGCCCGCGACTTGCAAACCGCCTCACGGTCCATTTGCATCTGGCAGGAATAGGGCGCGCCGAGCAGCCTCGACTCCCGGAAT
>DASVJA010000173.1:0-3227 GCA_036386115.1 Candidatus Limnocylindrales bacterium
CTTCCAGAAGCGCGTGCCGTCGCGCATGTCCTCGAATTGGACCGCGGCACCCGCGAGGTTGGCGCTAATCGAGCCCACTCAACATCGCCCCCGGCGATGCAAAGTGGGCGAGGGCGTCCACTCGTCGGCTCCGCCGGACGCCGGTTCTGCCGGGTTACGCTCGGTTTGGCCGGCCGGAGAGGTTCATGCCGGATGTCGTGCTGCTTTGTATAGCCCCGAGCGTTGATGAGTAGGCAATCCGGCCCATTCAGGAGATAGCATCGCCCCGGCTGATACTGAGTGAGACGCGGCCCAAGCCTGCGCCATGGGTGCATCGTATGCGCCGCGACCGATGAAATCTCGCGCACGCGTCCCCAAATGGGCCACACTAAGGGCAACAGACGTGTCCACGGCCCAACGGCCGGGCCGTAGCCGCCCAGGAGGATGATCAGTGGCCAAGGTGACGATGCCCCAGCTCGGTGAGAGTGCTGCCGAGGGGACGATCGGGAAGTGGCTCAAGCAGCTCGGCGATTCCGTCGCCAAAGACGAGCCGCTTCTCGAGGTCATCACGGACAAGGTGAATGCGGAAGTACCGTCACCGTTTGCAGGGATCTTGCGCGAGATCCTCGTTCAGGAAGGTCAGGCGGTTCCGTACGACGCCGACATCGCGGTGATCGAAGAGGGCGCTACGGCGGGGGCCGAGCCCGGAGCCGCGAAGGCTGCGAAGGCTGCGGTGCCTGCCGAGGCCGCGCCGGTGCAGGCGGCGGCGGGTGCCACTGCGAGTGCCACTGCCGGAGTCACTCCCCAAACAACCGCCCAGGGCATGGTTCCCGTCATGGCCGCCGGCGACCCCGACGCCCGCATGACCCCGGCGGTCCGCCTTCTGATGCGGGAGCACGGTCTCTCGCCGATGCAGATTGCCGGGACGGGGAACGGAGGTCGGATCACTCGCGACGACGTCCTGACGTTCGTGGAAGGCGCCGCGGGCGCTGGTGCGGGCGCCACGGGGCGTGGTGCTGCCACTGCCGGGACTTCCGTCACTGCGGCCGCTCAGGCCGCCGCTTCTCCTTCCGCAAGCCAATCACCGGTGCTCGGCGTCGCGAGCCATTCGCCGGGCCTGGCACCGGCCGTCCCTTCAGCATCGTCGATCTCCGTCGCCTGGGAACCCGGCCAGGACGAAGTCCTCGTGCCGCACAACCAGATGCGCAAGGGCATCGCCGCGCAGATGACCCGAGCCGCGCAGATCCCGGTCGCGCACAGCACATTCGAGGCGGACATGACCGCCGTGGTCAAGCAGCGTGGCGAGCAGGCGGCGGCCTACAAGGCGCGCGAAGGCGTCGGGCTGAGCTTCCTGCCGTTCGTCGTGAAGGCCGTCGTAGAGGCGCTCCACGATCATCCGAATCTCAACGCCCATTACACGGACGCCGGTCTGCTGCGCAAGCGTCGAATCAACATCGGCATCGCGATCGCGGTGGAGGGCGGACTCATCGTGCCCGTCATCCACGACGCGGATCAGCTCTCCATCAACGGCATCAATCGGGCGATCCAGGACCTGGCGACGCGCGCCCGGACAAACAAGCTGCGCCTCGACGATCTCCAGGGTGGCACCTTCACCGTCGACAACACCGGCTGGTTTGGCTCCATACTGACCGTCCCGATCATCAACCCGCCCGAGGTCGTCATCCTGACCACCGAGGCCGTCGTCAAGCGGCCTGTGGTCCGTGAGACGCCGGAGGGCGATGTCCTGGCCGTCCGATCGATGATGAATCTTGTCGCCGGCTACGACCACCGTGCCACCGACGGAGCCCAGATCGGCAAATTCGTGCGCGACGCGATCTGCTGGCTTGAGTCGGTCGGGCCCGACACGTCGATCTACTAGACGGGACTCATCGCGAATGTCTGACTCAACCGATTTCGGTTCCGCGCCTCGCCCGACGCCGCCCACGATCGCCCTGGGTGGCGGCACGTTCGATCCGGTTACCGACGACGCAACTGATGGCGCCGCGGCGTTGCGCCGCCATCCGGAATGGATCAAGGCCCGGATTCCGTCCGGCGAGACTTACCAGGAAGTCCGGCGGCTCCTCCACGGCCTGAAGCTCAACACCGTTTGCGAAGAAGCCCACTGCCCGAACATGGGCGAGTGTTGGGATGCTCGCACGGCGACGATCATGATCCTGGGCGACACATGCACCCGAGCCTGCGGATTCTGCGCGGTCAAGACCGGCAAGCCGCCTTTCTACGACCTTGACGAGCCGCGGCGAGTCGCGGAGGCGATCCGCGGTTTGGGCCTGGAGCACGTGGTCGTCACGGCCGTTGCCAGAGACGATTTGGACGACGGCGGGGCGGCGATCTTTGCCGAGACCATCCGGCGGCTGCGGACGGCCTGCCCGGGGATGGGCGTCGAGGTCCTGATCTCCGATTTCAACGGCGAGGCCGAGCCACTGCGCACGGTGATGGCGGCCGGGCCGGACATCCTTAATCACAACGTCGAAACGGTGGAGCGGCTCCAGAAGCCCGTTCGGAAGCGGGCCCGATACGACCGCTCGCTCGAGGTTCTGCTGCGCGCGAAGGCATACGCGCGGGAGCTCGCGGTGGCGGCTCGCGGACCCGAGGCGGTGGCGGCCGTGCACACCAAGTCGTCCATCATGGTTGGGCTGGGCGAGACCCGGCCGGAGTTGCACCAGGCCTTCGTGGATTTGCGCGCGGTCGACTGCGACATCTTGACGTTGGGCCAATACCTGCGGCCGTCGGTTGAGCATCTGCCCGTGAAGCGCTACTACCACCCCGACGAGTTCGCGGAGATGAAGATCGAGGCGCTGGAGCTGGGCTTCAAGCATGTCGAGTCCGGGCCGCTGGTGCGGTCGAGCTATCACGCGCGTGACCAGGTGCCGGATGCCGAGGCCAGGCGAGCGGCGAGAGCGGCGGCCGTCGGCGTCGCCGCGCCGACCCGACTTTCACCTACCATCGACGCCAGCGGCCGGGTGGTCTACCGGCCGGACTAGTCGGGTCGGAGGGGCGATGAGCGGAGAAGCGGGATCCGGAGCATCGTCCGCGCCGGATACGTGTCCCGCGTGGCTGGAGCGGCTGCCCAAGGTGGAACTGCACCTCCACATCGAAGGCGCCATCCCGCACGCGGCTCTCTGGGAGCTTATTCGCAAGTACGGCGGCGACCCTGAGGTTCCTTGCCTGGAGGCACTTTCCGGCCGGTTCGTCTATCGCGACTTCCCCGACTTCATCGACCGCTGGGT
>DASVJA010000174.1:0-7005 GCA_036386115.1 Candidatus Limnocylindrales bacterium
CCGACGATTGCCGCCTGGCACGCGCCGCGAGCCAGGCCGGCAAAGGCCGCCCTGACACTCTGGACAGCCCCTGGGCGCGGCGATACGCTAGCCTCCCCGGAGGGGTAGGCCCGTCTCGGGACCACCGTCGACCGGGGAAGAGAGGGAAGTCGATGAGTGCGTGGCAGGATGCGCCCTTTGGCGAGAGGCAGCCGGGTCTTCGTCATCGGATCGCGCGCTCGGTGGCGGCCGTGTCGATCTCGATCGCGGCTGCACTAGCTCTGCCGGCCGTAGCCAGCGCCCTTATCATTCCGCCGGGCCCTCCCGTAAACGTCATGGTCTCCGCGCAGTCCGCCAGCCAGATCGACCACAAGGTCAACGTGGTGGTCTCGTGGAATGCGGCGCAGGACAACGGCAGCCCGATCTTGCAGTACCTAGTCCAGTTCGGAGGGGCCGGTACCTGCTCGGCAAATCCACCGACAATGTCGTGCCAGGTGATTGGGCTCAGCAGCGGGACGACTTACACAGTGCTGGTGACGGCCCTCAACGGGGGCGGTCAGGGCCCGCCGGCAGCCGTCCAATACACGGTCCCCATTCCGCCCGCGGCGCCGCGCACGGTGGCCGCGCGGGTTACCTCCATCAGCGGCCAGCTCGCCTCCGTCCTGGTGTCGTGGCAGGCGCCGACCAGCGACGGCGGAAACTCCATCGACCACTACGAAGCTGATGCCTGGGCTTCGAACAAGGTGACGAGTAACTGCCAGACCAAGGCTCTCCAGTGCACGGTGGAGAATCTGCCCCTCGGCTCCACGCAGCACATAAACATCTATGCGACGAACGCCGTCGGTTGGTGGGGTAGCATGGCCAGCCTCGACTTCCTTGTGGCGGTCCCGCCGGCGGCGCCCAGGACGCTCGCTGCCCGGATATCCGCTTGGGACGGCGGCTTTGCCACGGTCGAAATCTCGTGGGCCGCGCCGTCGAACAACGGCGGAACCGCCGTCACGGGGTATGTCGCCACAGTGGCTCCGGGCGGCAAGACCTGCAACGCCACCGGCGCGTATCTCTCATGCAGCATCGGCGGCCTGGCGGCAGGCTCCTACACGATCCAGGTCGTCGCCACGAACGCGGCCGGAACAGGATTGGGCGCGAACCTGGCGTACAACGTCGCGGCCACAGCACCACCCGCGGCCGCTTCCGCTGTCGCGTCCGCTTCGGATGTTGCATCGCCGTCAGCTGTCGCGTCCGCCTCCGCGCTCGGTTCGGCATTGGCGCCCTCGAGTTCACCGGCGGCATCGGGCGGGCCAGGCGGCGCGACGTCCGGCGACAACAACATGCTCCCCATCGTGCTGCTGCTTGTGGCCGTGGGCGGTGCCGTCGTGGGGGCGGGACTCGTGCTGCGTTTCAAGAGGTAGGCAATCCGCGGCGACCCTGGCATCTCCGGCCGCATTGCACGCTGACGCGCCGCGCTGTCGTGCCTAATCTCCAATGCCCATGAGTAGCTCGTGGGCCTGGAGAGGTTCATGCCACTGGCGAGAAGGTCGTGCATCTGCGTCGCAGTGGGCAACGGGCCGGCGAAAGTCTCCACACACCGACATGCTAACTGGACACGTTCCGCTCGCCACTTGACGAGGGCCGCTATTGCGCTGACACCCATTGGCCTTCTAAGCGGCAAGTCGTCGGTTCGAGTCCTACCGGGGACGCCAACCTTTCGATTCAGGCCCGCGAGCCGCCCGTGGCCACGCCCGCCCCAAACTCCAGGGCCGCGGAAATCGCATCTCTCTGGCGGTCGGCTTTCATGCCGTACCACGGCACTCCCAGAACCACACGATCGGCTACGCCTTCCCATGCCTGCAGGCGGTCGGCGGCTTCGTCCGGGCGGCCGGCGATGGCTATCGCGTCAAGTAGCTCGTCGTCGATCAACTCGGCCATGCGATCCAGGTCGTGGTTGACGAAGGCGCGGCGCAGATCGCGCGGCAGGGCGCTGTGGTCGTGAAGGGCCAGGATTGCCTTGTATGACGGTGTCGTGGCGTAGAACGCGATCTGCAGGCGGGCGGCGCGTCGGGCGGCAACTTCGTCGTCGCCGAGGGAGACGAGCGCCATGGCGGTGATCGGGCAGGCGCCCGAAGGTCTACCGGAGCGGGCGAGCCCTTCGTCTATAGCCGGTCGGACGGCTTCGCATAGGAACAGCGGAGACGCCAGCGGATGGCCCAGCAGCCCGTCTGCCACCTCCCCGCAGACGCGGCTCATCACCGGGCCGACGGCCGCCAGCAGGATCGGAGTGTCTCGCCGGCCGGGTCGCAGCGGGCCGTGAAAGGTCGGCATGACGATCCTGTATGCCTCGCCTTCGTGGGTTACGGCCTCGCCGCGATTGGCGGCCCAGACGGTTCGGATTGCCTGCACGTATTCGCGCATCTGCGGTGCGGGCTTGTCCACTCTGACGGAGAACCGCGCTTCGAGAACACGCTTGACCTGCGGCCCGAGGCCCAACATGAAGCGATCGCCCGACATCTCGTCGAGATCCCAGGCGGTCATGGCGGTGATGGTGGGGGAGCGCGGGAAGGCCAGGGCCACGGCGGTACCGACGCCGAGATGCGATGTCGCCGAAATCGCCGCGGCGGCTTGGACGAGCGCGGTCCGGTCCAGCTCGGCCACCCAGACGGATTCGAGACCGCCCGCTTCAGCCCGGGCGGCGAGCGTAGCCACCTCGCCGATTGTTCCGCCGATGGCAATGCCTATCTTCATTGCCCGACTGTAGCCGGTGGATGCCCGGTTCGCTGTGGGCCGCCCCACGGGCAGTTCGAATGGGGAAGTGCGCCCGATGGCCGTGGCCGGTAGGATCATTGGGGTGGGCCGAAACGGTTGCGTCCGCGGGCAAGTCACATCGATGAGGAGACGAGTGCGTACAAGGGCATTGGCCGGATTGGGCATGGTGGCGGTCGCAGTGACCGCGCTTGCCGGTTCGACGGGAATGCAGCCTCTGCGCCCCAGCGTCTCACCGGCCGTGGTCAGTGCGCTTTCAGTTGCTTCGGCGGTGCCACCGGCCACGGATCCGGCGGCCCGACCGGCACTTGTTGCTGCGCCGCCGGCCGCCGCAACCCCAACTCCCGATGGGCAGCCGGCCGTATCCAACATCGAGCCGCTCCCTAATTGCGCCATGGGGGATGTGCCGACGCCAATGGCCGGCCAGGACGACTGGCCACTGACGCTGGTGGACACCGATCTCATGGTCCCGAGCACGTATGTTCCGGACGACTTGGTCGGTAGCGATGCGGCGGGTTTCTCGCCGTACTACCTGATACGAGCGGTCATGGTCCCCGACCTTCAGAGGATGGGCGAGGCCGCCGCTGCCGCCGGAGCGCCGCTGGGAATAGCGTCGGCGTATCGAAGCTACGACACTCAGGTTTGGACGTTTTCGTACTGGGTCAACGAGTTGGGCTACGACCAAGCCTTCTTGACCTCGGCCAGGGCCGGGCACTCCGAACACCAGCTCGGCCTGGCGATCGATTTCAAGGCCCGCGGCGGGTCCGAACCGTGGGACTTCGTCCAGATCAACGGCGGCTCCAAGCCGGGGACCTACTACACCTTTGCCAAGGTCACGGCAGCAGGTGCCTGGCTGGCCGCCAATGCCTGGAAATACGGCTTCATCATGAGTTACCCGGACGGCGGCGCATCCAAGTCGTGTTACGGGTATGAGCCCTGGCACTATCGGTACTTCGGGGTCGAAGCTGCCGCCCTCATCCACGCTTCCGGATTGTCCGCCCGAGAATGGATGTGGCGGCGCCAGCCCAACCCCGAGGGGCTGAGCCCGATGGCGACTCCGGCCTTCCAGTACACCTTCCCGGCGGGAAAGACCGCCCCTACGGCCGCCGCGGGCGCATCTGGCTCAAGCCCGTCGCCGCCTCGGCCTACTGGGGCCTGGCCAGCACCATGATCCGCAGCTCCGTCATGTCCTCTATGGCATAGCGGACGCCCTCGCGCCCCTGGCCCGAGTCCTTGGAGCCGCCGTAGGGCATGTTGTCGATGCGATACGTCGGCACGTCGTTGACGATCACGCCGCCGACCTCGAGGCCCTCGAAGGCAGCCCACGTGTTGGCAAGGTCGTTGGTGAAGATGCCGGCCTGAAGCCCAAACCGGCTGTCGTTGACCGCGGCCATGGCTTGTGAGAAATCGCTGAAGCGTGACACGACCACCACCGGCGCGAACGCCTCCTCGCGGCAGATCCTGGCCGTGGCGGGCACGTCGGTGAGGATCGTTGGTTTGAGGTAGGCGCCGTCGGCGGTACCGCCGAGCAGGATTCGAGCGCCGCCGGCTCGCGCCTCGTCCACCCAGGTCTGCGTCCGGGCAACCACGGCCGCATCCACCATCGGGCCGATCTCCGTTGCCGGATCGCGCGGATCGCCCACCTTGAGGGCCACCGCCGCCTCGACGAATCGGGCCATGAACTCGTCCCAGATGGCCTCGTGAACGAAGACACGCTGGACGCTGATGCACACCTGGCCGGAATAGCTGAAGGCGCCGACCACGATCCGGCGAACGGCCCAGTCCAGATCCGCGGACCGGTCAACGATCGCCCCGGCGTTGCCGCCCAGCTCCAGGACCACTCTCTTGCGGGGGGCAGATGCGGCGGCGCGCTTCTTCATTCCCCAGCCGATCTCCGGGCTGCCGGTGAATGTCAGGAGCTTGAAGCGATTGTCCGTGACCATGCGGTCGCCCAGCTCGCGGGTCATGGGCAGGATGCTGACGGAGCCCGTCGGCAGGCCCGCTTCGGCGATGATCTCGGCCACGGTCAGCATCGTTAGCGGGTCCTTGGACGGTGGCTTGAGGACGATTGGATTGCCCGATGCGATGGCCGGGGCCAGCTTGTGGGCGGCCAGGTTCAAAGGGAAGTTGAACGGGCTGACCGCGGCTATCGGGCCGATTGGAAAGCGGCGGGTGATGCCGGTTCGGCCGCGTGAAGCCGCGTTCAGATCAAGTGGGATGACTTCACCACCGATCCGCTCGGCTTCCTCGGCTCCGAGCCGGAAGGTCAGCGCGCCGCGGTCAATTTCGGTCAGCGAGTCGCGGATCGGCTTGCCGGACTCTAGCGTGATGATGCCGGCGATTTCGGTTCGGCGGGCGGTGATGCCGTCGGCGATCTTGCGGAGAGCGGCACTGCGCACGTAGGCCGGCAGGCGGCGGGTTTCCTTGAAGGCGGCAACGGCCGCCACGACGGCCTCTTCGTACTGCGCAGCGGTGGCGTAGAACGTGGAGCCGGCCGGCTCATCGGGCCAGGCCGGGTTTGCCACAACGAGCTGATCGGGCGAATCAACCCAACGGCCGGCCAGATAGATTGCGTGGGGCGCGGGCGCGGTCATCTGCGACCCTCAAGCCGTGGCGCCGCATTTGGGGCAGGACAGGCTGCTGACGGTGCAGTCGTAGCCGCACTTGGCGCCGCGGGCGCACGACTCGCACTTGGGGTTGGCGCGCTCCACG
The DNA here is from genome assembly GCA_036386115.1 of Candidatus Limnocylindrales bacterium. Lineage (GTDB taxonomy): Bacteria > Chloroflexota > Limnocylindria > Limnocylindrales > CSP1-4 > Fen-1039. The sequence continues at coordinate 5,449 of DASVJA010000174.1, forward strand.
GTGGCCAACTCGCCACAGCGGTCGTACCAGGTGCCCTTGGCCGTGGCTCGGAGGCGATCTCCATCACTGGCCATCAAACGGAATGAGCCGCGGAATTCGACGACAGTACTCACGCCGAGACTCTACAGCCTGGCGCCGCCGCCGGCATTGCGTGACGGCGGATGCCCAACCGGCGCGTCGGACGCTCAGCTTTCCTCGTCGGGGCCGGCCAGCAGGCGCCGAATCTGTTCGTCGATCTCGGCGTTGTACTCGTTGACCCACTTCTCGAGGTGGCTTTCGGTGTACAGCCCCGCCCCGACCAGAACCATCGCGCCAATCAGGGCCAGGAACAGCGATCGCGTGAGCAGTATCACGGCGATGTCGGTTACCAGAATGGCGATCATCGCCACGAACACGAGAGGATGGCCTAGTTTGAACAGGATGAGGCCGAACTCATGGAAGATCGACGTGTACGCGTCACGGACGGTGAGTCGCCGGCTCTCGAGCTCGGCGATCTCGGCTCGCAGTGTCGCCTCACTGTCGTTGGGTGGCCCCCCGGACTCGTTCCACATGTCTCTATCTCCGACTGGATGGCTCTGCTCGTGATGGATAGACGATACGCGAACGCGCACCCTGGTGAAGCGGCAGAAGAGCGCGCGATGCCCAGCCGATCACTCGACGGCGCTTGAGCCGGCGTCGTCGGGTGCGTATCCGCCTCTCGCGGCCAGCCAGAGCAGAAGCGGCGGCACGAGCGCGGCAACCGTTTCCCAGATGAAGGCCGGCAACCCCAGGGCGTAGATGCCGTCCGAGCCGGTTGAGATCCAGCCCGGTCCGGCATCAGCCAGTATCCAGGCCGGCGCGGCAAGGCAGAGCCAATACACGCCCGCCATGCGCAGGGCCCAAGCTCGGCGATTCGACCAGCCCGGCAGCGCGACGACGGCGATAAGCACCAGATCCACCACAGCCTCGAGCGTGAAGAGAAGGGCGGCCGGCTCAACGGCAAGACCGGCATCTGTGGTCCGGCCGAACGCGTGGGCGGAGGCGGCAGATGCCGCGCCGAGGCCCGTCACCAGTCCCGCTACGAGTACGAGGGCCGCTCGCCGGATCCGTACGCGGCCGGTTGGTTCAGCCTGCATCGCAAGCGGGTCCGAGCCGCTACCGCCGATGCCGTACGCCGCCCAGGCAACCGGAATAAGGAAGGCCAGGAAGGGAAGCCCGACCATCAGGAAGACGTCCATCGAGCCCTCGATAGTTCATGCAGGCAAATCGGTGCCGGCGACGATTGTGGCGCCGGGGCCGCCGTGGCGTTGGCCCCCTGCGCACGCGAGACTGATCAGGCGCTGCAAGTCGGAACGGAGGCGCCCTTCGCGTCCATGCGCGACACTGCTGTTCCTTGGAGGTGCTACCTTCTAGATCGGTCGCGACCGGTATCCGGACGCGGCCCCTCGGCCCGCGTAAATTGCGGCCTTGCCCGCAACCCGCAGAGGGGTACCGTTCCGGATGAGCGACGAGTTCAACACGCAATACGAAGAGCGCCCGGACCAGGCGCAGGATGCCCCAACAGAGGAAGCCGGGCCG
>DASVJA010000175.1:0-2638 GCA_036386115.1 Candidatus Limnocylindrales bacterium
CGAACAGCACCGTCAGCGTCCCGGCAGCGAACCCCACGGCATATAGCTGCCAGATCGTGAGCCAGCCGATGGCGTAAGCGATCGGGATGGTTGCCAGAGTGAGCGCGCGGCCGAAGTCACCGGCAATCAGAACCGGTCGACGCCGCACACGATCCAGCCATGCGCCCGCCGGAAGCGCAAACAGGATGAAAGGCAGCATCTCGAACATGCCCATCATTGCCACTTGGAAGGCCGAGGCGTGGAGCACCACGGCCGCGATGAACGGGATTGCGATGAGGCTGACCTGCGAGCCCAGGAGGCTGATTGTGGCCGCCGTCCAGATCTTCACGTAGTCCGGGCGGCGCCAGAGGGAGATGCGTGGCGGCGCGGTCGGCGCCCGCCGGTCGGAAGGCTCCGGTGGACTTCCGACGGCGGCCGACACCGCTTCGCTTTCCGGCACGGATCCGAATGGGTCGAGCATTGACGAATAGTAGCGTTGGGACTCAGTGGGAACCCCGGGCCTTCTTGTCGCGCTACGAGCGCCGAGCGGATCGCTCGGCGCAACGAGGTCCAGCGCCGGGTCGAATCGCCCGACCTGTAGCCCATGCTCCTGAGAGGGGCCTACCGTGTGGTCGTCGAGCCCCCGAGTTCGGAGGGCGAGTGTCGCCGCCGGATCCCGCCGACGCGGGAAACACGACCGCTACATCTAAGTGGGGACTCGACTATGCGCAAATCTTTGATTGCCCTCGCGTCTATGGCGTTGCTCGTGGCCGCGTGCGGTAGTTCGGCCGCCACGGGTGGGGCTCCTGCAAGCGGAGCGCCGGCAAGCGGGACACCTACCAACGCCTCGCAACCGAGCTCCGCCATGGCGAGCTCCGCCATGACGAGCTCAGGCCCCACGAACGGACCCACCGGCGCCGGTCCGGCAGAACCGGACGCTTGCACTCTACTCACGGCCGACGACGCCGCGGCCGCTCTCGGTGAAGCCGTGGATCCCGGTGTTGTGCCGACGGACGGAGCACGCAGTTGCCTTTGGTCGACCACGAAACTCTCCACCCACGCCGTAGAAATCTCCGTCATCGGCATGGGCAGCTTCAAGCCAGATCAGAAGTCCATACCCGGCCTGACGATCACGCAGGTCTCAGGCATCGGCGATGCGGCCTACTTCGTAAGCATGGGCGGCGGATATCAGGATCTCGCCTTCCGCAAGGGGCAGATTGCCTTGACGGTCTCCGTGGTCCTCAGCGGCAAATCGGATAGCGATCTACTGGCACTGGAGAAGACCCTCGCCCTGGCGGCTCTCGGTCGGTTCTAGGTCCCAGAACAAAGAAATGGCCGGCGCCTTGAGGACGCCGGCCATTTTCATTGCGACCTAAAGCTGTGGGATCACGTAGACGTAAAGGCCTTCTCGGTCGGCGTAGTACTTGCCCTGCTGCCACCGAACGTAGTCGGGTGCCAGCGCCGTGACCTTGACCTCCGCGTCCGGTGCGCGGGACTTGGGCCATAGGGTAGAAACGCGCGGGTACCAGACGTCTTCGATGAAGACCGATATGACCGTGAAGTCGTCGGTGACGGCCGGGTCCGCGGATGCCGTGAAGCCCGACATGACCCACGCATGCCAGCCCTTCCAGACGATCAGTCCGCCGGGTCGGTTGGTGAGCCTGATCTGCTTGGCCACCGTGTGAACTGCACCCACCAGGGTGCTGTTGGCGCCGGTCTGGAAGCGACCGTACCCGAGGTAGGAGAGGCCAGCCGCCCAGCCGTCCGGATCCGCGCCGCCGTTCGACTCACCGGCCATCGAGACGGCCAGGTCGAAGAGCTGGGCTTGCCTATCACGAGTAGTGTCAACGACGGAGCTCATCATGTTTTCCGAGGTCTGCATAGCCGCCGCGACACACCATGTGTCCTTTGACTCGCTCACGAAGTCGCCGTTGCGATAGAGGTCCATCGAGAACGATCCGCCGGGATTGGCCGAGGAAGCCGACGGCAACTGGGCAGAGGGGGACGTTCCGGGGGTCTTCGCGCCGGAGGCCTGCGGCAGGGCAACGGAGGATCGAGCGGCCGGTTCAATAGGGCGACCGGTGATTTGCGGCGCGGCCGCGACGCTGGACCCGGTAAAGGCCTGGGCCGCCGTGAAGATCGTGCCGCCGGCCAGGGCGACCAGAAGGATCGCCACCAACGCGAGCTGGGTGGCCGGAGTGGATCTGCGCTCCGGGCTGGCCATTCCGCCCCAGCGGTCATGGACGAGTGCGCGCGACCAGCGCGATGAGCCCCCGATGCGGGCCATTCGCGGCTTGAGGGCGCTTGCCAGGACGGCCAACTGGACGACTCGGCAGGCGGTGTAGCCGATCGGGATCGCAGCGAGACCCAGGACCGGCGACAGGATCCAGGTGGTCACGATGCCGACGACGAAGCCGGCCCACGCCGCAAACATTGGCTCCACGGTGTTGTGAGTGGCGAAGAGCGCCCGAGCGAAGAGTTCCACCAGGCTTTCGAACGGCACCGAGATTGCCAGGATGGCCAGGATCATCGTCGTCTGGGAGACGTCCGTGGCGTCGAAGGCGCCGCCTCCGAGGAGTATCCCGATGGCCATGCCGCCGAAGATGAGCAGCCCGATCGAGATACACGTCGACAGGACCCCGATCGTGGCCATGTTGGT
>DASVJA010000176.1:0-4943 GCA_036386115.1 Candidatus Limnocylindrales bacterium
TGAGACGACATCGGAAATCGGGTAGCGGCTCAGCAACGCCAGCCCCCACGGCCCGACCCGAGGTGCCAGGGCGCGGTATGGATAGCGGGCCGCAATAGCGGCATCGGCCTCTATGGCCGCCGATGCGTCCGGCTCCACTTCCAGCAGAGCCACGATGTCCGCCGTGGCGTTGTGCAGCTGAACTGCCTGATCCGCGGGCAAGCGCGTTCCGTACTGCACGTTCCAGCTCATGACGGAGATGTCGTGTCGGCCGGAGCCACTCCGCGGCAGCGAGATCCACTCGGACCCGAACAGGCAGCCGCCGAGGATGACGGCAAGGGCCAGCGCCGCGGCAAGCGTCCGGGCCCGGCGCCACAGCGCCAGCGGCGCCAGAACCACGATCGCGACGATGAAGATGAGGGGCTCGAAGACCATGAACATCGCCGAAAGCCCGGACCGTGGCGGAAGGATCGTCGAGGCGGCCGCCCACACGACCAGCAGCCATGGACCGATCGCCAGAACGTCCGTCGGCGATCGGAACGTGGCCCGCAGGCTCGACGATATGATCCGCCATCGGTTCGCCTGCTGTGCCACGGCTCGGCCCTCCTGCCCTCATCCATCTTGCGGGTTTACCAGAACTGGCGGCACAGGCTACACTACGCGGCACGATGACCAGGAACCTCTTCTCCAGCAGCCTCCTCCTTACCTGAGGCGAGCCCCGTTTGGGTGCTCGCCGTCGACCTCCTGCGTTTGGCAGGAGGTTTTTGTTTTCCCGCCAAACCCCGCCAGATCCGCAGCCTTGATCGCGGAGCCCAGCAGAGACAAAGAAGGAAACCAGAAATGCCTCCCGTACCAGCCCAGCCCAAATCGATGCCGGTCGAGAAGTACGTCCCCTTCCGCCCCCTGCCGCTCCGCCTCGCCGACCGCGAATGGCCCAACCGTGAGATCACTACTGCGCCGATCTGGTGCTCCGTGGACCTGCGCGACGGCAACCAGGCCCTCATCGACCCGATGGATCCGGCCCGCAAGCACCAGATGTTCAAGGCGCTGGTCGCAATGGGTTTCAAGGAGATCGAAGTCGGGTTTCCGTCGGCCAGCCAGCCGGACTACGAGTTCATCCGCGAGCTGATCGAAGGCGACCTCATCCCCGACGACGTCACGATCCAGGTCCTGACGCAGTGCCGCCGCGAGCTGATCGAGCGGACTTACGAGTGCCTGAAGGGAGCGAAGCGGGCGATCGTCCACTTCTACAACTCGACCTCCATTCTCCAGCGGCGCGTCGTCTTCCGCCAGGACAAGGCAGGCATCACCAGGATCGCAGTTGAGGCCGCGAAGATCTGCCTGGAGCAGGAAGCCCGTGTCCCGGGAACGGAGATTCGCTACGAGTACTCGCCCGAAAGCTTCACCGGGACCGAGCTCGACTACGCGCTGGAGATCTGCGTCGCGGTCATGGACGTAATCCAGCCCACACCCGGTCGGCCGCTGATCATCAATCTGCCCGCGACCGTCGAGATGTACACGCCGAACATCTACGGCGATGTCATCGAGTGGTTCCATCGCAACGTGCCGCGCCGCGACTCAATCGTGCTGTCGCTGCACCCGCACAACGACCGGGGGACTGCAGTGGCGGCCGCCGAGTTCGGCATGATGGCCGGCGCCGACCGTGTCGAGGGCACCCTCTTCGGCAACGGTGAGCGAACCGGCAACGTCGATGTCGTCAACCTGGCCATGAACATGGCCAGCCAGGGAGTGGACCCAAAGCTCGATATCACCGACATCGATGCTCTGCGCCGCGTGGTCGAGCATTGCAACCGGCTGCCGGTCGATCCGCGCCATCCGTACGTCGGCGACCTCGTCTACACCTCGTTCTCCGGCTCGCATCAGGACGCCATCAAGAAGGGCATGGAGTGCCTGCCGCCGGATTACCCGGCCTGGGAAGTGCCCTATCTGCCGATCGATCCGAAGCACGTCGGCCGCAGCTATGAGGCCGTGATCCGGGTCAACAGCCAATCCGGCAAGGGCGGCGTGGCCTACATCATGAAGACCGAGCACGGCATGGATCTGCCGCGCCGGCTCCAGATCGAGTTCAGCCGCTGCATCAAGGTCATCACCGAAGGCAGCGGCACGGAGATCAGCGCCGAGGAGATGTGGGACGCCTTCGCCGAGGAGTACCTGCCGGCGGAACCCCAGACCTGCCTGACCGGATACGAGACGTCTTCGAAGGACGACCACGTCACGGTAACGGCTCACCTGGCCACCGGCGACAGGGCCAGCACCATCAGCGGCGAGGGCAACGGCCCGATCTCGGCGTTGGTCCACGCTCTGCGCCGCGACATGGGCATCGAGGTCGAAGTGCTCGACTACGCCGAACACGCCCTGGGCGCCGGCGAGGAAGCCACGGCCGTCGCCTACGTCGAGGTTCGCTCCCGTGACGAGGTCCGCTGGGGCGTCGGCATGGACCCCAATATCACCACGGCGTCGATGAAGGCGGTTCTGAGCGCCCTCGAGCGGCTCGGGGTCCACGTGGGGGTGGGCAAGGTCACTGCGGCGGCCGACTGACGATCTCGGGAGGTGTCGGAGTCCCGGCCGGTGGCTCCCGAGCCCGGTCTATCGCCAGAGTTGGACGACACGCCGTAATCTGAGGCTATGTGGTTCTTGCGCCGCCTCGAAGCTTGGTTTGTGCGATTTCATCGGTTCGTCTACGTCGGGACCGACGGTAGAGTCGGCCACGGCATGAGCGGCGCGCCCGCTCTGATCTTGCGCACAAAGGGTCGTCAGAGCGGCCTGGCCCGGACCAACGTGATCGTCTATGCCAGCGATGGCGGCGACTACGTCCTCGTGGCCTCGAACTTCGGCGGCGAACACTCGCCCGGCTGGTACTTCAATGTCTCGGCCGATCCCCATGTCGAAGTGCAGGTCCGCCGAAATCGGATCGAGTGCGTCGCCTCGGTGGTCAACAAAGGCGATCGGGAATACGACCGCCTGTGGCGGCTGGTCAACGTCGCCAACAAAGACCGCTACGACGCGTATCAGAAGCGGACCGCACGCTCAATACCTCTGGTGATCCTGCGGCCCAGCTGAGGGAAGTTGCCGGCACGGGGGTTTGGCGGCCTGGCAGCGCAGAGTGCAAGTGCCCTTCACGCCGGCGCTCTCGGTCCGGCCCGCTCATCGGATCTGCATCGGCGCATGCCGGACGGCCGACACACCGGGGGCCACAGGGACCGCAGACAGTGCGCCTCGGCCCTCCGGATAGGTCATTGACTCAGTTATGGTTCGGCGCGTGACAGTACTCGCCGGCATCCGCTCCGTTGGCGCGGCTTTGCGTGCCCCAGGCCTCAGTCGCTGGCTCCGTGTCGTCGGGCCGGCCTGGGTCGTCATGCTCGCGGACGTCGATGCGCCGAGCGTCATCACGGCCGGCAAGGGCGGCACCGAGGCCGGCTACGCGCTATTGCTCCCGATCTTCGCGATCGTGCCCGTGCTCTTCCTGGTTCAGGAGATGACCGCGCGATTGGCCCTCGCCACCGGCAAGGGTCACGCCGAGCTGGTACGGGCCCGCTACGGAGCGCACTGGGCCGCCGTCTCCGTCCTCGGCATGGCAATCATCAACTTCGTTGCCTACGTGGCGGAGTTTGCCGGCATCGCCCTGGGCGCCGCGATCGTCGGAATCCCAGGGCCGGTTGCGATCGCCGGAGCTCTGGCGATACACGCCTCGATGGTTCTGACCGGCAGCTACACCTGGTTCGAACGCTTCGCGCTCGCGCTTTCGCTGGCTCTGTTCAGCTTCGTGGTCCTCGCCGTGGCCGGTCGCCCCGACATCGGCCACCTTGTCTCGGACCTGAATCCACTCCCCAGCGACGTCCCTCACGACTACTTCGCGCTTGTCGTGGCGGTGGTCGGAGCCTCGATCATGCCCTGGATGCTGTTCTACCAGCAGTCCGCCACTGTCGACAAGAAACTCAGTCGCGAGGACCTCCACGGATCGCGGATCGAGACGCTGGTCGGGGCATTCGCGAGTCAAGCGCTCATGGCCGCGATCGTCATCGCCGCGGCCTCGGCGATGAAGTCGGCCGCGCCGGTTGCCGCAAGCGTCACGAACCTTCGGGAGCTGCCAGAGGGCATGGCTCGGCTCGCGAACGGCGGCGCCGGCTGGCTGATCGCAATCGGCCTCGTCGGCTCGGGCCTGCTGGCGCTCGTGGTCGTCTCGCTTTCGGCCGCCTGGGGGATCAGCGAAGTGATGGGCTGGCGGCACAGCCTCAACCTGAGGCCCAACCAGGCTCGCCGCTTCTATGCGGTCTATTTCGTCGAAGTTCTCCCGGCGGCCGCGGTTGCGCTCCTCTCGGCGGACCTGGTCCGAGTGTGCGTTGGGGCAATGGTCTTCAACGTGATCGTGCTGGTCCTGCCGCTGGCCTTCCTGGTCCGATTGACGAGCGATCGCGAACTGCTCGGCGATCTGGCGAATTCGAGGGCGCATGCAGGTTTGCTGTGGGCCGTGACATTCGTTCTTCTCGCTTCGGGCGTGTATGGGATGTACCAGTACCTCACGTAGAATGTGATCGGCACGGTGGGCCGTGCCCATGGCCCGCTTCGTCGCCGGGCTGCCCACGAAACTGGAGTCCCGGCTGGAGGGTGAGGAATGGATCGGGCCAAGCGAGGGGCCGGACCACGGGGATCGCGCGCCGCGGCAATCAAGCTCATCTCGGCCATGGCGGTGGTGCTGGCAAGTTTCGTCGCCGTCGCCCTGTTGGGCGCACGGCCGGTCGCGGCGGCCCGCCCGACGGCAACGCCATTTCCGACGATTACTCCCGGCCGCCACGTCTACGACTATGGGAATCTCTTCAGCCCCAAGGCGGTCTCGATTGCCGAGTCTCTGGCGGCGAAGATCGAGGCTGAAGGCGGCGGCCGCGTGGTCGTGTACACCGCGGACATGATGGCCCTGCCCGATGAAGCCACCCTCGCCAAAGCGT
>DASVJA010000177.1:0-22401 GCA_036386115.1 Candidatus Limnocylindrales bacterium
CGCCGGCGAGGAAATCATGCCGACCGTGGACGCAAGGGCCATGATCACGCCGATCTGACCCAGCGGAATCCCGAGGCTCTGGTAGTAAAGCGACAGGTATGGCGACCAGGCCGAAATGGCGATGAAGAAGACTACGTAGGCAGGAACTGCACGACGCAAGTTGGGGAAGGCTCCTTTGGGTGGCCGAGTGAGTCTGACGCGCGAACGCGAATCGCGCAGTCACCTAGCCCCAGGGCGCCTCGCCGGCATGGCGCAGGTGGCCCACATCATTGGCGAGGCTCAGCTGGGCGCCGTCCGGCGTGTCGTCGCGCTCGTAGCGAAGTACCGTCAGGTTCGTGCGGTCCTGGATGAAGCGGCGCCGGTAGTCGCGAACGGGCACGCCCAATGCCACGCACAGCAGGATGCGGTTGTAGGTTCCGTGAGCGACAACGAGGACTCGACGTTCACCCTCCGCTTCGGCCTGCTCCTCGGAGACCCGGCCGCGGGAACCTCCCGGATCGGGCGAGTGTCGAGCGCCGTCGTTTGGGCCGGGCAGTTCCGTCGCCAGCAGGTCGACCAGGAAGCTCAGCGCTCGGGAGGCAACATCGTCGCCGGACTCGCCGCCGGGTGAATGAGTGGCCGCAGGATCGTGCTCCCACCTGGCCCGAAGTTCCGGATCGCGCGCCTCGATCTCCGCCGCGGTCAGACCTTCCCACCGCCCGTAGTCAAGTTCGCGCAGCCTCTCGTCCACCTCGACAGGCCGGCCGGTCGCGACCGTCTGCGCCGTCTCCAGCGCTCGAAGCATCGGGCTGGCAACGATTCGATCGATCCGCACGCCGGCCAACCTTCCTGCCAGCGCCACCGCTTCCCGGCGCCCGTCCGGCGTCAGCGACATGTCCAGTTGCCCGCCGAGCATCAGGTCGCCGGGCGCGGCCTTGCCGTGGCGGGTGAGGATGACAGTGAGCATGGGTGGAGTGTATGGGATGAGGATGCACGTCAGGCTGGACTCAACGCCGCAATCTTTGGGGAGATTGAAGTCGTGGCGGAGCTCAGGGGTGAACCACAGCCTGGCCAGACTGACCGCTGATCGCCTAGTCTCGCGTTCCGTCGATCCTCATCTCAAGCCACGCCAGCAGCTCCAATTCGCCTTCCAGCCGCCACGGCGTGAGACGTCTATCGGCGAGCCATCCATAGGCGAACACCGCCAGATACGCCAGAGCACAAACCAGAATGGGCCATCTCGTGGGCAGATCCAGGGTCGCCCAGGTGCTGACGCCCAGAACGATCACCGGTCCGAGCATCTTGTTGCGGCCATTTGCCTGGCCTCCGCCGTAACGACTCTCAATTCGGCCGCGCACAACGGTCTCGCCCTTCTCCAGATTGAGATCGGCTGTGAGAACCGGCCGCAGCGACCGCCTCTTCTTCCCGTCCGGCGCGACCTTCAGGCCGGCTATCGTCGCCTCGACATGGTTACTTTTCACGGTCCCGTAGACATTCCAATCGGTGACCTTGGCCCCGAGCTTGGGAATTGGGCCCTCAAACCCTTGCGAGAGACGATCCGTGCATTCGGCAGCTGAGAGAGGTGAGCGGACCACGAATTCCAAAGATCACTCCGTGCGCTAGTGGGTCTAGAACAAGCCGACGATATTCCCGTCCGCGTCTATGTCGATGTTCTCGCCGGCGGGATGGGATGGCAGGCCCGGCATTGTGCGCATCTCGCCGAGAAGCGGCGTCACGAAACCGGCGCCGGCGGAAAGGCGAACTTCCCGAATGGGGACTCGGAAGCCGGTCGGACGGCCCTTGAGGCTGGGGTCGTGGCTGAGTGAGAGGTGGGTCTTGGCCATGCAGACCGGCAGATTGCCGAAGCCCAAGTCTTCATAGAGCTTCAGGGCCTTGGTGGCGGCCGGAAGCTCGTCCACGCCGCGGGCGCCGTAGATGCGGACGGCCACGGTCTCGATCTTCTCGCGGAGCGGCAAATCGTCCGGGTAGAGGAGGCGGAATTCCGGGGCGCCTTCTTCCGCGGCATCCCAAACGGCCCGGGCCAGGTCTTCGGCGCCGGCGCCACCATCGGAGAAGTGGCGGCTCACGACTACGTCGCGCGCTCCGGCGGCCAAAGCCACTTCGCGGATGGCGGCCACTTCCGCGTCCGTGTCGCCGGGGAAGTGGTTGATCGCAACGACCACCGGCACGTTGAAGATGCGCACGTTCTCGATCTGTGCGGCCAGGTTCGCCGCGCCCTTGCGGACCGCCTCCACGTTCTCTTCCTGGAGTGCCGGATCCAGAGGCCTGCCGGCCACGATCCGACCGACGCCGCCGTGCATCTTGAGAGCGCGAACCGTCGCAACCATCACGGCCGCATCCGGCCGCAGCCCGCTTTCGCGACACTTGATGTCGAAGAACTTCTCGGCGCCCATGTCCGCCCCGAAGCCGGCCTCCGTGCAGGCGATCTCGCACGTGGCCAGGGCCAGGCGATCCGCCAGGACGCTGTTATTGCCGTGGGCGATGTTCGCAAACGGGCCGCAGTGGACGAAGGCCGGGCCGCCCTCCAGCGTCTGGAGAAGGTTCGGTTTGATAGCGTCACGCAGGAGGACCGTCATCGAACCGGCGCACTTGAGATCGTCGGCGGTGACGCGACGGCCATCGAATGTCGTCGCGACGACTGTGCGGCCAAGACGCTTGCGCAGGTCGTGTATGTCGGACGCGAGAGCCAGGATCGCCATCACTTCACTCGCGACGGTGATCTCCCATTCCGTCTCTCGCGGGTAGCCGTTCTCGCGGCCGCCCAGGCCGACGATCACCTTGCGAATCGCCCGATCCGAAATGTCCACGACTCTCGGCCAGAGCACGCCGAGCGGATCGATGCCATGCGGGTTGCCGTGCGTCAGCGAGTTGTCAACGAAGGCGGCGAGCAGGTTGTGCGCCGCTCCGACCGCGTGGTTGTCGCCGGTGAGGTGGAGGTTGAAGTCCTCCATCGGAATAACCTGGCTGTAGCCGCCACCCGCGGCACCGCCCTTGATGCCGAACACCGGGCCCAGCGAAGGCTGGCGGATGCAAACCGCCGCTCTGTGCCCAATCCGATTGAGACCCTGCACGAGCCCAATGTTGGTTGTAGTCTTGCCCTCGCCGAGCGGCGTCGGCGTGATGGCCGTCACGACGACGTACTTGCCGCGCTTGCCTGACGCCGCGTTCTCCGCCTCAAGGCGCTCGATCCCGGCGATTGTCACCTTCGCCTTGTACGGCCCGTACAGCTCCACTTCGTCATCATGGAGTCCGAGCTCGCGGGCCAGATCCAAGATCGGGCGGGGCGTGACGCTACGGGCGATATCCAGGCTGCTTGGCATCTTTTCGGCGCTCATAGAGCAGCCTCCGCTTGATCGGTTGCCGCCTTCAGCAAATGGCTCAACAACAGCGCGTTGGTCAGCGGACCGACACCGCCGGGCACGGGCGTGATCGCCGCCGCGATGGTCCCCGCCGACGCGAAGTCGACGTCGCCGACGATTTTCTCGCCACCGTCGCCGTCATCGATCACGTTAATGCCGACATCCACGACCACGACTCCGGGCGAAAGCATCTCGCCGGTAACGAGGCCGGGCTTTCCGGCGGCCACCACGATGATCTCCGCGTCGCGGGTGTGGCGAGCCAGGTCTCGGGTCTTGGAGTGGAGCACCGTGACCGTGCCGTGCTCGCGCATCAGCAGCAGCGCGGCCGGCTTGCCGACGACGCTGGAGCGTCCGATGACGACCACCCTCTTGCCGGCGATCTCTATCCCGGAGCGCTTCAGGATCTCCACCGAAGCCTGGGCAGTCGCCGGCAGGAAGCCGTCGTAACCGAGCGAGAGGAGGCCGGCATTGCGGGGGTGAATCCCGTCGATGTCCTTGGCCGGATCTATGGCATCGATGACGGTGCGGAGCGGAATGTGAGCAGGGAGCGGCATCTGGACAATGATGCCTGCCACCGTCGGATCCGCATTGAGGCGCTCGATCTCGTTGCAGACATCGTCCGCGGTGGCATGCGAGCCGATCTCCACGAGCCGACCTTGCACACCGACCTTCTGGCACGTCCGAAGGATCTGCTGCAGATAGACCGCCGACGGCGCGTCCGCCCCGACGAGGACTATGGCAAGCGTCGGGGCATAACCCCACTTCTCCTTGAAAGCTGCGAAGTCCGTTGCGAGCCCCGCCCGGATCTCAGCCGCGATTGGGCTGCCGGCAAGAAGCCGCGGTTCGCTCACACCTGCTCCGGCTCTTGGGCCTGCCCCGACAGAACGATCTCGCGAGTCCGGGCCGTGACCGCCGCGATCTCGCGTAACGCCGAGGCCACTTGCTGGCGCATCGTCTCCGAGTAGTCCACATCGCCGGTTGAGGAGAGGTTGATCAGGACGTTCTCTGCGGCGCCGCGCGCAGCAGCCTCGCCGAGCAATGCGGCCACTAGGACGTCACTCGCCGCGTTCACGTTGCTCCGCCCGGCCAGAGCCTCGGCTGCCACGACCAGCCGGGCGCAGGCCTTGACACACTCCCATGGTGTATCCGAGGCGGCGCAGGCCGCGGCTTGAATTGCCTGCCGCCGGAACGATTGCTGGAGCTCGGTTTCGCGCGGCAGCTTCAGGGCCGCGGAATAGCCTGCGTAGGCCTCGGCATCGCGATCGGCCAACTTCATAAACTCGGCGGCGAGTTCCTTGCCGACGACACCGCAGCGGGCGAGTGTCGCTTCATGCGCGGCGTATTTGGGTTTGCCAGTGGAAAGAGCCGCGACCATCGAGATCAGCGCGGCCCCAAGTGAGGCTGCAACCGCCGATGCGGACCCTCCACCGGGAACAGGCTCTCCGCTCGAGAGACGCTCGACAAACTGCGCGACGGTCAGATCCGCGAACGAACCGGCTGCTGATGCTTGTTCCATAGCGGCGATTGTAGGCAGCAACCCGCCATTTCAGTTCAACAATCGTTCACGCCGACCCTTCAGGAGAGCGGAACCTCGTCGTCGACGCCGTCTACGGTCCATCGGCGCGTCCGATGCTGGAAGCTCAAGGCCAGCCGAGCCCCCGGCGTCTCGACCTCGAAGTAGGTCCTCGGACCAACTTCCGCTCGATATGCGGAATCCTGACGGCGCACTGAGGACAGCTTGGTGATCGGCAGTCTCATGGCGCCCCAGGTGATTTCACGCGGGGTCCCGTCGAACCAATCGACTCGGACTCGGACGTTTACAGGTTCCATTCGGACGATGGCCATCGAGGACGCTCCTCTTCGCTTTGGCTTGGCCGTTGTCCTCTCGGGCACTGAGTGGATGAACGGACGTTCTATTGCAATTTCCAAGAGACTATGCGAACAGACGTTCTGTGTCAAGACATTCGGTCTGCTCTTGGATTTCGAACAGATAGTCTGTCTTGGCTGTGACAGCTGTATGGCACAACTTCGCGCTCGGATTGATTCGGGCCAAAGCCGGAAGTCGGAAGCCGGCCTTTTGGACGGCGCATATCCTGGGCAAATGATCGAGTCCAAGCGCCTCGCACTGGTCGGCCGAGCGGCGACCGACGTGGAATGGGTTGCCATCTCCAGCAGCCAATCGAAGTCCCGTTTCTTCTTCGTCGTCACCAGCACGGGCATTATCTGTACTCCCGGTTGCCCGGCCCGCGTTCCGGGTCGGGATCGGGTCCGAGTCATCGTTGACTATGACGAGGGTCTGGTGGCTGGTGCGCGAGCCTGCCTGCGGTGCCATCCAGACCGGACCGCCGGGCCGAACCGGGTAAATGGAGCCGGCGCCGAGCCCGTCGGCGATCCGGTTTCCGCGGCGATCGCCCGACTGACAACGGCACTAGATACAGGAGACGACGTGCCGACCGACCGGGCGCTGGCCGGCGAACTCAAGGTGCCGGAGCGGCGGCTGCGCGAGGCCTTCCGCGACGCCTTGGGCGTAACTCCTCGCGCCTGGGTTGCGGCTCGCCGGGCCGAGATGCTGCGGATGCGTCTGGCCGACGGTCAAGACGTGACGGGGGCCCTGTACGACGCGGGCTACGAATCCGCGAGCGTGGCCTACGAGGCCGCGAACGGCGAATTAGGGATGGCACCGGGACGATACCGCGACGGCGCCGACGGCGAGTCGATCCTCTGGACGATCGCCCCGATCCCTGATGGCCTGGCTCTTGTTGCCGCCACGGAGCGCGGTCTATGTGCGGTCCGGCTGGGCCA
Source organism: Candidatus Limnocylindrales bacterium (assembly GCA_036386115.1). Classification (GTDB taxonomy): domain Bacteria; phylum Chloroflexota; class Limnocylindria; order Limnocylindrales; family CSP1-4; genus Fen-1039. Next base: position 6,162 of record DASVJA010000177.1, read on the forward strand.
GGCCGCGGACGCCCTGGCCGACGAGTTGCGTCGCGAGTTCCCTCGCGCCACGCTCGCCCGCGACGATGCCTCGCTCACAGATCTCGCCGGTCTGGTCTCGGACCTGGCCGCCGGCAGCCGTCGGCCGGACGCCGACTCCCTTCCTCTGGACGTCCACGCCACCGCGTTCCGGCGTCGCGTCTGGGAGGCTCTGCGGCGGATCCCCGCCGGCGAGACGCGCTCGTATGGGCAGGTGGCCGCGGCCGTCGGTGCGCCGGGCGCCGCCCGGGCCGTGGGAACTGCCTGCGCCCAGAACCCCGTGCCCGTGGTGGTTCCTTGTCACAGAGTGGTGGGAGCGCACGGATCGCTGGGCGGGTACGCGTACGGGCTGGCACGAAAACGGCAGTTGCTGGAGGCGGAGGCGGGTGGTGGTGCGGAAGCGCAATCGCCGAGGCCTGATGCGGACATCGGAGTCGCCGCTCCGGAGGCTCTTATCAGGCCCGGCATTTCCTAATGCCCATCAGGCGGGCATTGGGCGGTGACGGCCGCCGGGCCACGCGCAAGAAGGCGCCGGCCGTGCCCGCGAAACGACGGAATCGGTCTGAATCCGGGCGAATCGGCACACTCACGCCGGATGACAGCACCGCAGCCACCCTTACGCAGCCGAATGTCCGCGTAGTGGGCATTCGGCAAGAACCGGGGCCACGCGGTCCCCACGCGGTCCCCACTCCGACGCCACTCTCCTACTCCACCTCGTTCTCGATCTTCGGCACGCCCACGCGACCCTCGACCGCGGACGCCGGATCGCGCTCAAACGGCGCGGGCAGGCCGCGGTGCAAGAGGCTCCCGCGCGTAACGGCGGCATCGCCAAATCGACGCCGCACGGCGTCCTGCGCATCGACTACGGCGCGCTGCTTGGCGTCCACCACTTCAAACATGCCGATCTGCTCGGGCGCGCCCAGCTGAGTGGCGGAGACTCCGAGCAGCCGGATCTTCTTGCCGCGCACTTCCGGCCGGGCCAGCTCCAGCGCCGCCCGCCAGATAGTGTCGGTAAGGTCGGAGGGTTCGGAGAGGTGCTTCTGCCGCGTGATCGTTCGGAATTGCGAGTCGCGGACCTTGACCGCCACCGTGCCCGCGCGGATGCCGGCGGCACGCAGTCGGGCCGAAACCCCTTCGGTCAGGGCCAGCAACGTCCGCTCGATCTCGTCGATATCCACGACATCGACCGCAAACGTGGTCTCGTGGCTCACGGACTTGGCCGCCTCGCCGCCGCCCGTGACCGGATCGAAGTCGATGCCGAGCGCCCGATCGTGCAGCGTCGCGCCGTGATCGCCGAGCGCCCTCGCCAGCGTTTCGATCGGCAGCGCCGCCAGCTCGCCGATGGTGCTGACGCCCAGACCGTGCAGTCGTTCGGCCGTCTTGGGCCCGATTCCCCAGAGCCGCCGGATCTCAAGCGGTGCCAGAAAGGCCGCCTCGTCACCGGGCTGGACCACGACCAGGCCGTCCGGTTTGCGCAGATCTGAGCCGACCTTGGCAATCAGCTTATTGGTGCCGACGCCGACCGAAACGGTAAGCCCGGTCGTCTCGACAACCTCGCGCTTGAGTCGAACCGCGATTTCCGGCGCCGAGCCGAAGAGTCGCTCCGATCCGGCAACGTCCAGGAAGGCCTCGTCGATCGACACCTGCTCGACTGCCGGCGTGAAGCGCCGAAAGACCGTCATGACTTCGCGGCTGACGCGCTGGTACTTGGCGCCGTCCACCGGCAGGAATATGCCCTGCGGACAAAGCTGGTAGGCGGTTCGGGTCGGCATGGCCGAATGGACGCCGAACTTGCGAGCCTCGTAGCTGCAAGTGCTGACGACCCCACGCGAGTTCGGGTCGCCACCGATGATGACCGGCTTGCCGCGCAACTCCGGTCGGTCGCGCTGCTCCACAGCCGCGAAGAACGCGTCGAGGTCTACGTGAATGATGGTCAGGCGGCCGGGCGTCATGCGCGAATGATGGCGCGACGGGCAGCGGCTGGCGAGAGGTCGGAGCGCCTTGGACTTATCATCGCTCCATGAAATTCGCGATCGACATCCCCAACTTCGGTGACTTTGCCGACGTGCGGTTGACTGCGCAGATTGCGCGTGACGCCGAGGCGGCCGGATGGGACGCGGTCTGGGTCTGGGATCACGTCCAGCGCGACGCCGGCGTTCCGTACGCGGACCCGTGGATTCTCCTCACCGCCATTGCTCTGGCGACCACTCGCGTCAGGCTGGGTCCGATGGTGACGCCACTACCGCGCGTCCGTCCCTGGCTCGTGGCGCGAGAGGCGGTCACGCTCGACCATCTCTCCGGCGGGCGCTTCACTCTCGGGCTGGGCAACGGCAGCCCACTCCGCGAGTTCACGGCGTTTGGCGAAGAGCCGGATCTGAAGATCCGCGCCGCCAAGCTGGACGAGGGCCTGGCAATCATCGAAGGACTCTTCACGGCCCGCCCGTTCAGCTACCAGGGCGAGCACTACCAGCTTGAAGATGTCGAGTTCCTGCCCGGTCCGCTTCAGCAGCCGCGAGTACCCATCTGGCTGGCCTCGACCTGGCCGGTCCGCGCGCCGATTCGCCGGGCCGCTCGCTTCGAGGGAACCTGGCCGCTGCGTCGCTCACCAGACGGGCTTAGCCACCCACTCACGCCGGAAGACGTGCGCGGCGTCTGCACGATGATCGCCGAAGAGCGCGCCGCCGCCGGCCTCCCGGCCGGACTCGGCGAAGGGCCGGACGCGCCACCGTACGACGTGCTGGTCGCCGGAATCACGCCCGCGGACGATTCGGTAGCCGCCGGGGCCATCACGCAGCAATATGCCGCGGCCGGCGCCACGTGGTGGACGGAGCGGATCAACACCGAGCGCGGCGACATCTCCGCGATGCGGCGCCGCATCGACGCCGGGCCGCCGCGGTTCTAGCGGCGCGGGTCCGGCGGCTCGAGCCACCGCTCAGTACGGCCGGCGCCGCTCCACTCGGAACAAGGCGACGGCCGCGCAGAACAACGATCCCAACAGCAGCAAGCCTGACTCCAGGGCGACGGTCTGCCAGTACCACGAACCCGGGATGACATACAGGATTTGCTGAGGGAAGTGGCTCTGATCGATGGTCGGAGCCTCACACGCCGTGGCGATGTTGCCCATATTCGAGTAGTCCGGCGTCGCCGACGCATCCGGCGTCGGCACTGCAATGGGCACGCACACCATGTTCTGGTTGTACCAGGCGTTGACCTCAGCGTCGGTGACTTCCCTACCGTCGATGTACGACCTGTAGTAGATGTTCAGGTCGGCATATGCCGGGCCCCCCGGCCCATACACCACATAGCCCTGCTGCTGCTGACTCTGCTGGCTCTCCTGGCTTTGCGGCACGGCGAAGGACCTCAGAACAAAGTGGGTCATACCGGAGTCCCACGCAGCTCTCACGAAGAAGCAGACAACGAGCGCGAGGACCACGGCGGGCAACGTCCGGCCGAGAATGGTGCCCAGAGCAAACGTCCCGGCGAACGCGGCCAGCGCCCAGAAGACATCGGGGATACCCCGGCCCAGATAGTTCGAGAAGGAAGCGTAAGGGTTCAGACTGGGGTTCAGAGCGCCTTCCAGAACATTGGCGGCCAAACCCACCGCGAGCATCAGCGGCGCGAGAAGCACAACCCCCGCCAGAACCTTACCCAGAAGCCAGCGCCGCCGCGAGCCCGAGAGAGCCCATGAGAGGGGCGCCGTCCCCTGTTCGATCTCCTTGGCCACCAGCGGCGCCCCAACAACGATCCCCGCGAGTATCGGCGCGAACAAGAGCAGGAGTTGGACAAGGCTCATGTCCAAGCTTTGGCGAAGATCGTAGAACGACTTCGCGAGATCGTTGCAGTGCGCCTGGGCCGCTGTAATCGGCGCCTGATACGGGTCTACATACCCGCCTTGATAGCTCTGCAGGCACGACAACGGGACGTTCAGGGAGTTGAGCCGAAAGGCCTCGATGAGGGCCGTGACCGTCAGCCCAACGCAGACGATCGTTACCGCAATCGTCTCGAAGCGCTGCTGCTTGAACGTGAGCCAGATACGGGTTAGCAGATTCCTGGCGAGCATCTCGATCCCCCTAGTTGAGCTGCAGGCCGAACGTGCCCCGTCCGGCGGCGAGGTAGCCCAGGACCACGTCTTCGAGGCTGGCGTCGTCGTCGGAGGCGGCCGCATCCGGCGAACCCGCGCCGCCCGAAGCCGCGGCATCCGGGAGCCGCCACAGAGTCATCCGCTTCGTGCCCTTACCGGCAAACGAGCCCACGGCCGTCGCACCTGGAGGCGGCGTCTCCGAGTCGGTCAGCCGATGGGCAGTCCGCGCAACGTGGAGCGGGCAATCCAGCAGCACCTTCCCGGCGCCAAGAATGATCAGGCCGTCGCAGGCCTCCTCCACGTCCGTCACGATGTGGGACGAGAGAAGCGCCGTCGAGCCGTCCGACTTCACGGCGTCGAGGAGGACCTGGATGAACTCGCGCCGAGCTAGCGGATCCAGGTTCGCGAGCGGCTCGTCCAGCAGCAGGACCTTCGCCCGCGTCCCGAGCGCGATGGCGAGCCCGAGTTGTGCAGCCTGGCCGCCGGAAAGCGTGTCCGCTCGCTGGTCGAGCGGAATCGCCAACTGATCCAGACGCCGTCGAGCGTAGTCCGCGTCGAAACCGGAATGGAGGCTGCGGGCCATGGTCAGGTGCTCTTCCACGCTCAGGCCGCGGTACACGGCCGGCGTCTGGGGGACGTAGCCGACGCGCCTCAGGGCCTCGCTTCGATGCTTCCACGGATCCACCCCGTCGACCTCGACGTGCCCGGCGTTGGGCCGCTCGAAGGCCATGCAGACCTTGATCAGGGTGGTCTTGCCAGCGCCGTTCGGGCCGACGAGTGCGGTGACGCTTCCGGGCGCAATGGTGATGTCCACTGCGTCGAGCGCGACCTTTCTCTTGAAGCGTTTCGTCAGACCGTGGGCCGTCAGCGCCGCCGAAACGGTCGAAATGGTCGACGCACCTATGCCGGCCCCCATCGCACCCTCCGAACTTGCATCGGCACCGCGTCGGCGCCGGTCCCACCTTGCTGCCGGAACCCTACCACCCGGTATTGGGCGGCACACGGCGGGATAACCCGCTCCCGGGCATCGACGGACCTGATCTGGCCTATGGCCCTCGAATCGCAAAGCCACCGGCTGGCACCGATGGCTTTGCCTCTGGCTTCGAATTGGCCGCCGTTCCGGCGGTGGGTTCTAGCCCTTCGGTTCGACGACTATCGTCACTTCGGGCGTCATGCCGGAGAAGATCTTGATCGCGACCTTGTAGGTGCCGAGCGACTTGAGCGGCTCGGGAAGCTCGATTTTGTGGCGATCCACGGTGATACCGCGGCGTCCAAGAGCTTCGGCGATCTCCTTGGCCGTGATGGAGCCGTAGAGCTTGCCGCCCTCGCCCACCTTCACGCCCATGGTCAGCGTGGTGCTCGCAATACGTGTCGACGCAATCTCGGCGTCCTCGCGCTCTCGCTTGCGCTTCTCTTCGCGGCTGGCGATGTCGTGCTGCCAGGCGCGGTAGGCGCCGCCGGCGGCGGGAACAGCGACTTTTCGAGGGATCAGGAAGTTGCGGGCGTAGCCCTCGGCGACTTCCTTCATCTCACCGCTCTTGCCGAGCTTGTCGACGTCTGCGGTCAGGATGACCTTCACGCGGAAGTTTCCTCCTATTACGCCCGGCTTGGCCGAACGTCCGTTACCCAGGTCTTGACCTTGGGGCCAATCCCGGACTCTTCTACAAGCCGGCTCGCTGCCTCGAGCACATCTGGCAACCGGCTAACTATCCTCCGAACAGGAGCGGGCGTAACGCGTCGCACCTGATCCAAATCGCGCTCAAAAGCTTCACGGTCGATTCCGAGCTCCTCGATCTTCTCCTGGAGAATGTACTCGGGGATGCCATCGAAGAAGAACTCGACCGCCAGAACCAAGACGATTACGTCGTCGATCTGGCCCAGGACGGGGATCTCGTCCGCGAACGGCTTGCGGCCCAGGACAACGTAGCCGACCGCGGCAATGATTATCGCCTTGCGGCTGGCCGGCACTCGCGGGTCCTTGACGAGAGCCCAGATGAGCCTTGAGTACATGGGCACCCGACTTGCCAGCGGCAGGAAGGACGTCCAGCGGAGCGCATACAGAAGAGTTCCCTTCCGTCGCCCCTTTGAAACCATCAGACCCTTGATCGACATGACAGGCCACCCTTGGCTCGCGCCGCCGGACAGCCCAATTCGGCGGGTCCTCTCCGGGGAATCGAGAGTCTATCAGGCGCGACTCGCCACGACGAGGCCCGAGGCAAAAAGGACCTAGCTCCGAAGCATGCTCCGGCGCTGAAGAGCGAAACCCGGATCGCAGGCACGGCCTGGCACATCGGCGTGGACGGGCTCTTCGGTCCCGGGATGCAACTGACCCTCACCGAGCAAGGTTGGGTGCAGAGGCGCGCGCGACGGTGGAACGCCACCACGTCCTCGGCGCGGAAACCGGCGAACTCACTGTGCTCGGCACAACTGCGCGAGCGCTGGAGCCGCAGGAGTTGACCGAAATCCTGGCCGGCGCCGGGTTCCAAACGGTTGAGTTCCACCCAGGCTGGGACGGTCTCAAATTCGACGGGTCGGAGGAATGGCTCCTGGCTGTTACCCGCTGAGCGCGCCATAAGGGGGATCAGCCCCCTTACGAAAGTCCGGGGGAATCGGGCACGCGAGGGTCCGGCGTGGCGTAGCATTTCCCTATCCGCGAGTGCTTTCGGAATGGGGTAAATGAGCGGGCGGAAGATGGCCGGTTCAGGGGCAGTTGAAGACGCATCTCCGGAACCCCGCCGAGCGGGCGTGAATGGAGAGGCGGTGCCCGATCCGTCCGATCGGCGCGCCCGCCGCGACCCGCTGGCGTGGGCGATGGCGATCCTGGGGATCTACATCGCGCTCTATTGGGCCTGGTGGCTCTCGGGCATCGGCGATCCCAGCCTGTCCAGCCGATTCACAGCCGCCGCCGCAATTCCGGGCGGCATCGTCATGGGCCTGATCACGCTCCGCCTTCGCGGCGCAGACCACGTGAGCCCGCGCACCCAGAAAGCCTGGTCGGTCATCGCTGTTGGCCTGATTGTCTACAGCGCCGGCGCTCTCAGCCATGTGCTCCTGGGGGTTGCGCCGGCCCTGGACACAGTCTGGGGAATTGGATCGGCACTGGAGTTGTCTACCTACGCTCTTTTCGGAGTAGCCCTGGCCCTGCTACCGAAACCGGCGCGAACTTCCTTCGACATCACGCTTTTCAGCCTGGACATCGCCATCGTCGCCTGGTCCGCGGCGATGCTTATCTGGCACTTCTTCCTATTCCCTGAGGCACGGGCGGCCGGACAGGGCATGGTCGCTGCCTTCGGCTCGGCGGTCTTCCCGGTAGCGGACCTGGCGTTGCTGTTCGTGATGGTGGCGATCATCCTCCGGGGGTTGAGGGAAAGCACTCGTGCAGCCCTGGCGATCGCCGCCGTGTCGATGGCTTTGGTCTTCGTCGGAGACATGATTGCCGGCGCCGAGGAGCTGAGAGGCGTGTACGCCCAGGGCGGCACCGCAGGGGCTGTGTACTCACTGGCGTGGCTTGGCCTGGCCCTCTCCGCCTACGCCCAATGGAGAATTCATGACAGCGACCGACCCAAACGAGGGCTGACGGACTACTCCCGGTCGATCCCGTGGCTGCCGTACGTAGCCGTGCTCGTCGCTTTCCTGCTGCCGGCAATCCGCGATTGGAATGACGCCGAGTCGCTGCAGCAGCATGTTCCGGCCACCGGCCTGCTCATGGCGTTGGTTATCGCCAGGCTGGCAGTCACCTCGCGCCAGAACGCGAGCCTGGCAACTGCGGAGCGCGAGAAGCTCGCCGCCGCCGTCGACCAGGCTGCAGAGGCAATACTCACCACGGATCGAGCCGGCCACGTCACGTACGCAAACCTCGCCTTTGCCCGAATGACCGGCCTGCCGATTTCCCACGTGGTCGGACGCAATCCGCAACTCCTGCGACGTCTCGCCGACCCCGGACCGCTCGACGAGATGACTGCCGCTCTCGTCCGCGGGGACGCGTGGGCCGGCCGTTTGATCCTCAGGCGAGAACAGGGCGCGGCCGTTGAGATAGACATGGCCGTGTCTCCGCTGCGTGACTCGACTGGCACCATCATGGGTTCGGTGGCGGTCGCCCGTGACATCTCACGCGAGCGGGCACTCGAGGCCCAGCTCTCCCAGGCCCAGCGCATGGAGGCGGTCGGGCGGCTCGCGGGCGGTATCGCCCACGATTTCAACAACATCCTCACCGCAATCAGCGGCTTCGCGGAGCTGGCAGCATCCGAATTGCCCGGCGATCACCCCGTCTCCTCGGACCTGGAGCAGATCCTCAAGGCCTCCGATCGGGCCGCCGCGCTGACACGAGCGCTGCTTGCGTTCAGCCGGCGCCAGGTGATGCAGGCCAAGCTCGTGGACATCAACGAGACTCTGGGCGGCCTGACGCCGATGCTGGGGCGATTGATCGGTGAGGACATTCAACTCGTCGTGCGGGTCGATCCCAGCCTGGGCATGACGATGGCCGATCGGGCCCAGCTGGAACAGGTCGTGGTGAACCTGGCGGTCAACGCACGGGACGCAATGCCGGACGGCGGAACCCTGGCCATCACGACCGCCAACACGGACCTGGACGCGTCGGCGGCGGGTGCCCACATAAGATCCACAGCCGGTTCGTATGTGACCCTCGTGGTCACCGACACCGGCGTCGGGATGACGCCGGAAGTCATCGAGCATGCCTTCGAGCCGTTCTTCACTACGAAGGAGCGGACCAAGGGAACCGGCCTGGGCCTATCGACAGTGATCGGCATCGTCGAGCAGAGCGGCGGCTTCATCGAGGTCAAGAGCGAACCGAGCGTCGGCAGCACATTCACGGTTCATCTTCCGCGGGTCGCGGGCACTGCCCAGGCCAACGATCTATCGGAGTTCGCCGGCCTCAGCCACGGCGGATCCGAAACGATCCTGGTAGCCGAGGACGAGGACGCCGTCCGACTCTTCGTTGAGCGGGTGCTCGCGACCGCCGGGTACAGAGTCCTGACGGCCGCACACGGAGCGGCGGCGCTGGCGACGGCAAAGTCCGTCGCAAACCTGGATCTGCTCTTCACGGACGTTGTGATGCCCGGGATGAGCGGCGTGGAACTGGCGACCCAACTGGCCAAGTCCAGAGCGGGTCTGCCGGTCGTCTTCGCCTCCGGCTATTCAGAGGAAGGCGTGCTGCGCGAGGCGCTGGGCAACGACAGCGCCCCATACCTGGCCAAACCCTTCACTGCCGAGGCACTTCTCGCGAAGGTCCGCGAGGCCCTTGATCGCGGCCGGCAACACGTCGGCGGCGCCGAGACTACGACCGCCGCCGAGACTGCCGAGACTGCCGGGGGCTCCGCGGGCTAGCCAATTTCAAGGCCTTCCTTGCAGGATTGGGCGCATCGGCCATACCCTAGAGGCCCCGAGTTGCCGTCTCGTCGGTGACCGTCTTGCCCTCAGAGGTGGATCCGCTCGTGATCGTCACGCCCGACACAGCCTCAGGCGCCGGCTTCCTGCCCGGACTCTGGGTTGCGGCGGTGGCCCTGTTTCTGCTGGCGGCCGTTGCCGCCTTCGGTCCGAATCGGAACCGGATCTCGGCGCTCCTCTCCACCGCGGGCTCGCTTTGCGCCCTGGCCCTTGGCGTCTATTTGCTGGCGGGGGGCGCCGCGCTCTCCGGCAGCGGCGGTGATGTCCTGGGGTTCAGCCCCATTGCCTTCCGGTACGACGGGCTGAGCGGCGTCTTCCTCGTCGCCTTCGGGGCATCGGCAGCCGCAGCTTCTTTCTCGATCGTCGACGAACCGGCCAGAAGCCGGCCGGAAGCCTCGGCCTTCCCGCTCTTCCTGGCCAGCATCCTCCTGGTTCTCGGCGCCAGCACCGCATTCTCGTTCCTGATCGCCTGGGAGTCGATGGCCCTGCTCTCGGCCTTCCTGGTGGTTGGGCTTCGACCGACACGGGCGGTCGTCTCCGCAGGCAATCTCTATCTGGCAATGACCCACGTCGCCACTGCAGCCATCCTGATCGGGTTTGGTCTGCTGGCGGCGGGAAGCGGCGGCAGCCTTGACTTTGCGGCGTGGCACGTCGCCGCCCCGAGCCTTGATCCGCTGACGCGCAACCTGGTTCTGGTGCTGGTCTTCGTCGGGTTTGCTACGAAAGCGGGCGCCATGCCATTCCACTCCTGGCTGCCGCGAGCGCATCCCGTTGCGCCGTCACACGTCTCCGCGGTCATGTCCGGCGCCATGATCAAGTGCGGCATCTACGGAATGGTCCGGTTGATGATCGACGTGGTCGGCGGCACCCCCGACTGGCTGGCGCTGCTGATCCTGGGGATCGGTGCCGTTTCGGCGGTCATGGGCGTGCTGTACGCCGTCATGCAGCACGACATCAAGCGGCTGCTGGCCTACCACAGCATCGAGAACATCGGCATCATCCTCATCGGGTTGGGCAGCTCCTTGCTTCTGGCGTCGCACGGCTCGACGGCCCTCGCGGCGGTCGCGCTCACCGCGGCACTGTTTCACTCGATCAACCACGCGGTCTTCAAGACATTGCTATTCCTGTGCGCGGGAGCGGTCATACGCGCGACCGGGCTTCACGATCTGAACCACCTCGGCGGGCTGGGTCGGAAGATGCCGGTGACGATGGTGGCCTTTGGGATCGGCGCCGCGGCGATCAGCGGACTGCCGCCTCTCAATGGCTTTGCCAGCGAGTGGCTGACATTCCAGGGTCTCTTCGGGGCCGCCGGCGCCGGAGGAGGATTCCCGTTCGCGAGGTTCGCGGCCGCCCTCGCCATCGGCGCCCTTGCCCTGACCACCGCCCTTGCCGTCGCCTGCTTCGTCAAGGCGACCGGAGTCGCGTTCCTGGGTCTGCCGCGGAGCAAGAAGGCCGCCGAAGCCCACGAAACTTCTGTTCCCGCCCTAGCCGCCATCTCTCTCCTCGCCGCCGCCTGTCTCGGTCTCGGGCTCGCGGCCGGGTTCGTTACCACGTCGCTGGCCGCTACGGTCCGGACGGTGCTTTCTGCCGACCCCACCGCTGCCTCGGCCGCCGGTTCCGCCGCGGTTACGTCCGGCCCGCGGGACGGAGGAGCGGCCACGTACGCCGCTCTGGCGGTCGGACTCCTCCTGCTCGTTGCGATAGCCGTCATTTCGATCGCCACGATGGCCCGCGTTCAAGCCCGTCGCGTCGACACGTGGGCCTGCGGCATTGAGCCCAAGCCCGCCTTCCAGTACACCGCCACGGCCTACGCCAAGCCGATCCGGCTCTTCTTCCGCCGCGTCCTGGTGCCCGAGCGCGAAGTGCGCGTGGAATACCAGCCCGGCACCGCCTTCCTGGCGTCGATCCACTACCGCAGCGAGATCACGCTCTTGCTCGAGGATCGGGTCCTGAAGCCGGCACACCGGCTGAGCCTGCGTGGCGCCGACTTCGTCCGCAAACTCCAGGGCGGAGCAATCCAGCTGTACGTGGCCTACATCGTGGTTGCCGTCATCGCCCTGATGCTGTGGGCCCGATGAACATCAACGACGCTCTCACCACGATCTTCCTGGCGGGGCTTCAACTGATCGCATTTGTGGCCTTCGCACCGTTCCTGACGGCCACGATCCGTCGAACCAAGGCTCGTCTCCAGAGCCGTCGCGGTCCCGGGCTTCTCCAGCCGTATCGCGACCTCGCCAAGTGGTGGGGGAAGCTGCCCCTGGAGAGCAGCGCCTCGGGCCCGGTCGCAAGGTACGCTCCGGCCTTCGTTCTGGGGTCAATCGTCGCCGCGGTCCTGCTCGTGCCCTGGGCCACAGCCCGCACACCGCTGCCCGGCTGGGGAGACCTGCTGGTACTCGTCGGCCTATTTGCCCTTGCCCGTTTCGCTCTGGCCCTCGCGGCGTTGGATACAGGCAGCGCGTTCGGCGGCATGGGCAGCAGCCGTGACGTTGCTATCTCGGCCCTGGCAGAGCCCGGTCTCGTGATGGCCCTGGCCGGTGTGGCAATTGCAGCCGGAACCAGCGACCTCGGGGCAATCAGCGCGTTTGGCATCGGGCATGGAGTGGGGCTGCTCAAGCCGGCCCACCTGCTCGAGATGGCGGCCTTCGCGCTTGTCGTAATCGCCGAGACGGGCCACCATCCCGTGGACAATCCGGATACCCACCTCGAGCTGACGATGATCCACGAAGGCATGCTGATCGAAGCCTCCGGACGGTCGCTCGCCACTCTTGTGTTCGCTTCCGAACTGAAACTTGCCGTGCTGGCTGCGCTGTTCTCGGCAGCCTTCCTGCCATTCGGCGCGGCGACTGAGATTGCGCCGCTGCCGATTGCCTTCGGCCTGATCGTGGGGCTGGGCAAGATGCTGGTCGTGGGCCAGGCATTGGCCCTTCTGGACGGATCTCTCGCGAAGGCCCGAATCATGAGCTTGCCGGACCTGCTCGGCCTGGCCTCGCTGCTCGCCCTTTCCGGGCTCGGGATCCAGGTGCTGCTGCCATGACGATCACCGTCTTTGACGCGGCCCGCTTCCTCGACACATTCGCGGCCGGCATCGTGCTCGTCGGCATCCTGATTGCCGGGACGAGGTCCATCGGCCGCGCCATCTGGCTGGTCGCCGCCCAGGCGATACTACTGGCCGCTGCGGTCGCAGTCGTGGGCCTGGCAACGGGCTCGCCGCATCTGGTTCTCGGCGCCCTGCTGACCTTCGCCAGCCGCGGTATCGCCGTACCGCTGGCGCTGGGCTTGATACTTCGCCGCAGCCCCGTCCGCCAGGAGCGCAACCCATACCTGGGACCGCGGGTGTCTTTGATCGTCGCCATCGCCATTGTCTTTGTCTCCACGATGGTCGTCGACAGCTCCACTCTCAGCGGATCCCTGGGAGCGTCGATCAGCGCGCCACGCGCCCTGCCGGCGTCCATGGCCGAGGTCCTGACCGGCCTCCTGATCGTCATGACTCGCCGAAAGGGCCTCTCGATCGTGGTCGGCCTTCTCGTCTTCGAGAACGGTTTGGCCCTTACCGCATTCAGCTTTACCTACGGCATGCCGTTCGTAGTTGAGCTGGGGGCGACATTCGACCTTCTGATGGTCGTGGTCGTCGTCGGCGTCTACGCCCGGCGGATGCTGACCGTCTTCGGCTCGCTCTCGACGGACCAGCTGAGGAACCTGCGCGGATGAATGAGCTGATCATCGTCATCCTGCTGGCCGCGCCATTGATCGGCGGTCTCATCGCCTGGCCGCTGCGCGGGCGTGCCGCCGAAGGCGTCTCGGTGGTCGCGTTCTGCGTGACGGCGGCCGCCGGCCTCGGTCTTGCGACGGCCGTCCCCGGGTCGAGCCGCATCACCGCCTTTGGCGGAGTCGTTTCCATCGATTCCCTCGGCGCCTACGTCCTGACTCTGACCATCATCGTGGCAGCCCTGGCCTTGTGGGCCTCACCCAAATACATCCGATATGAACTGGCTGCCGGCGAGCTTCAACCGCACGACGAGGGCCGCTACTACGCCCTGCTCCTGTGGTTCGTGGCAACGCTGATCGCCGTGCCGCTCGTGGACAACCTGGGCCTGCTCTGGGTTGCCATCGAGGCGACGACCGTCGTTTCGGCGCTGCTGGTTGGCATCAACCGTTCGCCCGAGGCGATCGAGGCTGCCTGGAAGTACCTGATCCTGGGCACGGTCGGGATCGGCTTCGCGTTGCTGGCAACGCTGCTCGCCTATGCATCATCGGTGCAGGTACTGGGCGAGAGTTCCGACGCTCTGAACTGGACCCGTTTGATCGCTATCGCGCCGCAGCTCAATCCGGGCCTTCTGCGCCTCTCGTTCGTCTTCGCCCTGGCCGGCTACGGGACCAAGGTCGGCCTGGTGCCGTTCCACACCTGGCTTCCCGACGCCCACAGCCAGGCGCCCAGCCCCGTGAGCGCTCTGCTGTCCGGAGTTTCGATCACGGCGGCGCTGTACGCGCTCATCCGGTTCCATCTCGTGACAGTCGCCGGCATCGGCCCGGCCTTCTCCTCACACCTGCTGATCTTCTTCGGTCTGCTGAGCATGGCCGTGGCGCTGCCGTTCATGATCCGGCAAGAGGATGTCAAGCGGCTGTTGGCATATTCCAGCATCGAGCACATGGGCCTACTGGTCGTGGGCATCGGCTTCGGCGGACCGATCGCCCTGCTGGGCGTCGCCCTCCATATCGGGCTGCACGCGCTTACCAAGGCCACGCTCTTCCTGTCGGCCGGGGCACTGGTGCAGAAGTACGGCAGCCGCCGGCTCTCAGCGATCCGCGGCACGCTCAAAGCGGAGCCGATCGCCGGCGGGGCTCTTGGCGGCGGGATCCTGATCCTGGGCGGTCTGCCGCCGTCGGGCATCTTCGTGACCGAGTTCGCGATCATCGTCGGCGGCGTGACTCGCGGTTACGGACCGGCCGCGGCCCTGGCGGCGATCCTGCTGGCGTTGTGCTTCGTAGCAATGGCGGTTCACGGAAGCCGCACGGTTTGGGGCCACTCCGGGCCCGTCGCAGCAGTTCGTTCGTTCGATCTCAGCCTCGCCCTAAGGCTGGCGATACCGCTCCTGACAGTCACGCTGCTGGGGCTTTGGACGCCGGGGCCGCTGACCACGGCCCTGGAATCTATCCGCGCGATACTCGGAGCGACAGGTGCCTGACGAGACCTTGACGGCCAACACAGTGGAATGGGTGCGGGGGAAGCTGAGCCTTGCCCTCGGCCGCTCTATCGACCACGGCGATCCGGAAGACGAACTCTTCCTGACCGTGTCCCGCGATCAGCTCCATGTCGCAGTAGCGGCATTGCTGGATCTCGGCGCCCGACACGTGATGTTCCTCGGGATGGATCTCCATCCCATCGTGGCTGCCGGTCACGCCTCCCGGGCCAGATCCGGCGGTCCGGGCGTGGCCGAACAAACGGTCCACACCGGGCTCGCCATCGAGGAAGTGCTGGCCGTTCCCGCCGGCCCGATCGTGCGCATCCGCGTCGAGATCCCCGAGGGCGACCTGACCTACCCGTCTTTGACCCCAGTCCTGCCCGCCGCCCAATGGGACGAGCGCGAGTGCCGCGATATCTACGGCATCGTTCCCGTCGGCCACCCGGACCCGCGCCCGCTCGTCAGCCACGATCCAAAGACCACGGCCACGCCCTACAAATCCTTCGTGGCCCACGGCGAGGGCGTCAACCAGGTGCCGGTCGGGCCGATCCACGCCGGAGTCATCGAGCCGGGCCACTTCCGCTTCTCCGCCGTGGGAGAGTCCGTGCTCTATCTGGACGCTCGCCTCTCTTACACTCACCGCGGTCTTGAGAAGCTGGTCGAAGGGCGGGGCTTCGCAGCGGCGCTGCCGATCGTGGAGCGCGCCTGCGGCGTCTGCACCGTGACCCACGCCACCGCCTACAGCCGCGCCGTGGAGCGCCTGACCGGGACCGCGATTCCGCCCCGCGCCCGGCTGGCTCGCGTACTGCTCGCCGAAATGGAACGCCTCTACAACCATGTCGGCGACCTCGGGAACATTTGCGCCGGTGCCGGCTTCAACTTCGGGACGTCTCGGCTGGGCTGGCAGAAGGAGCGGCTGCTGGGGCTGAACGAGGCGTTGACCGGGCACCGATACCTGATGGGGATGGTCGCGCCCGGTGGGCTCAGATTGGATCTCGACCAGCGCGGACTGGACGGGCTCGGTGCGGCGGTCGTCGAGGTGGAACACGAGGTTCGCTCCATCGTCCGGCTTCTGGTTCGATCGGAAGGATTCATGCACCGGCTGCACGGCTTTGGCGTCCTGAGCCGCTCCGAAGCGCTGCGCCTGGGCGCGCTGGGCGTGGCGGCCCGAGCCAGCGGCCTGGCGGACGACTTGCGACGCGACCGGCCGGCCGATGGTTACGAAGACATGACGGTTCCGCAGATCGGCGCCTCGGCCGGTGATGTGGCCGCCCGGTTCCACGTCAGAGCCCAGGAGGCCTCGGCTTCGGCCGCATTGATCGCCGACCTCTCGCGCCGCATTCCGGATGGACCCAAGAGCGTCGATCTGGGCCGGCCGCCAAAGGCCGGGACTGTCGCCCTGGCCGGCGCCGAGGGTCCGCGCGGCGCCTCGTGGCTCTGGCTGATGGCCGGCCCCGACGGAACCGTCGGTCGGCTTCACCTCCGCTCCGCGTCCTTTGCCAACTGGCCGGTTGTGGCCGCCGTGGTCCCGGGCAACCTCGTCCCGGACTTCCCGATC
>DASVJA010000178.1:0-14110 GCA_036386115.1 Candidatus Limnocylindrales bacterium
CCAGTCAGCCTGCTGCCCCAGTTACAAGGTCATGGGTAGGTCGGGTTAGGGTAGTCGGTGCAGCCGACGTGATAGATGCCTTTGTAGCGTGGCAGAAGTCGATCCGCTTCGGCGGAAAACCTTCACCGGGACAGCAACGAAACGGCTCCTTCGGGAGCCGTTTCGATTTAAGTTTCTGTCTGGGCGGGGTCGTGCCGGATCCGCGGCAGGCGGGTCGGGATCGAGGTCGGCGGCACCTGTCCTCCGCGCCACCTTCCGCGCCGCGCCGGTTCGCCGTCCCAGTCACGCTCGGCAAGGGTCAGTTCCTCGACAGCACCATGACATATGTCAACCCGGGCAACGCGGGGCCGGATCACCACCCTCGTTCATGCCCCCGCCTTGCGCCACAAACCGTCCCGGGGGTCGACGACCATGCCAGATGGGCACGCCCGACCATCGCCCGGCACACTTCCCGGGCTTCCCGGTTCGTACCACAGGGCGTCAGGCCACTACCTTCATGCACCGCGCTACCCAGGTTGGCATGTGACATAGATTTCGCTGCGTCGACGTCTTCATCCGCGAGCCATCGGGCCGCATGCCGCCGGAGTCTTGTGCACGCGAGCCCAATTCTTATGGCGGCGTCGGGTGCCCATGCGCCGTCGGCGCGCCCCTCCTAGTAACATGACAACGCTTCAGGGGCCTCACCAAGTTCCGTGAGATCCACGGCGCGCTGCTTACGGTGACCAAGATTGGGCGAAGATCGAGCGCTGGTGCCGGCGGCGGCAATCCCCGGAGCCACAACCGACGGAGAGACGCCGGTTGCCCGAGCGGATACAGCACCGACCGCAGCAACCTCTGCGCCCGACGTCCAGTTCCTCACCGCTCGCGGCCTCCGCATCCGGTACCGAACTACGGGCCACGGAGAGCCACTGCTGCTGCTCCACGGCTGGGGAGCCTCGCTGGACACGTTCAGGCCGATGGCGGAGGATCTGGGGCGGTTCCACGCGGTCACCAGCTTCGACTTCCCGGGGCATGGGGAGTCCGATCTGCCGCCAAGGACATGGGCAGTCGACGACTTCGTCGGGCTGACGCTGGACCTGATGGCCGAACTCGGCATCGAGAAGGCGTCCGTGCTGGGTCACTCGTTTGGGGGGCGCGTCGCGATCAAGCTGGCGGCCGCCCATCCCGACAAGCTCGATCGGCTGGTTCTGGTCGATTCGGCGGGCGTTCCGCCGGCTCAGACGGCCAGGCGCAGGGCCAAACGTTTCGCTTCGAGGTTCGCGAATTCCGTCGGGCGCCTCGGACGACCGGGGCGGGCCGTTCGCCACAAGATCGTGGCCCGGATCGCGTCGCCGGACTACAAGGCCGCCGGTCCGCTTCGCGACACCTTCCTGGCTATCGTCCGCGAGGACCTGCAGCCGTTCATGCCACTGATCAAGGCCCCCACCTTCCTGATCTGGGGCGACCAGGACGACGACACCCCGCCGGCCGACGCCCACACGATGGAGAAGCTGATCCCCGGCGCCAGGCTGCTGGTGATCAAGAACGCGGGCCACTTCTCCTACGTGGACCAGTACGGCCGCTTCCGCCTCGCCGTTATGCCGTTCCTCAATGACTGACTTGTTGAGCAGCACCGACGTGGCGCAACTGGTGGTGGTTACGCTGGTGACCCTGGCAGCTCTTGCCCGCACGATCCCGCAATTGGTCGCCAGCGTCCACGTGCTTCAGCAGGACGATTACTCGAACCGGCGATTTGCCCGCTGGCTGGCCACGTCCAAGACGAGGCCGATCTTCTGGGGGCTGGCCCTTAACTATCTGCTGTGGGTTGCCTTCGTTCTGCTCTCCGCGTTGATCTTCTTCAGCGGCCCCGTGGTCCGGTTGGGTGCGCCCCTTGCCGCCACGGTATGGGTCGCGACCATCCGGGCCCCGAAACACGCCCAGGACAAGAAGCCGCTGGTCTACACCGGCCGGGTCAAGCGAATCCTGGCCGCTTCGCTCGTACTGAGCGCCGTCTTCTTCGTCGCCGGCTTCCTGGTTATCTCGAAGATCGCCGAGATCAGCGACCTCATAGCCCCTCAGGGCGCGAGCCTCGCCGTCCTCGTAATGGCGGCCGCCGCACTCCTCGTCGCCCCGTTCATGGCCATGCTCGCCAACCTCGTCCTCTGGCCGCTCCAGGCCACGATCAATTGGAGCTACCGGTTCCGCGCCGGCCGCAAGCTGCGGCGCTTCGGGCCGATGGTCGTCGGGATCACGGGCAGCTACGGCAAGACCTCCACCAAGTACTTCGCCGAGGCGCTGATGGAGTCGCGCTATCGCGTCCTCAAGACGCGGGCGAGCTTCAACACGATCCTGGGCATCTGCCGCGCGGTGAACGAGGAGTTGGGCCCGGAACACCAGGCCTTCATCGTGGAGATGGGCGCTTACCGCCGGGGCGAGATCCGCGACATGGCCCGGCTCACGAGGCCACACATCGGAGTGTTGACGGCAATCGGGCCGCAACATCTGGAGCGGTTCGGCAGCATCGAGACGATCGAGAAGGCCAAGTTCGAGCTACTGCAGGCGCTTCCGGCCGACGGCATAGCGGTGATCAACAGCGACGATCCACGGGTTCGGCGGCTTGCCGGCGTGCTGCGACGACCGACGATCTGGCGTTACGGCGTCGACCTATCGGCCGGCGACCTGGACCTGGCGGCAGAGGCGATCACCCACGGCCCCGACGGCCTGACCTTTACGCTGGTCGAGCGCGACGGCAAGCGGACCGACGTCAAGACCCGACTGATCGGCCTCCACAACGTCTCGAACATCCTCGCCGCGGCCTCGGTCGCGCGAGCGGCAGACGTGAGCATGCGCGAGATCGCCGCCGCAATCGGCCGGCTCCAGCCCGTCCCCCACCGCCTCGAGGTCCACACCGGAGCGGATGGGGTGACAATCATCGATGACGCCTACAACTCCAACCCCGTCGGGGCCGCGGGCGCGCTGGCCGCTCTCGCGGAGTTCAAGACCGGCCGCAAGATCCTGGTCACGCCCGGCATGGTGGAGTTGGGCGTCGAGCAGGACGCACGCAACCGGGAGTTCGGAGCCGCCGCTGCAAAGGTCTGCGACTACATCATCCTTGTCGGCCGGAATCAGACCGCGGCCATCCGTCGCGGCGCCCTCAAGGCCGGCTTTGCGGAGGGCCGCGCCATCTCCGTGAAGAACCTCGACGACGGCCTGGAGGCGATGCGGGGTATCGTTCGTGCCGGCGACATCGTCTTGCTCGAAAATGATCTACCCGACCTCTACGACGAGGAGTAACGCGTTTTGGCAAATCCAACCGTGGCCGTCCTGTTCGGCGGCAGATCCGTCGAGCACGAGGTATCGGTCATCTCGGGTCATCAGGCCATGGACGCCCTCGACCAGGCGGGTTACCAGATCCTTCCGATATTCATCACAAAGCAGGGCGACTGGTATGCCGGCGAAGGCCTGCGAAACCTGGACCTCTACCGCGAGCAGTCTTTCCACGCGGCGGGGCTCAAGAACGTCTACCGCGTCAGCCTGAGCCCGGACCGATCCGTCCGGCAGTTGGTGGTTCATCCGGGCGCCGGCGGCGGTCTGCTGGGCGGCAAGAGCCCAAAGCTCTGGGCGGATGTCTTCTTCCCGGTATTGCACGGAACGCACGGCGAAGACGGCTCGATGCAGGGCTTGTTCGAGCTGGCGGACGTACCGTATGTCGGTTCCGGCGTGCTCGCGTCTGCGCTCGGCATGGACAAGGTCCGGCAGAAACAGGTGCTGAAGCAGGCCGGTATCCCAGTTCTGGATTGCGTCGAAGTTTCGCGCGCGGAGTGGGATTCGTACGCCGACGCGTTCATCGGGCGTGTCGAGGCCGGTGCCGGATATCCGGCGATCGTCAAGCCGGTCTGCCTTGGCAGCAGCGTCGGGGTTACGCGATGCGCGGACCGGGCGGCACTCAAGGACGCGATCGACCTGGCGCTCGAGCTGGACGGCCGGGCCCTCGTCGAGGAAGCGCTGACGGATTTCATCGAGATCAACTGCTCCGTGATGGGCCCACCCGAGCGCGCTTCCGCCTGCGAGCAGCCGATGGGCTACCAGGAAGTGCTCTCGTTCGACGACAAGTACAAGCATGGCGGGAAGAAGCTCGGTCCGGGCGGTTCGGCGGGGAGTGGCGCCGCGGCCGCCACCGCACCGAGCGCCGGCATGGCCGGGCAGCGCCGCGTCGTCCCGGCGCCGATCGGCGACGAACTGACGACCCAGGTCCAGGGCCTGGCGGTGGCCGCATTTCACGCCATCGGCGCCAGCGGCGTCGTCCGCGTGGACTTCCTCTACCAGGCCGCGCGGAAGCGTCTGCTCCTCAACGAGATCAACACCACACCGGGCTCTCTGAGCTTCTACCTCTGGGAAGAGGAGGGGCTCCGCTTCGACCAGCTGGTGACCGCGCTCGTGGCCATTGCGCTGGAGCGGCACGAGCGCGACCGGGCCACGATGTACTCGTTCGCGGCGAATCTGCTGACGAAGTAGGCGGGGGTGGGCGAGGGAGGGCCGCGGGCGGGGGCGCGGCGCCACCCGGATTTCCTTTTATCAGCCGGGAGAGTGGTATGGAACGGCCTCGGTGCGGACGCGGCCCTCGCCGGTGCCAGCTGAGGCCGAGTTAGCCGTCAGTGTCTACCTCGATGCGCCGGAAACGCCCGCTGGGCCAAGATCGGGGGCGAATCGACTTCATCGCGCCAACGGAGCTCCATAGCACTACCCGCACTGATATTTGGAAATTGCCGCGAGGAAGTGGCCCGGTTGGGGCACTTAGCTGCCGCTCCCACCGATTCGTGAGCGCTCGGCCGCTTCGGCCGCTTCCACGGCCCGGGCAGCTTCCACAGCGGCGGCTCGCGCCCGGGCAGCTTCCAGCCGAACCCGGTACTCCTCCGAATTGGCCTGCAGCCTGGCACTCGCCGCCCCCAACTCGACCTCCCGGCGGAGCAGGTCGTCGATTGCGGACCGGCGCTTGGCCAGCAGCCGCTCGATCTCGAGCGATTCCCTGAGTGCGGTGCGAGCCAGATCGTCCTGGCCTCGAGCTGAGGCCTGCGCTGCCTGTGCCTGCAATGCCTCGATCCGACGGCGAACCTCGTCCGCCTGGGCCTCGAGTCGCCTGCGCGAAGCCATCACGTCCGCGGCCGAGCGTCGGACGGTCGCCAGCGCATCGAGCTGGGCCTGATATTCCGCCTCGGAGGAAGAGGCCGCTACGACCGGAGCCGCAGGCGCCGTGCTCCCGGCTGCGGAGCCACTACTCCGACCAAGCCCACGAAGCCGCTCCAGGACGCTCACGACCACAACGTCCGCATCTGGCTCTCGGTTGCGAACGGGTTCTCTCCCTGCTCAACTGCCAGGATTCCGACCGCCTTCGGGTCGCGATAGAAGAGCGCCCCGCCGCCGCGGACTTCGCGATCCCATGCCTGCTCAAACGCAGCGACGCGTTTCTCGTTTGCGGCTAGGAAATCCGGGACGGCATGGTAGATGAGACGTCCTCCCGGCATCCCCAGGCCATTCCTGATGACGAAAGCGATCGCCCGGCGCCGCGTCAGGGGCGGGTCCACCACGCGCCTCGGGATGATGTAGCGCGGCGATTCCAACGGAGCAAGAACCTGATCCAGGGCCTCGGTGAAAGCGCGGGAATCCTCGCGCGTGGCGCCGTCCAGATAGCAGCGGTAGTAGCCGTCCGGCTGGACGACGATCCGAACGGCCGCCGACCCCAACGTTCGATCGACGCCGTCGGTGGCAGCCAGTCCCTCGACGACGGCGGCCGCGATGCGTTCCAGAGATCCCGAGGGCTCCGACTTGAGGATTCCGGATGCCGTTCTCGCCGCCGGAACGAAACGAACGGCCTTGACGACCAGGAAGATGGCGGCAAGCGCCAGCGCGCCGATGCCGAAGAAGGAGAGGACCGAGCTCAGATCAAGCCCCAGGTCTTCACCCAGGCCGAGGAAGAACGCCACGGCGACGAATGCCGCGAATCCCAGCTTCAAGACTTGCTTAATGGTCGGTCCATCGCCCGGCCTTCGCTTGTCCGCCCCCCTGCCGGCACGCCGGCCGCCTCCCAGCGGCACACCCGGCAGCCCCAGCGATCGATTGAAGTGGAGCCGGATCGTCTCCGTTTCCACGTTTCGGTATGCCGTCCCGACGCCCCACTCAGCATATGCCTGCTCTCGCAACTCCACCCGAGCCAGCGTGCGAGCGTTGAGGGCCGCGGCTTCCGCGACCGGCGGCGGGCCGAACGGCGTGAGAACGGGGTCCACATGCGAGACGCCGCACTCGATCTCGCCCGATGCGTTCAGGGCGTAGTAGGCATGATGCTTGCGCACGAAACGCCAGTAGTCCGACAGGCCCTTGGCCTCGTCCGGCGCGACGCACACCACATCCCAGTTGTCTGCGACCTTGTGCGGCAACGTCGCGTTAAGGCGAAGCGAGCGGCCCCGCATCTGGTGAACCGACGTCGCAGTGGAGGCGGCAGTCAGATCGATCAGAACGTTGACGGTATGGGCGTCCCAGCCCTCGCCAAGCAGCCCACGCGTCCCCACGAGACAGCGGCTGCGACCTTCCTCGAAGAAGCGGGTTATCAGCGGGACATAGTTGCGGGGCTGCCACCAGCGGGTATCCGGGGCAATCAGGACAACGTCACCCCAGTCACCCGATCCGGCGGCCGGGACTGCGCCCGAACCGGCGGCCGCAGCCGTCCCCAACGGCATCGCCCCCAGCGCATCGGCAATCTCCGGAACCTGTTCCCGGCACCAGGCGATCAGCCGAGTCGCGGTCGCGCGCGAGCAGGCGACAGTTCGGCCGGTCAGGAGGATCGGATCGAGCGCCCTGGTGGCCGCGTCGGCGACGAGCATCTGGACGATCAAGGAGGCACTGCCGGCCTGAGCGTCCAGCACGCTCCGAAGCTCGGCCAGCAGCTCCACGCCGGCTCGCTCGAAATCGCACAGAATCAAGGCCCGCAATTCCGCCCCGAGTTGACGCGCCTCCAGGTCCAGGATTTGTTGGGCAGCCGCGCCCTTTGAGGCGGACAGCGCCAGCACCCGGTCCGCCGGCGAGACGTAGGCCCGTATCCCCTGCCGCGTCAGGATGTACCCGACCGCCGGCAAGGCTCTCCTAATGCGCTCCCAGGCCGCCTCGTCGCCCGGGGCGGCGCTGCGCTCGAGGAACCCGTCGCAATAGTCCCCGATCATCGCCACCCAGTCGTCTGTGGTCGGCGGCTGCCGGTGGCGCTCGCCGATCCTGGCGCCGTCGGGCAACTTGAAGCCCTTCGCCAGGAAGAGCCTTAAGACCGCCGTGACCAGCTCGGGCTCGTCCAACTCGAAGCGCGCCCAACTCACCTGCGCACCCGAATGGCTGCCTCGTTCGATAACGCGCTGGTGCAGCCAATCCAGGAATGGCCGGCTGGCAAATGTCGGGCTCATCAAGTCCGCTATTAAGTCGTCGAAGCGCTGCGACTGAGATCGCATGTACGCCAGTTCCGTGGGCAGAGGCTCCGTCAGGTAGGCCAACTCCTGATACGGCGCGAGGTCGCCCTCCTTGACGACGGCGGGCGTCACGACCTCGAAATCGGCGCGACCGAAGAGCCGGCTGTAGAGCGCAGCCTCGCGCGCGCCCATCTCTCCGGGCGGCGTGGCCGTCAGGCCGACGACAAAGACCTTACCGTCGAGCTCATCGACGACGGCCTGGACCAGATAACCCCACATCTCCAGGAGGTGGTGGCACTCGTCCAGAACGAGCGTAATCTCCGGCTCCGCCTTCATCCGCTCGATGAGCTTGCGGCCGTTGGGATGGAGCAGGCCGAGCAGGGCAGCGCGGTCGCCGCCGTTGGCGATCAGCTTTCGGCGGCGGCGGCGATCCGCCAGGTCGTCGGTGTGGCGGCGGCGGGCGGCGATGGGTGAGGCGGCGGGGGTCGAGGCCGACGGATCGGCGGCGTCGTCTGGCTCGGCGACGTCGTCTGGCTCGTCGGCGTCGAGGTCGTCGGCGTCGGGGTCCACACCCGGCAGTTCGTCTAGACCGTGATCCAGCGTGCACAGCGCCTGATAGGTCAGGACCGTGACATCGGCCGTCAGACTGGTCTCCGTCCCGGCGGGCTTGGGCGGCGCGAAGTCGTTCCACTGGCGAACCCACTGCGACTGGATGGCGGTGTTAGGCCCGAATACGATCGTCTTGCGACCGAGTCTGCGGGCGATCTCCAGACCCACCACGGTCTTGCCCGAGCCCGGTGGCATGACGACGTAGCAGCGCTCGCGCTTCTCCGCCCGGCGGGCCTCGAAGGCATCGAGCGCGAGCGCCTGGTAGCGGCGCAACGGATGGGCGAAGGCCACGGAAGGCGATTCGGCGGTGATTTCAGTCTCCTGCCTGGGACACGATCGGATCGGTTCAGAGATGGTAACGAACGGCCGGTCGGGCGTTGTGCGGACGGCGCGTTCGGCACGAGGCGGCGGCGGACGTAGTACGTTTCGTCTGTCACCGAATCATCGCCCTGGAGGCTCAAATGGCGGCGAACCTCGTTGCAGCGCGCGTTGACCTCCTGACGATCGGCTACGCCGCCGTGCCATCTGTCGCGGGGACGGTGGGGCTCGTCCGCGACGGCGACCGGGTGATCGTGGTGGACCCGGGGATGGTCAAGAGTCGCAGCCTGATCCTCGACCCGCTGGAGCGGCTCGGGCTTTCGCCGGATGACGTGACGCATGTCTTCGTCTCGCATCACCACCTCGACCACACGGTGAACATCGCGCTCTTCCGGCAGGCGGAGATAGTCGATTTCCGCACCACCCGCCGCGACGACCAGGTCAATCCGCACCAAGGCGAGGGTTACCAGCTCGCGCCGAACACTACGGTCTGGGTGACGCCGGGCCATTCGCCGCAGGATGCCAGCCTCATCGTCGACACTCCCGAGGGTCGCCATGCCTTCACCCATCTGTGGTGGCGGTCGGATCGGACGCCGGAAGTCGACCCATACGCCCTCGATCCGGACGAGTTGGCCAGGAACCGCCGGCGCCTCCTCGACGGCGTCGACTTCGTCATTCCCGGCCACGGCGAGCCGTTCCGCGTCGGGTGAAATGCGTGGGGCCGTTGGCGCGCCAGGCGGCGCGCGCGGTCGGAGCGACACGGAGGTCGCTTCATGACAGATGCGAACCCCTGCAACGCCGGGCAGACTCGCCGGTTGACGGGCGGCCGATTCCGTCCCTTCCAGCGCCCCAACGTGGCTACAAAGGGGATGGATGCGCGCCGGAGCAGTCACGTGGCAGGATGGCGCGGGCCGATGGCGCCTTCCACGGATTCTTCCCGGGCTGATGACCTCGGAGATCCTGCCCCGCGTTGCCCGGGTTGCCATCTGGCATGATCGCCGGCAGCGAGACAATGGCGCCGAATTCGGGCCCGGGCGGCGGCGGCTCAGCCGGCCTTCGGCGGCGCGGCCGGCGAACCGGCGGCCGCCATCTGACCCGGCCTGCTCGACCCTCGAACCAGGCTGGCCACGACACCGATGCAGCAGATCAGCGCCGCGACGATGAAAGCGTCGTGGATTGCCGAAGTCAGTGCCGCAGTCTGCATGGCGGGCGTAGGGACACCGTGCCCCAGTTCGGCGAGATGAATCGGCAAGCGCGTGGCATATACGGCGCCGCTGATGGCGATGCCGAGAGCCTGGCCGTTGACCCGCATCTGGGCCAGCGTGCCGGATGCCGTCCCAACTCGCTCACGGGACACAGAACCCAGAACGGCGCTGCTGTTGGGGCTCATGAATAGACCCTGACCCACGCCCAGGAGCACCAGCCGCCAGATGAGATCCGGCAGGGCGAAGTCGGCGGGAAGCTGAGTCAGGGCAAGCAGGCCCAGAACCATGATCGCCACGCCTGCGCTCGCCAGGGCGCGCTGGCCAAACCGGTCGGAGGCGGCGCCGCTGAAGGGCGCCACGACCGCCATCGAGAGCGGCACCGGCGTCAGCAGCATGCCGGTCTCGATCGGCGAGAAGCCGCGCCCGTTCTGCAGCAGGAACGGCAGCAGGAACGAGGTGGCCGTCAGAGCTGAGAACGTGACGACGACGCTGACGAGCCCGGCCGAGAATGGGCGAATCTTGAAGAGGGCCAGGTCGATCATCGGCTGGATGGTGCTGCGCTCCACGGCGACGAAAGTTGCGCCGAGGACCGCGAAGGCCACGAGCAAAGCCACCACTGCCGGGCTGTTCCAGCCCCAGGCCTGGCCTTCGCTAAGTGCAAGCAGCAGGGCAAACAAAGCCGCCCCGGAGAGCGCTGCGCCCCTCATGTCGAATGACCGGCCCTTGCCGGGAGTCTCGGCCGGGAGAATTCGGGCCGCCCAGATGATGGCCAGCACGCCGATCGGGGCATTGATCAGGAAGATGGCCCGCCACGTGGCCGCCTGGGTCAACAAACCGCCGAGTGCCGGCCCGAGGCTCAGACCTATAGAGACCGCTATGCCGTTGAAGCCCAGCGCCCGCCCCCGCTCGCTTGGGCCAAAAGTGCGCGCCACGATCGCCGGCCCCATGGCCATGATCATCGCCGCACCGACCGCCTGAACGACGCGGAAGGCGATCAGCACCGACTCATTCGGCGACGCGCCGCAACAGACACTGGCGACCGTGAAAACCGCGAACCCGACGACATAGACGCTCTTGAAAGTCAGGACCTCGCCGAGCCGACCGAAGGGCAGCAGCAGAGCTCCAACGACCAGCAAGTAGGCCACGACGACCCACGTGACCTTGCTGAGGTCTACCCCGAAGCTCTCCTGCATGGACGGCAGGGCAATGTTGACGATGCTGCCGTCGAGGGTCGCCATCAACGACCCCAACGACACGCTCGTGAGGATCAGCCACTTGCGTTCCATCGAGAAAGTCACTCCGTCCTGGCCGTCGGCGCGGCAAGCGGGTCCGGCCGAAGTGGTGAGTCTAGGAGTTTGCGCTCAAAGACATCGATCCGCGTGATCGGACCCCGGCCGTCGCTATCGGGGTGTGCAGGCGATCAGCTATTGCCTTCTATCACGGCCAGGATTTGCGGCCCGTATCGCTCCAGCTTGGCGGGGCCCATGCCCTTGATGCGGCGCAAGGCCGGCAACGAGCGAGGGCGGTCGTCGGCGATGGCCTCTAGTGTTGTGTCGTGGAAGACGACGTATGCGGGCACGGCGTCCTCCGTGGCGCGTTCACGGCGCCAGCGGCGCAGAGCCTCTAGCAGGGCCACGTCCGGGTCCGGAGCGGCGCCGACCATCGGCGCGCCGGGGAGGATCCTGACTTTGCCGGCGCCCACACGGCTTGAGGTGCGGCCGGCACCGCGAATTCCACCGGCCCGCGGCGGCTCGAGCAACGCCAGGAATCGCGACGGCTTGCGCGAAGAAGTAGAGATCGCAAGGAATCGGCGGGCCCGGGTGATGCCGACGTACAGCAGCCGCCGCTCTTCGTCGATCTCCTCAGCCTCCCTGGCCTGGCGGATCGGCAGAGTGCCCTCCTCAAGCGCAGGCAGGTAGACGGCGTCCCATTCCAGGCCCTTGGCCCGATGGTACGTGAGCAGGTTCACGCCCTCGGTGGAGCCCGTCGACTCGGCCTCGGCGCGCCGATCCAACTCCACCAGGACATCGGCGATCGTGACTGCAGGCGAGGTGGCCGCCAGATCCTCGACGATGCCGAGGAGAAGCTCCAGCGAAGCCGCTCGCTCGCGGCCCTCCTGGCCGGCGTCGGCGGCGATATCGTCCAATCCCAGACGCTCCACGAACAGGCGCTCGATGACCTCGACCAGGGCGGCGCCGACCTCCGATCCCTTCTCATGCCTGAGCAGCCGCAGCGCCTCCTTGATCTCGCGCCTCTCGAAGAACCGCGCGCCGCGAACCGTGAAGGCAACGCCGGCGCGAGTCAGCGCATCCTCAAGAGGCGGCAGTTGCGCGTTCATTCGCACGAGAACGGCGGTTTCGGCGGGCTGGACGCCGGCCTCACCGACCGCGCGCAGCCAGGCCAGCAAGCCGCGGATCTCGGCCTCGGGATCCAGATATTGACCGATCGCCGCTGGGGTGCCCTCCGGCTGAGTCGGCACCAGCGGCGCGCGCCCGCCGTCGGCCAGAAGCCGGTTCGCCAGCTCCAGAATCTGAGGGCTCGAGCGGTAGTTTTCGGCCAGGGTGACAGTTCGCGCGCCGGGATGCCGCCGCTCGAAGCCGGTAAGGAAGTCCGGCGTGGCCCCGGTGAAGGTGTAGATCGTCTGATCAGGGTCGCCGACCACCGCCAGATCGTCCGACTCGCCCAGCCACAACTGCAGAAGCCGCTCGCAGAGTGGGTTCGTATCCTGGTACTCGTCCACGCTGAACCAGCACTTCCGCGACTGAACCAGAGCCGCCGCGGCCGGATCCGTCTCGAGCAACTCAACGGTCTGGACGAGCATGTCCTCGAAGTCCAATCGGCCGGCCTCGCGCTTGATCCGCTCGTAGTCGCGGTAGACGCGGGCAAACAGTTCCGGTGGAATCGGAGCGCGATCGCCGCCGTCTGACAGCCAGCGTTCCGGCTTGATGCGACGCACCTTGGCCCATTCGATCGTGTCGGCGATGTCTTTCGACGGCTGGAACTTGTATCCGCCCGGCAGCCGACCGACGAGCGGCACAAGCAGACGCAGCTTGGAATCGAGAATCGACGGCAGCGGCGCACCGTCGTGGCGGCTCGGCCAGAAGTGTCTGAGCTGGGCGAGCGCGGCCGCGTGGAACGTCCGGGCCATGACGCCGCGATGGCCCAGGGCCACCATCCGCTCGACCATCTCGCCGGCGGCCTTCTCCGTGAAGGTCACGAGCAGGATCTGATCGGTGGCAGCCGCGCCCGTCTCAATGGCATAGGCTGCGCGCCGGCTGATCACGCGCGTCTTGCCGGAACCCGCGCCGGCGATGATCGCCAGTGGACCGGAGGTAACCGTCACCGCCTGGCGCTGGGCGGGGTTCAGATCCTCCAGGAGTCGATCCGGCGGTGGCGATGCGGTCAAGTGATGGGCCTCGCGGTCGGGCTGGCCTCCGATGGGAGGCTCACCGGAGAGTAGCAGGGGGTGGTTGTTTGCGGCTTACGCCTACGGTTCGGCAGCGTGGAGGCGCGGCGTAACGCCGCGTCCACCCGGCCCGGCGCCGGGCATCTTGCCTAACTACCCTGCCACGAAAGTTAGGCAGGTCATTGGCAGCGAAGAGGCGGTCTCGGCCGGCACAAACGGACTCGGGCCTCGTGCCGGGCCGCGGATCGAGCGTGGCCGGAGCGCCCAGGCAGCCGAATTGACGGCCGCAGACGGATTATGGCCACCCACAATTGACTAACTTTCACCCCGGGGAATTTAGTCCATATATCGATCGGGACCGCCGGGATGCACGAAGACGCCGGCCGTGGGTATCAACTACCCCGGGCCGGCGTCGTTCTTGCGATTAGCGCGTCCGCGCAGCGCGCGGAAGGAACCTAGCCCCGGCGGTCGTCCCGCCGTCCACTTCGCTCGCCCGGCATGGACGAGTACGAGCCGCGCTCGCCACCCTGGCGGTCGTTCTGAGACGGCCGCGGACCGACAGCTGGCCGGGCATAGCCGCCGCCACTCGACGGACGACCCTGCTGGGGCCGACCGGTCGTGGCGTAGCCGCTCGATGTGCCGGGGCGCGATCCGCCCTGCGCGGGACGTCGACCGTCCGAGCGACCGGACTGAGTCGGCGTGAAGTCGCTCACGAACGGGCGGCGGAAACCACCCGGGGCGTAGCGCGGCTCCACCGGCACGGACTGATTGAAGCCGGTCGGGGCGGCCTGGCGGTCGTCCGAGGCGGCGTAGCGGTTGAAATCCGGACGGCGCGAGTTGCTCGGGGCCGGGCGTCGGGCGTCGTACGGGCGAGCGGTGGCCGCAGGACGACGAGTCTCCGCGGGGCGCGGGCCGTCGAACTGACGCGGGCCGTCGAACTGGCGAGGAGCCTCGGCGGCTCGACGCGGCTCGACGGGTCGCGCGACCGGCAAGGACCGAGGGGCGGCGTCGTAAGAACGCGATACCTGCGGGCCATTGCCCTCAAACGGGCGCTGGTTCTCGATCGGACGAGCGGCCGGGAAGGGCCGGGGCGACTGAACGGGTCGGCGGTTCGGAGCCTGACGTCGGGTATCCGAGCGATGAGCCCC
>DASVJA010000179.1:0-2387 GCA_036386115.1 Candidatus Limnocylindrales bacterium
CCGTTCGAGCGCCGGCATCGGCTCAAGCTGGAGCATCTTGCCGGTCCCGACGACGCGCTCCGCCGCCCTGTTGGCGAGGTCACGGAGCTGGCGTTCGCGGCGGCCACGATAGTCCTCGACATCGACGAGGATGCGAGTCCATTCGCCGACGCGCTTGGGCAGCAGCAGGTTGACGAGGTGCTGAAGCGCGGAGAGTCGTTCGCCCTTGCGGCCGATCAGCGCGCCCAGGGCCTCCTTCTCGTCGCCTTCGCCGACCACGTTCAGACGGTTCGTCTCGCCCGCGGCAATCTCGACGCGGACGTTGAATTCGAGCTGGCCCATGATCTGCTCGAGGATTTCCTTGGCCGCCGCCATGGCCTCGGGCGTCACCTCCGCCGACTCAGAATGTTCGGCATGGGGTGTGCCGCGAGCGGCGGCGACCTCGGCCAGCTCCTTGGCGGTCAGTCCCGGCTGGGGACGGGCTCCGCCTTCGTTCCGGGGACCCCGATCCGGCCGGCCACCGCCGGCGGGGCGTGGACCGCGGTCGCGGTCGAATCGGCCGGGACCACCCGGGCGAGGGCCGCGGTCGCGGTCACCCGAGGGGCGCGGGCCGCGGTCGGCCGAAGGGGCGCGGTCTCCGTACGGAGCTCGATCTCCGGAGGGAGGGCGATCTCCGGAAGGGGCGCGATCATCGCGCCAGGCCGGCCGCGGGCCGCGGTCGCGATCCCGGTCGTGGCCGAAGTCACGATCGCTCCGGGGGCGATCCTCGCGGTCGTGGACGGGCGCGGGCAACGGAGTCTGAGCGGCGGCTTCCCGCTTGGGAGTGGAACCGCCCAGCGCGGACCGCGGAGCGGCCAGAACACGGGCCGGCTCTGCGCCCATCCCGAGCACGCCGCGGCTGCCCGGGGTCAGGATCTCGAAATCAAGCTCGTCGAGGCCGACACCAAACTCGTCTCGGGCTCCTCGAAGGGCTTCCTCCACCGTCTTGCCCGTGAACTCACGGTAAGCGTCGCGAAAGGCAGTCATGTCAGCGTCGTCTCCCTCTACGGCTGGTGCGTTTGTGCGTGTTGGGCCGGACTGTCGAGGCCGCGGCCGCCCACCGCTCCTCGGGCTGAAGCCGGGTAGCCGCCAGAGACTTGCCGGCGCTGCCTGCAATCGCTGGCTGGGGCATCGTGACCGGGAACCTTGGCTTGTGGTTCTGGGCGAAGCCCGGGTTCCAGCCGAACAGCGGGAACATCGAGCCCCAGCCAACGATCAGGAACTGCTGGACGATCGAGAAGACCGAGGTGGTGATCCAGTACACGAACAGGCCGGCGGGGAGCCAGCCACCGTAGATCACCGAGAAGAACGGGAAGATGACCATCATCGTCCGCTGAGAACTGGCCGAGGGGTCGTTCTCGGCGGCGGGCGGCATGAGCATTCGGCTCTGGACGAACTGCAGCAGACCGGCCGCGAGTGCCAGAGCGCTTACGCCGAGGGTGAACACGACCAGCGGCAGGTTGAACAGGACTTGCGGCTGGCCGACGTTGATGCCCATCACGACGGTGTTGATGCACGGAAGGGCCTTGTCGATATGGCCGAGAGGGTCGATGTGCGCCGGGTTGGGGCAGTGGATCGACGGAGCAAGATTCACTCCGAAGACCTCGAACATCCTGTGCGGGTCGAAGTTGGTCAGGCCGTCCCGGATGACCCAATACATCGGGAACAGCAGACCCATTTGCAGCAGCGACGGCAGGCAACCGGCCGTCGGACTGATGCCGCGCTCCTTGTAGAACTCCTGCGTGGCCTTCTGAATGGCCATGCGGTCGCCCTTGTAGCGGCGGTTCAGTTCTTTCGTGAGTTCGCGCAGCTCGGGCCCGATGATCTGCATACGCTTCTGCGACATTATCTGCTTGGCAGAAAGCTTGACCGTGACGAGCCGGATCATCACGGTCATCAATATGATCGCGACGACGATGTTGCCGGTCACAGAGTAGAGCTCGATCAGGAGCAGGAAGAGCCCCTGGAAGATCGGCGTGAACAGGAATCCGATCAGTGAGTCGGGGCCCGCGCCGGGAGTCGCCGGCGCAAGCGCGACCGGTTCGGCAGTGGGTTTCGACGTCGGCGAGGCCACCGGAGTGGGGGTAGCGACGGCATCAAGTGCGCCGGCCGGAGCCGCCGCAGCGGAGTGGGCGACCGGCGAAGATGCGGATGCCGTCCCTACGGCAATCACGGCAAAGGCGGTCAGGGCCAGCAAAAGGCCCAGCGCGGCCCAGCGGGCGCGGGGTCGCGGCTTGGTGAAGGGCTTGCGCCCGAGGGAGTCCATGTCAGCGCACCGGGTCGTAGCCACCGCGACTCCATGGGTGGCAGCGAGCGATTCTACGCATTCCCATCCAACTCCCTCGAAGCAGACCGTATTTGGCGATGGC
>DASVJA010000180.1:0-6108 GCA_036386115.1 Candidatus Limnocylindrales bacterium
GCGAGGACCGGCTACACCGGCGAGGACGGTTTCGAGATCTTCGTGGATGTCGCGGCGGCCGGTACGGTCTGGGATGCATTGATGAAGGCCGGCCGCGCGGACGGGCTTGTCCCGGTGGGTCTGGGCGCCCGAGACACGCTCCGATTGGAGGCGGGCATGCCGCTCTACGGTAACGAGCTTGGGCCGGATACCACCCCCTTTGAAGCCGGCCTCGGCCGGGTCGTCGCCTTCGGCAAGGAGGGCGAATTCGTGGGACGGGCAGCCCTGGAGAAGGCGCGGACCGATGGACCTCGCAAGAAGCTCGTCGGTCTTGTGGTCCGAGGCCGTGGGATCGCTCGCCATGGGTACGAGGTATTCGTCGGCGATCGACGCACCGGCGTGATCACGAGCGGCACACTGTCCCCGACACTTGAAGTTCCGATCGCCATGGCTTACGTGACGCCTTCCGACGCGGAGCCCGGTACGATAGTGAGCGTTCGGATTCGAGATCAGCGGGTCGAGGCCGAGGTCGTGCCCCTGCCCTTCTACAAGCGGCCGCCGAAAGCCGGTTGACGCCGGCCGGTAGCCACAGGGAGGACTCAACGGAAATGGTGCCTCAGGATCTGCGCTATACCAAAGAACACGAGTGGGTCCGCGTCGAGGGCGGCGTGGCGGTAGTCGGAATCACGGATTATGCCGCCCATGAACTCGGGGACGTCGTTTTCGTGGAGCTTCCGGAGGTCGGTCGGACCATTGCCCAGTCCGCCGCCATCGGCGTCATCGAGTCGGTCAAGGCCGTGAGCGATCTCTTTGCACCGCTGACCGGAGATGTTGTCGAGACCAACTCTGAGCTGTCCGGCACGCCGGAGCTGATCAACAGCGATCCGTTCGGCAAGGGTTGGATGCTTCGGATCAAGATCGCAGACCTTTCCGAGGTGGATGGCCTGCTGGATGCCGCGGCTTACGATGCCTTGACGGCGGAAGCCTGATCTATGGCCTACGGCCCGCATACCTCCCAGGATCGAGCCCTGATGCTCGCGGCAATAGGAGTCGACTCGGTTGACGACCTGTTCGCCGACATCCCCGAGTCGCTCAGATCGTCCGGTCTGGAACTTCCGGCGCCGGACTCCGAGTCCGAGCTCGCGGCCAGGTTGACCGGCCTTTCGAACCGCAATCGTGTCGACCTGAGCAGCTTCCTGGGGGCCGGCGCGTATCGCCACTACACGCCCGCGGTGGTAGATCAGATGCTGCTGAGGAGCGAGTTCTACACCGCCTACACGCCGTACCAGCCCGAGATCAGCCAGGGCACTCTGCAGACCATTTACGAATACCAGTCGCTCATGGCCGAGCTGACGGGGCTGGATGTGGTCTCCGCTTCGCACTACGACGGCGCCACGGCCACGGCTGAGGCCGCCTTGATGACCTGCCGGGCGACGAGGCGAGAGCGGGTTTTGGTCAGCCACGGGGTGCACCCGCACTACCGCGAGACCGTTTGCACGTACTTTGGCGGCGCCTCGCTGGTCGCCGACGAGATTCCATTGGTTGCCGAAGGGCCGGCGGCGGGCACCACCGACCTGGTCGTGCTAGAGCGGATGCTCGCCGACACGGACCACCCGATTGCCGGCGTCGTCGTCGCCAATCCCAACTTTCTGGGCCTTCTCGAACCGATGGCCGAGATCGGCCGGCTCGCTCATGCGGCCGGCGCTCTCTTCGTTTCGGTGGTGGAGCCTGTCTCTCTGGCTGTGTTGGCGACGCCCGGGGAGTACGGAGCCGACATTGCCGCCGGAGACGGTCAGTCTCTCGGGCTACCGCTCTCATACGGCGGTCCGTACCTTGGCATCCTGGCCTGCCGCGAGGCCCTGGTCCGGGGCCTTCCGGGGAGGCTCGTGGGTATCACCACGGATGTGGACGGCCGCCGGGCGTTCGTGATGACGCTGCGCGCGCGCGAGCAGGACATCCGTCGTGAGAAGGCCTCCAGCAACATCTGCACGAATCAGGCCCTGTGCGCGCTGGCGGCATCTATCTACCTGGCCGCAATTGGGCCGCACGGCCTGAGTGACGTTGCCGCCCTCGGCGCCGCGCGCGCCTCTGAGCTGGCCGAGGCACTGGCTGCCGCCGGTGCGCCGCGTCTGCATCTTGGGGCCTATCTCAACGAGTTCGCCGTCCGGGTCCCGCAGGCCCTGGCCGTCCACGCCCGTCTGATCGGCCGCGGCATCCTGGCGGGCCTGCCGCTCGCCCGCGTCATTCCGGATGACCCGTCCCTGGCGGACGGGCTGTTGGTATGCGCCACGGAAGTAACCACATCGGCGGAAATTGCCGCATTCGCGACGGCCTTGCGGGCAGAGTTGTCGGGAGTCGCCCGATGACGCCCTCAGACAATCGCATGGGCCCCACGCTCTTCGAGCGTTCTAGGCCGGGGCGCGGAGGCGGCAAGGTTCCGCATCCGCCCAAGGATGCCCTGGCGCGTATTCCGACGTCCCAGTTACGGGCCCAAGGCGCGCGGCTCCCGGAGGTCTCAGAACCGGAGTTGGCCCGCCACTACGTCAACCTGAGCACGCTCAATTACTCGGTCGATGGGGGCTTCTATCCGCTTGGGTCGTGCACCATGAAGTACAACCCCAAGGTGGACGAGTGGGCCGCTCGCCTGCCCGGATTCAGCGGCCTGCATCCATTCGCTCCGGACGAGCTGGCCCAGGGCACTCTTGAGCTGCTCTGGGAGCTAGAGTCGGCGTTGGCCGAAATCGGCGGTATGAAGGCCGTGACGCTTCAACCCGCCGCCGGTGCTCACGGCGAGCTGACCGGGATTTTGATGATCCGGGCATACCACCAGAGCCGCGGTGACACGGAACGGTGTGAGGTCCTCGTTCCGGACTCCGCGCACGGTACAAACCCGGCGACGGCGTCGATGGCCGGCTTCAAGACCGTGACAATCCCATCGGCCGCCGACGGCGGCGTGGATGTCGCCGCTTTCCGGGCGGCGCTCGGGCCGCGGACGGCCGCGATCATGATCACGAACCCGTCCACGCTGGGCCTATTTGAGTCGCGGCTGGGCGAGTTGCTCGAGGCGGTTCATGCCGCGGGAGCATTGGCCTACATGGACGGCGCCAACCTCAATGCCATCATGGGTCGCTTCAAGCCGGGCGTGGCGGGCTTCGACGTGATGCACATCAACGTCCACAAGACGTTCTCGACGCCCCACGGCGGTGGAGGCCCCGGCGCTGGCCCCGTGGGAGTGGGGGAGCGGCTGCTGCCGTTCCTTCCGTCGCCGCGAGTCTTGCGCGACCCGGACGGTCGGTTCCGACTGGAGACTCCCGGTGAGCGGCCCTCCAGCATCGGCCGCGTTCGCGCGTTTGCAGGGAACACCGGCGTCCTTATCCGAGCCTACGCATACATTCGCGCGCACGGCGCAACCGGCCTGGCGCAGGTCAGCGACGACGCGGTCCTGGCGGCCAACTACCTGAAGACTCGGATCTCGGACGTGCTGGACGTCCCGTTCTCCAGACCCTGCATGCACGAGTTCGTAGCGTCGGCGGCCACGCTTAAGGCCGAAACCGGAATCCGAACTCTGGACATTGCCAAGAGGCTGACCGACTACGGAATTCACCCGCCGACGATCTACTTCCCTCTGACCGTCGAAGAGGCGCTGCTGATAGAGCCAACGGAGACGGAGTCGCTGGAAACCCTCGATGCCTTCGTTGAAGCAATGCGGTCGATTGTGAATGAAGCCCACGTCGATCCGGAACTTCTTCACTCGGCCCCGCATAGTTCGCCGGTCCGCCGACTGGACGAGACGATGGCCGCTCGCCAACCTAATCTCAGGTGGCGGGCGATGACCGGTAGTCAGACGCCTTGCCCGGATTGAGTACGGGCGCCAGCCGGAGCCGCCTTGTGATTTGTAGCCGACAAATCGCCCAGGGCCGCGTCACGCCGCTATTTTTGGTTACAAATTGGAGCACTGGGGTTGCGCCGAGGCAACTCAACTTCGACGGCCACTACCCGAACGCATAGTCGGACACGTCACGTTTGACACTATCTCGGTGCCTGGGCATAGTACGGTCCAGTCACAACCAGCCCAGCCCTTGCTCCAAGCGGAAGTCCCGGGAGATCTACTTCGTTTCCGACTGGAGGGCGACATGCCGGAGGCCTCAGCCTCGGTTCTCGGGCTCGTACGTTATTGGAGCTGCCTGGATGCGTAGGCGCCTGACCGGCTTACTGATCGTCGCGGTGTTCGCGGCGAGCGCATGCGGTCAATCGTCGGGTTCGCCGTCGGCCTCGGCGTTCGTGCCGGTTGCCTTCGCTTCGAAGGCGCCTGCGTCGGCGATTGCGCAGACAAACGGACTCACGGACAGCACCTACAAGGCCGTGACGGCAACCAACACGACCGGCAAAGTAGTCCTGGGCGAGTCGCAATTCCCGGACACCGTCAATCCGTACTACGCCCTTAATCCGACGGACATGGAAGTCTCAGACAGCATGTTCGACGGGCTTCTGACCGTCACGCCGGATCTCAAGTACGTTCCCGATCTGGCCCTCAATGTCCCGACTCTGGATAACGGGGAAGTGGTCCTGAACGGCGAAGGGATGGATGTCAACTGGAAGCTCCGACCCGGGATGCAGTGGTCGGACGGGCAGCCGATCACCTGCGACGACATCGCCACTACCTGGCGTTGGATTCTGGACAAGGACAACCACGGCCTGGCCGAGGGAACCATCGGCTGGCAGGACGTCAGCGGCGTGGATGGCGGGGCGGGCATCGATTGCGTGATGCACTTTTCCAAAATCTACGAAGGCTACCTCTCTCTTGTCTCGCCGCTGCTACCGGCCCACTACATCACCACGGTCCCGGTCAAAGACGCCCAGTCGAAGTTGTTCCCGATGTCCAACCTGGGCAGCGGCGTATACAGCGGCCCCTATATCCCCGTCTCCGTGGAGGCCAACGCCAAGATCAACCTCAAGCCCAACCCCAAGTGGGAGAGTATCGGGGGCCACGCGCCGTGGCTGACATCGGTGACGTGGCGCTATTACGGTGATGTCGGCACGATGATCAACGGTTTTGCTGGTGGGGACTACGACGTAGGCAACGGCCTCACCAACCTCAACGAGTCTGCGTTGGCCGGAACGGACTCCTCCAAGATCGTCGCTCAAGACTCGATGACCTACGAGTTGCTTGCATTCAACAACGCGAGCTTCGCCACCAAGTACCCTGACGACGCTTCTTACATCATCCAGGCCATCAAGCTGGCTACGGATCGGCAGGCAATAGCCAAGGGCCCGCTTGGCGGATTTGTCGACGTAACCAACAACTACGTATCGCCGCAGTCGTGGTACTACAAGGACATCGGCGGCTCTAACAAGGCAGACGCCGCGACCGCCTACACGATCCTCGCCAACGCCGGTTGGGTGAAGGGAGCGGATGGTTATCTCGTGAAGGCCGGCAAGCCGCTCACCGTCAACCTGTGCACTACCACCCGCCAGTTTCGGCTCGACTCGCTCAATCTGATATCTCAGCAGCTTGGAGCCATTGGTATTAAGGCCACCGTCGTCACGAGGCCGGACTCCGATGTCTTTGGCCTGTGGGATCAGACTAAGGCGAATACGCAGTGCAACCTCCGACGCGGCAACTTCGACGTGGCCGAGTTCACCTACCGTGTATCCTTCGACCCGCTCTCGGGTTACCGCATTTACCACTCGAGCCAGATCCCGGGGACCACACCTCTGCACGATGGCGAGAACATCAGCCGGGTCAGTCTCCCTGCCTTGGATGCGGCCTACGAAACTATCGCCTCGACAGTGAACCTTTCGAAGGTTCGTGACGCAATGTTTGCAGTGCAGGATCTATATGGGTCTGACCGAAACACCTATGAGTTGCCGCTCTACTTCCGCAAGGACGTGTGGCTCGTGAACCCCAAGCTCCACAACTTCGTCGGCAACCCGACCTTTTCTGCCGGAGAGTGGAACATGGGCGACTGGTGGGTCGGATGATCTCAACCTTCCCGTTTCGTGACGGAGTCGGCACCTGTTACCCGCTTCCCGTCGCGAGTTTCTTGACCTACCCTATTTCGATAGCAGCGCCGCTGTCCGTTGTGGCACCAATGCCATCGGGGCGGTGAAGGAGGTGGACTAGCGAAA
>DASVJA010000181.1:0-17495 GCA_036386115.1 Candidatus Limnocylindrales bacterium
GAACCTCACTGTCTGGGTGCGCGGCCCAGTCTCGGCTTGTGGGGCTCTCGCGCAATGGGTACATGGTCACGGGCCCAAATGGGTCCTTGTTCCGCGACGAACACCTTGGGCCGGGTGAAGGTTAGCTTCTCAGAGCCGCACC
The DNA here is from genome assembly GCA_036386115.1 of Candidatus Limnocylindrales bacterium. Taxonomy (GTDB): domain Bacteria; phylum Chloroflexota; class Limnocylindria; order Limnocylindrales; family CSP1-4; genus Fen-1039. Next base: position 143 of record DASVJA010000181.1, read on the forward strand.
CATGCGTCGAAATCGACGGTCAGTCGTGGATGCCCAGCAACTGGCGTGCGACCTGCCAGGCGAGCTGGAAGCACCAGCCGTAGGCCATGACTTGCCCGACCCCGCTCATGACGCCAGTGACGAGGCGCCGCTTGTTGTTGCTCTGCCGGATGTCGAGCGCCTGAACGGTGCCGTCGATGTAGGCGGGGACGTTCAGGAGGACGCCGATGGCCAGGTTGGCCTGGGCGAAGCCGCTGACGAATAGGACCACGAAGACGGCATACCCTAGAAGAATGCCTGTGCATCGGGCGCAGACGAAGAAGGTCCGTGTTCTCCACGAGAACGATTTGGCCCGGTCCCGGTGGCATCCGGAGAGCCAGAAGAGGGGTACGAAGAGACCCCCCGTGACAACGTTGTAGACCAGCAGCCGCGGGGCCCGGAGGCGACGCGGGCAAGCAGGGCCACGAACGGGCCGACCGCGCAGTCGACCATGACGATGCAAAGCAGGACGAAGAGCCGCGGTGGTGACTGGCGATAGGCGGCAATGCGGCGGCGATGGCCCTGGAAGCGTTCACGGTACTGGTCGTAGACGCTCGGGTACGCCCAGATCTTCTCGCCGGCGCTTGGGTCCACAAATAGCGTCCTGAGAGTCATCTATAAGCACCCGTGCTGGCTTGTGGCCTTGTGCTCGGCCTGCGGCCACTTAGCCCGGACTGGGTGCGATCGCCGCCTGCGCGTGTCGGCGCGACGGACTGCACCTCTCGCCGCGCAGCGTAAATGCCCCTAATGTCGGATGTCGGCCGTTCTGTGCACTAGCTTGATGCCACAGGGCGCGTCGCCAGCACGGAACCCAGGATCACGAGCCCAAATCCGGCCGCCATGACTGGCGTGAACGACTCGCCGAGTACGGCGACCCCGAGCAGCGCCGCGACCGCCGGATTCAAGTACGTAACGACCGTCGACCGAACCGGGCCTACTTCGTCGATCAGCTTCCAGAACAACAAGAACGCGGCCGCGGTGCAGACGACGCCGAGGACCACGACGGCACCAAGGACGTGGACACCGGGAAGGACCGCCGGGCGCTGCAGCACTGCAATCGGGGCGTAGAGCAGCGCGCATAGAGACAAGGAGAGCGCCATTACCGCCACAGTAGATAGACCGCCCAGGCGGCGCGCGAGGATGGCCGGCCCGATGGCATAGCCTGCCACGACGAACGCCATCGCCGCCAGGGCGAGCCAACTCGATGAACCCAGGTTTGTGCCGACGATAGCGGCGACGCCGACGATGCCAAGGACGAGCCCAGCAAAGCCGCTCTTCTCGATCCGGTCGAGCCCGCCGGTCGCGAAGGCGAGCACGGTGGCGACCAGCGGCACTCCGGCAACGAGAAGCCCAGCCAGAGAACTCGTGATGTGCTGTTCTGCGGAGCCGAGGAGTACCCACGGAATGGCCATCTCCGCGACGGCAAATGCGGCGACCCATCGCCACTTCGCCAGGACCGCCCGGAAGTCCGTCCGAAGCAAAGCGATCGGCAGAAGGATTAGGGCGGCAATGAATGTCCGGCCGAATACCAGTGTGGCCGGTGATATCTCCGCCACGGCGACTCTGATGAAGAGGTATGGGATGCCCCAGATCAGGCCCATTACTCCGAAGAGAATCAGTCCCCGGCGGGTCACGGCAACAGCGTCTGCTTCATGGGTGGATCTTGGCAGGCTTGTGCTGCCCGCGTCGCGCGGCCCGGTCCTAGGGCGCGGCCCGCTCCGGATCTCGCCACGTACCGCCTATGCTCGACTCGGAGGTTCGCACCACGCCGAAGATCACACCCAGCCTCTGGTTTGACAATAACGCGGAAGAGGCCGCCAGCTTCTACGTCTCGCTGCTGCCGGAAAGCCGCATCGAGGAAGTCTTCCGCTCGCCCGCGGACAATCCTTCAACGCCGGCCGGAGGCGTGCTCGTCGTCAACTTCACGGTAGCGGGGCAGCGATTCACCGCCCTCAACGGCGGTCCGGAGTTTCCGTTCACCGAGGCGGTTTCGTTCGTGATCGATTGCGACGACCAGGCCGAAGTGGATCGCTTGTGGGCGGTCCTGACGGCCGGCGGCGGTTCGCCGGGCAGGTGCGGCTGGCTCAAGGATCGATTCGGGCTATCGTGGCAGATCGTTCCGCGCGAGATGGGCGTCATGCTCGGAGATCCGGGCCCAGAGCGGGCGCGACGGGCGATGGAGGCTATGCTGGGTATGACGAAGATCGATCTCGCCGAGATGCGCCGGGCCATGGCCGGCGAGCCGGCCCGCGAGTAGCGGCCGCGCGACTCGCCGCCGAGCTTAAGTGCCCTGGAAGTCCGGGCGCCTCTTCTCCTTGAACGCCTTGATGCCTTCCTGGTAATCGTCGCTGTCGTAGACCTCGCGACGTAACGCCTGAATACGTTCGTACGCTTCCGGCGTCAGGGGCTGGGCGTTGGCGAGGACTCGCAGCTCTTCCTTCATGATTCGGTGAACCAGTGGCGAGAGCGCCGCAATGTCTTTGGCCAGAGCGGCGACCGAGGCTTCCAGCTGATCTACCGGAACGACCGAGTTGACGACACCGTAGCCGGCCATTCGGGTGGCCGGTATCGGCCGGGCGGCGAACAGCATCTCCTTGAGGAAGTGCATGTCCGCGACTTTCATGAAGTTGAGCGTGCCCGACAGGTTGTACGGGACGCCCAGACGCGCGGGGGTCAGGGCAAAGGTCACATCGCTGCCGGCGACAACGAGATCGCAGGAGAGGACGAGCTCGCAGGCGCCGCCCCACACGGAGCCCTCGACCATGGCGATGATCGGAGCCGGGTAGGTCTCGACGTTGCGGATGACTTTGCGAAGCGGATCGTTGTAAGTGAGCGGATCACGTCCGTTCGTCGGCAGTTCATGAACGTCGTGTCCGGCGGAGAAGACCTTGGATCCGGCCGCCGCTCGGATGACGACGACTCGGACATCCGGCGGCCGGTACTGGACGAGCGCCTCGGACAGGTCATCGATCAGGGTCATGCTCAGCGCGTTCACGGGCGGGCTGGCCAGCGTGATCCAGGCGACCGAGTCCCGGATCTCGATGTTGATTGAACTCACTGTGGCGTGTCTCCCGTGCGCGGACGGCCTTTCGGGGTCTGTCTTCCTTTTGATCATCGTATCGTGTTGTCGGTCGGGGAGCTCGTGGGCTCGATGAACCCGGAACGACAATGCCGCCCGGGATCGACGCATCTCCACCACGGCACCCGGGTGCCCATGCCCAACCACCGCCGGCTCGGAGAATTGGAACGCGCTGAGAAGCTCGTCCAGTCGCGCGGCCATCCTGGCGAGGGAGGCCGCCGACGTCACGACTTCGGTGGCCTGGGCGCTGAGCTCCTCGGTCGCGGCGCTGACCTGTTCGGCCGAGGCCGAGTTCTCCTCGGAGACGGCGGCGATGGACTCGACTGCAGTCGAGACGTTCCGGTCTCCCCTCACGGCCACAGTTGCCGGCGCAATTAACCGCCCGACGGAGAGCCGGCCCAGCCGCTAGGATCTCCAGGGGCTTGCCGGCGAGATCTTTCACCGGCCGAAGGCTCGGGTCGGATTGCAGGGAAGGTGTCCGTTGGTTGACGTTGTGGTGTGTGGGCGCTGCGGTGCTCGATGCTGGGCGACGGCGAGCGCCTGCTTCAATTGCGGCCTGGCGTTTATGTCTCCCGGGCAGACGGCGCCGATGGCTCCCCCCGCGCCGATGGCTCAGCCCGCGCCGATGGCTCCGCCGGCACCGGGTTGGTACGGCGCCCCGCCGGTCGGCTATGGCCCTACTCCGTACGCTGCCCACACCACGGCAGGAACAAGCATTTCCAAGCCGATCGGGATCATCCTGCTCGCATTCGTTGAAGCCGGTATTGCAGCCGTCGGGATCTGGGTAGCATTGGGTTTGTTCTTCGGGACCGTTAGCGACTTCGCATACGGCGACTTCGGCTACAGCTGCATAGACCTGGTAGACGGCCTGGCCTTCTTTGTGGGGTCCGGCGCCGGTATTGTGCTGATCGTCGGCATCTGGAAGATGCGGTCGATTGCCTGGGTCGCGGCCCATGTGCTCAGCGCGGTCCTGACCGTCTTGATCCTGGCCAACGCGATCTTCTGGGGCCTGAATCTCCTCGACGTCATCGGGGTAGTCGTGAACCTGACCGTGCTGGCGTCGCTGAACACCAATCCGATTCGCCGCAACTTCGGGCGGCGTCCTCTGTTCTAGGACGTGGTATTCCAGTCGGCCGTGCCAACCTCTTCGGTCACGACTATCTCGCGGTCGTTATGGGCCGTGTAGTCCGGCACAGTGCGTTCATACAAGCCGGTCATCAAGGGGGAGGAGAAGATGAAGTCGGCCGAGGCCCGGTCGCAGGCTACCGGGATGTTCCATACCACCGCGACGCGGAGGAGCGATTTGACGTCCGTGTCGTGCGGCTGCGGCTCCAGCGGATCCCAGAAGAAGACCAGGAAGTCGATGTTGCCATCGGCAATCATCGCCCCGATCTGAAGGTCGCCGCCCAACGGTCCGGACTGGAGGCAGGTCACCGGCAGGTCGAGTTCCCGCTGGAGCATGGTTCCGGTAGTGCCGGTCGCGACCAGGTCGTGGGCGTCGAGCATGGCCCGGTTGTAGCGAGCCCACTCGATCAGATCTTGCTTCTTGTTGTCGTGTGCCACCAGCCCGATTCGTTTACGTGGCCTCAGGTCAATTTCCATCTTTGTCCCTCGTGGAGCGGCCGCTTGACTGCCGACGACCCATGCCAGAATGGGCGGAAGCGCCGATTTCGCCTACCCCAGACGTGTTCGTCTCGGGTAGCCGACGCCCACCGGACCACTTCCTGCTTGACGGCGCTCGTCTGCGTGCTTCAGGGTGATCATATGCCTCTCACGTCATTCGCCATGCACGCCGCCCGAGGGGCATGATGAGCCCGGCGGACGGAGTCTCGGTTGAGCCGGCGCGACATCGCGGCCGCGGCAGGTCCAAGAGGCTGGATGTCGGCATCGCCCAGGCCGCCCTGAAAGTTCTTGTCCAGCGCGGTACGGCGGGATTCTCAGTGGTGCAGGTGGCCCGTGAAGTCGGCTGCTCGAAGTCGAGCATCTATCGCCGCCATGGGACCAGGGAGAACCTTATCCTGGACGCCGCGAATTGCCTGCTGAACCCCGGCAGCCCCCCGATTGGAGTCAGCGGCACGCTCGGCTGGCTCATCGACAGCCGAGTCGAGCAGTTGAGTAATCCGGCCTATGTGGTCGCCTCCGCCATGCTAATCGACGAGGCGGCGAGGGGTACCGAGTTGGGCCTGCGATATGTGGCCGAGGTATTCGAGCCGCTTCGACGCGCCCGAATTGCCGTTGCCCAGCGGGCCAAGGTGAGCGGCGAGTTTCGCCCGGACGCGGATCTCGATCTGCTGCTGGACGCCATCTCCGGAACGCTGCTGTTCCGAGCCGGACATCGCATCGAGTTCGACGCCCAACTGTCCGAACGCCTCGTGGCCCTGTTCGCCATTGGCGTCGAGGTCAGATAGGGCGCAGCGCAGCGACTGTTTGTCGCCTGTCCTTCTCGTGTCCGCACCGCGTCGAAGTGCGGTCGCTCCAAGCATGGCAGTTGGGCGGCCGTCTACCGTCAGCTTCGGAGCGGGGCAGTGCTTGAGCGCACGACCAAAGCGGTGGCGAGCTCGATGCGGGTCTCTAGAGGGTGCTCGCCGGCGGCCAGGCGAATTACCAGCTGTGCGGCAGCCTCGGCCATCTGAACCAGGGGCTGGTTTACTGTGGTCAAAGGCGGGTTCGCCCATCGGGCTGTGGGGATGTCGTCGAAGCCGACCACGCTAAGGTCGTCGGGGATGTGTAGGCCGAGCTCTCGGGCCGCCAGGTACACGCCCAGCGCCTGCTGGTCGTTCAACGCGAATATCGCCGTCGGCCTTTCGGAAGGCGGGAGGTTCAGCAGCAGCAGGGCTTCTTGAATCGCTTCGTTGACGAAGAAGTTGCCGTGGCGAATCAGCCTGGGGTTGATTTTGGCGCCTGCGGCGTCCATTGCCGCCCGATATCCATCCAGGCGCGCTCGACTGCACAGGAGGTTCTCCGGGCCGGCGATCACGCCGATACGTCGGTGGCCAAGCTCAAGCAGGTGTCTCGTGGCCGTCAGGCCGCCGCTCCAGTTCGTTGCCCCAACCGACGGAGTGTCGTGCAGTGGTTCCCCCGTCGGGTCCACGACCACGAGCGGAATGCCTCGAGATCGAAGCTGGGTCCGGACTCCGTCGTCGAGGTGCGATAGCACCAGAATCACTCCGGTCGGGCGGCGCGCCAGCACATCCTCGATCCAGCCGCGACTCGGCGGCTCGCCGCCTTGCGTCTCAGAGATAACGAGCCCAAGGTCATTCTGGGCCGCCACTCGTCCGGCGCCCTTGATAAATTCTCCCGCCCACTCGCTCTCGAACTCACGGAAGGCAAGCTCCAGCAACGGCGCGCCGCGTGATCTCCGCCGAGATGGGGAGTACCCCTCCTCGCGGATAACGGCCTCAACTCTCTGGCGCGTCTGAGCCGAAACGTCGGTGCGTCCGTTGATGACCTTGGACACGGTCGGCACGGACACGCCCGCCCGGCGGGCTATGTGCGCGATCGTCAACGGACCAGCCGAGCCCGTGTCCTGATCTGGGTCGATGATGTCAGTTGCCACGGACCGAGTGTACAGAATGCGGGGGCATTAGGCGTGCGCCTCGGGTCATATCGGCGCCTTATCGGCTTCGGGGCGGCGTCCGCGGCACGGATGGATGCGTAGGGGTCTCAGCTCCAATGAACGGGCCGCGTCAGAGCCGGCGGTAGCGTGGTCGTGCGATCGCCACGCGCCGACTCGACCTGGGATTGCGTCAGGAACAGCGCGCCGGCAAGGTCCGCCCCTGAGATGTCGGCGCCGCGAAGATCGGCTCCGGTCACGTCGGTCAGGGTCAGGCGCGACCCGCGCAGGTTGGCGCCGATCAGGCTCGCGCCGCGAAGATCGGCGGCGCGGAGGTCGATGGCCCGGAGGTCGGCCCCGATGAGGTCTGCGCCGCGCCGATCGACGGCGGGCCCTCGAGATACTGCCCGGGCCAGGGTGCTTGCCCTTCTCAGCAGTTCGTTCACGCTCGACCTATGGATCGTCGGGTCCAGGACGCTCAACGCTTCAACGCCACTGCGAGCCAGATCGTCAGTTTCGGTGATGGCCGCCCGCAGTTCCGCGTGGAGCGGCCGCGTAGCCGGCAGCGCGAGCGCTTCAGTCAGGTACCACAGCAATTCGTGGAGCTGGCGCACCACGAAGTAGACCGCGAACATCTGCCCCGTGATCTTGGGGATTCTCCGCCAGTTGGCCCCGCCAAACGTCTCCTGGGTGACTCGTTGCCCTGCGCCGAAACAGTCGTAGGCGACACAGCCCGCGAACCCGGACTCCCTCAACTTGGAGTGGATTTCGCAACGAAAGTCCCGCTGAAGATTGGGGCACGGCTGGCCGGCGGATTTGTTGATTGCAAAGTCCGAGGAGGCGAGAAAGGCCGGCGCCACGCAACAGAGCCCGCAGCATTTCTCGCAGTCGGCGCGCAGGACCGTACTGGGAGCGGGCACGAGCGGCGCTGGGTCGGCGGTTGATTCTGGCAAGGATTGGCTTTCGGAATTGTTCGGACGACTGGAGAACTTGGAGATGGCCAGCTTAGCCCACGCTCCGATCCCGGAGTGGACCGGCCCGCGGAGCGCCGGTAGGCTGCGCGGCGTGACCGCATCTCCGACTACCCGGCTCGAACTTACGCGAGAGCAGATCCTGACTCACCGCAGGAGCGTGGGTGGGCTCAACGACCGGCTTCCCTTCGGCGACGAGTCGCTTCGGCGGGCGGCGTGGGCAGGCTTGCAGGACAGCATGCCCCGCGCGGCGCTTCTTTCCATTCATGCGCGTGTGGCCGGAACCGCCTCGTCCGCGTGGGAGGACCCCTCCCTGGTTCAGCTGTGGGGACCGCGCTTCAGCGCATATGTCGTGGTCGCCGACGACCTTGCTGTCTTCTCGCTGGGACGGCTGCCGGACGATGCCGGGCGTCGGCAGCGCGCCGAGGATGTCGCGACTCGCCTGGAGGACTTCCTCGACGGCCGTCGGATGAGCTACGGGGAGGCGGGCCACGGTCTCGGCGTCAATCCGAATTTCCTCCGGTACGCCGCCCCGACCGGTCGCGTCCTGATCCGGTGGGAGGGCGCCGGACGGCCGACAGTCTGGACGGTGCCTAGCCCGGCGATGGACCCGGGTGAGGCTCGTCTCGAGCTGGCGCGCCGGCACCTCCAAATCTTTGGCCCCACCACGCCCGAGGCTTTCGGGGAGTGGGCCGGGATCAGACCCACACCAGCCAGGGCGGCTTTCGCGGCGCTCGCCGGATCCATTTCCCCGGTTCGCACGCCGATGGGCAAAGCCTGGATCCTGTCCTCGGACGAGCCGGCGTTTAGGGCGCCGGGCGAGGGTGTCGCACCTGCGCGGCTTCTGCCCAGCGGGGACGCGTACTGGCTTCTCCAGGGAGCCGACCGTGAACTCCTGGTGCCCGATGCCGGGCATCGGAGCGAGTTGTGGACTCCCCGTGTATGGCCCGGCGCCCTGCTCGTCGCAGGTGAGGTTGCCGGCACATGGCGGCGGGCCGGGGCGACAATCACGATTTGGGCGTGGCGCCGGTTCTCGCCGGGGGAGCGCCACGCCGTGGAGGAGGAAGCAGGGTCGCTGCCACTGCCGGGTGTCGGGGGGCCGGTGAGGGTCAGCTGGGGCTAGAGAGGTTCGCATCCCGGCGCCGATCGCGCGAAGACGCGGACACGACGACGATGCCGGCCATCGTCGCCAGTGCACCGGCGAAGTCGAGCATCGTCAGCGGTTCGCCGAGCATGACCCAGGATGCCACCAGGCCGACCACGGGTACCGTCAGGAAACCCATGGTGGTTGCCAGCGGGCTGAGCGACCTAGAGACGGACTGGGTGAGCCAGAACGCAAGAGCCGTCGCGAGCGGGCCGCTGTAGATGACGGCCGCGATGGCGGTCGGTTCCCAATGGATGGATCGCCCGCCTTCGATGACTACGGCCAGCACAGCCAACGGCACCAACGCGACGATGAGTTGCCACGGCATCAAATTGAATGGGGTGCCGTGCCATTCGTGTTGGCGCAGATGGATTGTCGTTGCCGCCCAGACTGCGGCGCTGGCCAGGAGGACCGCGCTGCCCGCTAACTGGCCCTGAGAACCCCAGTCGATCGATTGCGGGCTGAGCAGCAGGCCGATCCCGGACAGGCCGATCAACAATCCCAGGACTTGCTGCCGAGCCCCCGTGCGAAGGCTCGAGAGCTGGAAGAGGCCCACCCAGAGCGGCATCGTATACACGAGGATCGAAGACCGCCCGGCCGCCACGAGCGGAAGGGCCAGGTTCATGGCCGCAATCCCGAAGGCCATCTGACCCAGCCCAACAGAGGCCACGACCGGAAAATCCCGCCGGTCCGGAAAGGATAGCCCGCGGCGGGCGGCCAGAACGCCGACCACGACCGCCAGCCCGGTAGCCACCCGAAGGGCTCCATATGTGAACGGCGGCAGATCGCGCAGCCCGATCTTGGTGACCGGCCAGTGGATCCCCCAGACCAGACCGAGGCATAGAAGCAGCAGGATTGGGCGGATTCGGGGACTGGCCGGCAGCGATCGGAAGGAGGCCGTCATCCTCGCTGGAGGGCCGTGGCCAGGCGCACCACGCTCCACGACGCCGCCGGCAGGGTCACCTCTAGCGAGTCGCCGTCGAGCGCTGCCTCTTCGAGCTTGCGCGGTGCGACGCCGTCCGGGCGTTCGCGTGTGCTCGTCTCCCAGGGGTCGCCACCGCCGATGACGAGGGCTTCCGTCAGCCGCGCGTCGGGCCAGGACCTCAGCCGGACGCTCGTCCGCACCGCCTCCGAGGCATTACGGTTCACAAGGAAGAAGACGAGCTCGCCGGTCTCCTCATCCAGGGTCACTGCCGCGTCTATGGCGGGGACTCTGCCGTACTTGCGTGTCTCGATCTCCGGCGCAACGACCGTGGCGTGGAGAGCCGTTCCTCTGGCGTGGCGCGCGGCCAGACGGAACGGGTGGTAAGTCGCCGAGCGCCAGACGCAGTCGGCTTCGGCGCGGATGGGGGCGCCGGCGTTGACGAGCAGCGACTGGCAGGCGCAGGTGACCCGATCGGCGTGGTTGAGCAGCGAGACGATCAGGGCGCCCGTCACGACGGCGTCACCCGCCGTGTAGGTGGACTCGCCCAGCCGCCTCTCGACCGGCCAATCCGGCGGCTTGGGCCGGTTCGGGTCGTGGTCGCGCGAGATGCCCCATTCGTCGACCGACACGGAGACCTTGCGGTCGATTCCGCGCTTCGCGGCTGCTGCGTCCGCCGCGGCGATCGCCCGCTCGATCTCGCCGTCCAGCTCCACACCGGAAGCCAGGAATGTCTGGATGTCGCGCTCGACCTCTTCCACATATATATGGACCGCGACGTAGTCGGCGAACTCGACGGTCTCCTCGAGGACGATCCGGTCCCAGTCGACCGAACTCGGGAGCCATGGCGCCGTCTGGCCGTTGACCACCAGTTGCAGCTTTTCGTCAAACTGGCGGAAGCCGCGAGCGGTCTCTGCCGCGAGCCGGCCGTACTCTACGGCCGTCTTGCGCCCAAGCTGCCAGGGTCCGTCCGGTTCGTTGCCCAGGCACCACATCCGCACATCGAACGGGCTCGCCGCGCCGTTGGCGATCCGCCGGTCGGAAATCGTGGTGCCGCCCAGGTGGTTCGTGTACTCAAGCAGGTCGAGTGCCTCTTCGATCCCGCGCGTGCCCAGGTTGATTGCCAGAATCGGCTCGATGCCGAGCTTGGTGCTCCAATCGATGAACTCGTGGAGGCCGAAGCTGTTTGGGTCGGTCTGGTGCCATGCTAGATTGAGCCGGCTCGGCCGGGCCTCCCGCGGCCCGACGCCGTCTTCCCATCGATATCCGGAGACGAAATTCCCGCCCGGATAGCGGACGGCGGTCACGCCGAGATCGCGGATCAGCGCGGCCACGTCCTCGCGGAACCCATCCTCATCCGAGAGCGGGTTGCCGGGATCGTAGATGCCCCCGTACACACATCGGCCCAGATGCTCGACGAATGACCCGAAAAGCCGCCGATTGATTCTGCCGATCGACCGATTGCGATCGACCGCTACCGTTGCCCGATCCAAGCCTTACCTCGCGCGCGTGACTCCGTTGCTGCGCAGGCTAGCAGTCGGGCAGCAGAGTCGCATCGATGAGGGCACGCAGGCGGTCGAGCGTGAGCTCGCCGGCAGTGACGATGCGTAAACCGCCGGAACGGGCACGACGCGGGGTATTGCCCGGAGCACGGCTGCCTCGCGAGCACACGCCTCCGGATCCGCCGCGTAGACGCGTAGGAGCAGCGGAGACGGCCCGATCTCCACGAAGAGCCGCGACGAGAGATCGCCGCCTCCGGTCTTAACCGGCTCCGTGCGCAGGACGTGAGCGTGTGGAAACGCGGCCTGCGCAAACGGCTCAGCCTCGCGGGCATTCGGCCCGCGAACTCCGCGACGACCATTCAGCAGTCGGAGCATGGCGCCATTCTCGCCGAGCAGGATCGCCGTTTCAAGAATTCCGCCCGGAAGCGTCCACGCCGAATACAATCCGGGGAACCTTACTGAGGAGCTTCCGTGTCCGTCATCGCCTCCGTCCCGATGCAGAATCCCGTCCTTAGCCTGCGCGACCTGCGGCTGTACGGTTTTGTTGCCGTCTTCACGGCCGGAAACTTGATCGCCCCCATGGCCGTGCATTCGATACCGCAGGGCGGCTTGATTTTCCTGCCGATCTTCTTCTTCACTCTTGTTGCCGCGTATCGCTTTGGCTTTACGGCGGGGGCGCTTACCGGACTGGCCTCGCCGGTACTCAACTTCACCCTGACCGGCATGCCGCCGTCGGCGGTGCTCCCCACCGTCCTGGTGCAGTCCCTCTTGATCGCGGCGATCGCGGCCGTCCTCGCCGCCAGGTCTGGGCGCCTCAATCCCTGGTTGCTTCTGGTCGCCGCGATCTCGATGCAGCTGGCCGGATTCGGGTTTGACCTGGCCCGCGGCGGCACCGTCTCGGCCGGGCTGGATGCTCTTCGGCTGGGCATCCCAGGCGTTGCCCTGATGGGTTTCGGTGGTTACGCGGTTCTCCGTCTCCTGGATCGGGCAGGGGTCGGCGTAGGCCGCAACGAAGTTCGGCCCTGATGCTCTATCGCACGCTCGCCGGAGAGCGCGTTTCACAGCTCGGCTTTGGGGCAATGCGTCTGCCGACGGTAGGTGGCGCGCCGGATGGCGCCGTAGACGTCCCCGAGACCGTCCGTATGCTCCGCTACGCCATCGACAGTGGGGTCAACTACCTGGACACGGCCTGGGCGTATCACAAAGGCGAGAGCGAAGGCATCGTCGGGCAGGCCCTTCGGGACGGCTATCGTGATCGAACCTTCATCGCCACCAAGTCGCCGGTCTGGATGATGAAGGAGGCCGCCGACTTCGACCGCTACCTGGATACGCAGCTGGAGCGGCTCGGCACCGACCACATCGACTTCTACCTTCTGCACGCGCTGAACGCCGGCAGCTGGGAGACCTGCAAGCGCCTGGGTGCCCTCGACTTCCTGGAGCGTGCCAAGAAATTGGGCAAGATCCAGCATGCCGGGTTCTCCTTCCACGACGAGTTGCCCGTCTTCAAGCAGATCGTCGACGAGGGCAGCTGGGACTTCTGCCAGATCCAGTACAACTACCTCGACCGAGGCTTTCAGGCCGGTCTGGAGGGTTTGCGCTACGCGAAGGAGCGTGGCCTCGACGTGATCGTCATGGAGCCGCTGCGCGGCGGAAGCCTGGCTCGCAGCATTCCACCGAGTGTCCAAACCGTCTGGGACGGCGCCGCCGTGCGGCGTACGCCGGCAGAATGGGCGTTCCGCTGGGTCTGGGATCAGCCCGAGGTTTCTCTCGTGCTGTCGGGTATGGGGGCCATGGAGCAGGTTGAGCAGAACCTGCGAACGGCGTCCACGGCACCTGCCGGCGGCCTGACGCCGGATGAGCGCGTCCTCGTCGACGCGGCGGAGGCAGCCTATAGGGGCGAGACCCGGATCGACTGCACGGCCTGCCGGTATTGCATGCCCTGCCCATCGGGCGTGGACATCCCGGGCAACTTCGCCCACTACAACTTGTACTTCATGTTCATGCAGGACCCGCAGGTCAAAGCCGACTACGCCTGGATCTCGGTCGATGAGCGCGCGAACGTCTGCGCCGAATGTGGTGCGTGCGAAGAGCTGTGCCCCCAGCATCTGCCGATTCAGGAGCATCTCAAGGCGGTAACTGCCGCCTTTGTGGGCGCATGAGCGCGGGGCAGGGCCCTGTCGCGGACATCCCGGCAATCATTCCTCCGCTGCCGCCGCGCGCCACGATGGCCCTATGGCCACTCTCGGCCCTGGCTGTTGCCGGGGAGGCGCCTCCGCCCGTCTACACGAACGGAGGCAAATGGCTTCATCCGCTCTTCGATCTGCTGGAGCTTCTCTCCAGCGACTCGGCCGCGACTGATCAGCGCGCCAGGTTGGTCTCGGCGGGCGAGTTGTTCCTGCGCGACCGCGTGATCGGCCGAGGCGCCGCATTCCTGATATTGCGCGCCGGAATTCGCGATGCCTGGGCGGATGTGGTCAGCGATGGCGCTTTCGACGTGTTTGAGGCAAGCGGTGCACGTCTGGGCGGAGGCGAGCGAGTTGCCGCGATTGGTTGCCGGACGGAGTCCCTCCTCCGCGACGTTCGAGACGCGGAGGAGGCATGGACTCTGCTACTGGAGCGCCGGGTGGCCGGCGCGAGCTAGTCGGGAATTGCCCGGCTGAGATCGTTACGGTCGGATATTGGCGTCGAGAGTGATCGCTGTCTGGGCCAGGGCTCGGCCGTTCAAGACTGCGCCCGTCTTTAGCGCGATGTTCGTCTTGTCCAGAATGGTTCCGTTGAACGTCGAGGTGGTTCCGAGAGTCGTTGAGCCGGCGACCTGCCAGAAGACGTTCTTGGCCTGTGCACCGCCCGCGAGGATGACCTGCTTGGCGGAGCTGGTTGAGAGATTGCCGGCGATCTGGAAGATCCAGACGTCGTTCTTGCCGCCGGAGAGAGTGACGTTTGTGGGGATCGTGACGTTGGAACTCCACTTGTAGACGCCGGGGGCAAGCGTCAGCCCGCCGAGGTTTCCGGCGCCGAGTTCAGTCACGCCGGCCTTCCGGCCTGCTGCGTCCGTGTATGCCGTTTGCATGTCCATCACGGCCGTCGTAAGCAACCTGGGAGTCGGGACGGCGTAATCGGCGGCAAGGACCTTACCCACCACCACAGATGACCTGGAGAACGCGCCGGACTTGTCCAGGACCAATCCGAATCCGGTGATGGCGCTGGCGGCGATTGGGCTAACCCCGATATCGCCGGTGATCTTGGTTGTTCCGGTCGTCGAGATGCCTGCCTTCGACAGAAGTACATAGTTGCCGGCTGTTCCAAGAGATACGGAGGCCGGCCCGGCCGCGGAACCGCCACCGGCCGCTGCGCCACCACCGGCCGCGAGCGTGGCATTTCCGCCCGTCGAGCCGACCGTAGTGGGGGTAGCAATGCTGGCCGCTTGGGCGGTATTCGTCGGGTCTGTGACGACGATCTCGCTCAGCGCGGCAGAGTCGAGCGGAGTTGGGCTTGCCGAAGCACCCTGGCTCGGCTGAACGGTCGCTGTTGGGCTCGCAACCGCAGTGGTTCCGGCACCGCCATTGGCGCAGCCGGCGGTCGCGATGCCCAGGATCAGCACCGCGATTGCCGCTCTGTGAGGAGCGAATACCTTGATGTCCATTGCTGGATCTCCTTCGCCGCGTGTCGGAGTAGACCGGGTGTCCGCTCGATCCGCAGCCTTTCTGGTGTTCGGGTGCGGGAGGGACCGCTGCCGGGTCGGCAGCAGGCACCCTGGTTCTCCGGCATGTCAGATCGCATCTGAGGCAGGCGGGGAAGGGGCTGATGGCCGGCCGCACAAAGATGCTCCGGCCACTACGCCATCGAGGGTACGCCTGGACTGGGCCGGTCGCGAGGATGAATACCCTCACACCGGCCCGTTGCGGCCGCTGGGTCTGTAGGGGCGTATCTCCCGTCAACGGCGGTGCTGTTGATAGCATCCCTGACCACAGGCAGTCCAGAAGGGGATAAGTCATGACTCGCTCGATTCCTGCTCTCGCGTTGGCCGTGAGTCTTCTAGTCGCCGCCTGCGGCGGCAGTACCGCTTCGTCGGCTTTGGGCGGCGGTCAGTCTGCGGCCCCGACCTCGGCACCAGCCTCCGTCCTCCCCTCGGCCGGGGCGCCGGGGAAATCGCCCAACGGCACTGGCAATGGAACGGCCCTCTGCGCGTTTCTCGTGTCGGAGACCCCGGCCCTCCAGGCGGCCGGGTCCACCGGTGGGGCGATATCGGTGCTTGCAATCGACTATGCGAACTGGATCGCGGTGGATTCGTCTCGCGTGCTGCCGGACGCCTCCGCAATGGACACCCTCACCAAGGCTTCCTGCCCCGATACTCGAACCACGATCCTCCAGCTGATCGGTGCCGAGAGCTTCGCGAACGGCTTCTGAATCGCCAACGTCGATTGGCCTCAGCCGGCGATCCGGAGCACCTCGTTTGCTTGATCGAACGCGGCCGAGAGGGGATGCCTGCCGCCGGCCAGCGCCTCGCGGCTCGTGATCGCCAACAGCCTCGTCCACTCGCCCGACCCGCCGAGCCTGGCGCGGGCCATGAATTGCACGCGTCCGGGCTGCGGCAGCGAGATCAGCTCCGCCGGCCTGAACTCGGGCAGGGCCGCCTCGATCGAGGCGAGCAGCGCACGGGCGGCAATAGCCATGCCGGGGACTTCGCTCAGACCTTCAACTAGAGCCCCGTCGCTGCGATAGAGACTCGTTGAGTCGTCGGCGAAGGCGAACAGGCTCGTTACCGTGTCCGTAGCCGCGTCGCCGAACTCCATGGCCACGCCGGCAACCCGAGCGGCCGCGGGGAGACGCTCAGGCCCCGGAAGCCAGTCCATCAGCGTCGACCGAATGCGCCGGTACTCGGGCGCCACCGCGTATCGCACCTCGCCGGCCTCGACACGGTCCAGCCCCTCGATGAGCA
Source organism: Candidatus Limnocylindrales bacterium (assembly GCA_036386115.1). Classification (GTDB taxonomy): domain Bacteria; phylum Chloroflexota; class Limnocylindria; order Limnocylindrales; family CSP1-4; genus Fen-1039. The sequence continues at coordinate 16,271 of DASVJA010000181.1, forward strand.
CCGTCCGCGCGAGTTTGGTCAGGATCAGCGCCATGGCGGCAAGCACAGCCACCGGACCGTGCTTTGGGTTCGACTGATCGAACGCGACAAAGTCCCCATCGAGAGTTCGGGCCAGAATCTGGCAGTGGCCCCGGCGGGGTAGCGGGATCGTGCCGATGTCTTCGACCGGAGAGAACTCGCCCAGGGTCTTCTCGACCTCTTCCAGGATTGCCTCTGCCGCCTGGGACACCTTGGGCGCGCCACGCAAGCCGGTCGAGTGGATCCCGCCGGTGTTGTAGATCGCAATCGTGCCGTCCGCGAACACGTAGACGCTCACGAGGTCCATCTCGAGGCCCATGTCGGCAACGACTGCGAAGAGGCGCCCGAAGGGCCCGGCCGAGACGTTGTCCACCGAGCCGGGCCGCCGAGATAGCAGCTCTGCGCGCGCCTCGCCGTATGGCGAGCGGACGACGTACGCGGCAGCCTCACCTCGTGGAGAACGTCCCATGAGTCTCACGCGCAGCCCCTCCAGTAGGTTCCGATAATCGCCTATCGCGATAGGCTCCGCAACGCCCTTCTCGTGGCTAGTTCCCGGCGGCGACAACACAGTCGGGTGCGTTCTGAGGCGCGCCTGAGCCTGTCGGCTGGGTCGACTGGCGCTAGTCTTGCGGCATGCACGCCAAGGCGTTCCTGACCGTCGGAACCTTGGGCAGGGTGCGCCGGCATCTAGCCGGCGTCAGCGGCACGATCGCCGTCGCCGTCCTACTCGTCGCAGTGCTCGGCTGCACGCCGCGATCGGCGCTTCAGTTCTCGCCCTTGGCCCTGCCCGACGCCCAGGTTGGCAGTTCCTATGCCGCCACGATCACCGTCGCTCAGGCGGCGACGCCTGTCGGCGGCGTCTCCGTTCAGGACGGTGCTCTACCCGCCGGCATGACACTCGCACTGGCCGATGCGCCCGACAACACGATTCAGATATCTGGAACGCCCACCTCCGCCGGCACGTTCAGCTTCACCGTCTATGTGTGGTGCTACGGCACGAACGTCAGCGGCCAGACCGCCACCCAGGCGTATTCGCTGGTGGTGAAGTAGCCGGGAGATCTGGTCGGGCGGGGGTTCACGCCGCTGTGTCCGACTGCCCCGCTCGCAGCCATCGATACGTAATGGCGGCAGCGATTGCCCCCAGGATCGGGCCGGCAACGTAGACCCAGATGTGCGATAACTCGCCCGATACCAGGGCCGGCCCGAG
>DASVJA010000182.1:0-38532 GCA_036386115.1 Candidatus Limnocylindrales bacterium
CCGACTTGATGCTGCGCCACCAATCCTCGTGCGTCCGGTACCAGTCGATCGTTGTGGCGAGGCCCTGCTCGAACGGCATCTTGCTGACATAACCGAGAGCCGTCAGCTTGGAACCGTCCATGGCGTAGCGGCGGTCGTGGCCGGCTCGATCGTCGACCCGGCGGACCAGCGACCAGGGCTTGCCCAGGTCTTCCAGGAGGGCTGCGACCACCTGCCGATTGGTGCGCTCATTGTCGCCGGAGACGTTGTAGGTCTCGCCGGCAATGCCGTTCTCCAGCACAAAGGCGATTGCCCCGGCGTGGTCGGCGACGTAGAGCCAGTCGCGGCGTTGGAGCCCGTCGCCGTAGAGCGGCAGCTGCTGGTCGTCGATGGCGTTCGTGATGAAGAGCGGGATGAGCTTCTCGGGGTGATGGTATGGGCCGTAAGTGTTGGAGCCACGAGTAACCACCACGTCCATGCCGTATGTGACGGAATAGGAGCGGACGAGCAGCTCGCCCCCGGCCTTCGCGGCGGAGTACGGCGAGCGAGGCTCGATTCGATCGCCTTCCCGGCTGGCGCCGGTTTCGACCGACCCATACACCTCGTCCGTGGAGACCTGGAGGAACCGGGGCGCGGCCTCGCGTTCTCCCCTGGCGGCCCGCTCCTTCTCGATACGGCATGCCTCCAGCAGGATATGAACGCCCATGACGTCCGTCCGCAGAAACGCCTCTGGATCCAGGATCGACCGATCTACGTGCGATTCCGCGGCAAAGTTCACGACAGCGTCCACCTGGGCGACCAGCGGCCCGACGACTGCTGCGTCGGCGATGTCTCCCTGGACGAGCCTGTAGCGGGCGGCCTGCTCCTCGTCTGCCTCGACCGGGGCCAGGTTCGCCGGGTTGCCCGCGTAGGTCAGCTTGTCCAGGACGATGATCTCCGTGCCATCGCGACGGGCAAGAACGTCGCGAACGAAGCAGGAGCCGATGAAGCCGGCGCCGCCGGTGACGAGCAGTCGGCGGAACTTGGGGTGGCTGTCTGCGCTCAAGAAGTGGGCCTCAATGGTGGCGCCAGCAGACGGCCGGAGCGGGACTCCTGCTCGGCCAGCTCGGCGGCTCGGATTAGCGAAGTGACTGTGCCGGCGTCCGTCCAGAGGCCCTCGAACTTGGGGGCGTACAGGTCGCCGGGCAGGTAATGGTTCAGGAGATCCGTGATCTCCAGCTCGCCGCGTCCAGACGGGACGAGTGTGTTGACTACCTCGAACGCGCTCGGGCGCAGGAAGTAGACACCGATCGGTATCAAGTTGCTCTTGGGCTGGGCAGGCTTCTCCTCGAACGCGACGACGTTGCCTTCGGCGTCAAGCTCGGCGACCCCGAAACGCTCGGGATCCGAAACCTCATACAAAAGAGTTCCTGCACCGCACGGCCCATCCTCAAACTCACGGGCCATCTCCGCCATCGGTGGGCCGAGCAGGACGTTGTCGCCAAGGACGCAGCAGAAAGAGTCGTCGCCGACGAAGTCGCGCGCCAGGCCGATGGCGTGGGCGATACCCATTGCCCCGTGCTGGTAGCGGTACGTCAGGCTGAGCCCGAAATGCTCGCCGTCGGCCAGCAACTGGACGACGTCGCCGACGCTCTTGCCGCCGACGATGACCATGACCTCACGAATGCCCATACCCGCCAGGGTGGCAATCGGGTAGTAGATCATCGGCCTGTCGTAGATTGGCAGGAGATGCTTGTTGGTGACGATTGTGAGCGGGAAGAGGCGAGTAGCCGTGCCGCCCGCCAGAATCAAGCCCTTCATTCTGGCTCCATGGGTTTCAAGGGCGTGAGAGTAGCAGGTTTGGTGTGGCCGCCGAAGGCGCTGCGCTGAGGCACTCGCTACTACCCGCCTTGCGGCGCGAGGGTCGGCAAAGATGGTCCCGGGGACGGACTCGGGGTCGGCTGCCACTGGGAGGTTCCGGGCGGGCAAACGCCGGCGCTGGCCGAAGCGCTGGGGACGGCGGGGCTCCCGGGCCGAGGTGTGGGGCTGGGGCTCCCAGACGGGGTTGGGTTGCCGACGCAACCGGAGGGCAAAGCCCCGAAACCGCCCTTGTAGTCTGTGATCACCAGCAGGAATGTGGCATCGGTGAGATGCGCCGAGGCCGTGATGATCGCGCTCTGGACGACGGCGTTCGGGTCCGTCGACACGCTTTGGATCTTCCCGATCAGAAGGCCCGGCGGGAATGGCGAGACGTCACTTGTGCCCGGTAGGGCTTCTCCGGCTGTTACAACAGGCTCGTCCTTGGTCAGCGTGGCGTTGACGTCCACGTACGACATCAGCAGGGCTCCGCTGATGGAGCCGCGAATAGTGCCCGTGGCGTTGCTCTTCGACTCTTTGCCCACCACAACCGATGAGGGGTCGTTGATGAGGAGAATCGTCGATTCCGTAGTGGCGGTTATCGAGATTCTGCCTACCAGCGCCCCTCCGGCATCCACCACAACCTCCCCGGTCGTGAGACCATCGTTGCTGCCTTTGTTGATGATCAGGGTCTTCTTCTGGACGGTTGCCGTGTCGCGGACGATCACCCGGACGGGGGTCGTCTGGTAGGGAAGACCCGCAGCTGCGGCGGTGATCTTGGTCCAGTCGTCGTTGAGCCTGCCGATACCGGGCATCCGGTCCAGCTGTTCCTGAAGAGTCAGGTTCTGCTGCTTGAGCAGTTCGTTCTGAGTTCGCAGGCGATCGATCTGGGTCAGCGCCGACCAGTAGGAGCCAACCGTATCGGCGAGGCTGTTGACAACCGTCTCAGCCGGGTTCGCGATCGTGGTCGCGATGGATTGGAGGTCGTGGGCGGTCTGCGTATCCGAGATCCCCATCATGCCGACGCTGATGATCAGGAGAGCGCCGAACGCAGTCCACTCCCGTCGGATCGTTCGTCGGGTGGCTGTGACAGCATTCATGCGGCCGTCCTGGCCCTACTGAGGGTCAGCGTGCCGGGCGGGCGTAGGTGTCCGCCACGAGCACTTCTTCCATCAGGTCCAACTCCTCAAGTACGACGCCGCAGCCGCGGACCACGCAGGTGAGCGGGTCGTTGGCGATATGCACGGGCATCTGCGTGGCTTCGGCGATGCGCCGGTCCAAGCCCATCATCAGGGCGCCGCCGCCGGCGAGGACGATGCCCTGGTCCATGATGTCCGCCACGAGTTCAGGTGGCGTTTCTTCGATTGTGTCTTTGACCGTGTCGACGATCAAGCTAATAGAGGGATCCAGCGCTTCGCGGATCTGCTCGCCGCCCACTTCGACGCTGCGCGGCAGGCCGGTCAGGAGGTCGCGGCCGCGGAGCGTGACGCGCTGATTGTCCCACTCGCCCGGACTGGCCGATCCGATGGCGATCTTGATGTCTTCTGCGGTGCGCTCGCCCAGGAAGAGGTTGTACTCGCGGCGGGCGTAGGCAACGATGTCGGCGTCCATCTCATCGCCACCAATACGGATACTGCGCGAGACGACGATGCCTCCGAGGCTGATTACGGCCACTTCTGTGGTGCCGCCACCGATGTCTACGATCATGCTGCCGGTGGGCTCGTTGATGGGGAGCCCGGCGCCGATGGCGGCCGCCATCGGCTCTTCGATCAGGCCTGCCCAGCGGGCGCCGGCGTTCATGGCCGCGTCGCGGACGGCGCGCTTCTCGACTTCGGTAACGCCCGAAGGGATGCCGAGGAGCATTCGCGGCCGCGGGACCATGCCGATGCGGTCGTGAACCTTGCGCACGAAGTAGGCAATCATCTGCTGCGTTACGTCGAAGTCGCTGATGACTCCGTCGCGGAGCGGGCGGACGGCGATGATGCTGGCGGGAGTCCGGCCGACCATTCGCTTGGCTTCGGCCCCTACGGCCAGAACCTTCTTTGTCTTGGCTTCCATGGCCACGACGCTCGGCTCGCTGATGACGATGCCGCGGTCGCGAACCCAGACCAGAGTGTTGGCGGTGCCAAGGTCAATTCCCACGTCACGCGAGAAGAGGCCCAGCAGGGTGCTCAGTCCGAACATAAGTCGAGGCTGTTCCTTCTAGTCGTGGCGCTGGCCTCCCCGCCGGGGGAACGATGACCAGCCTGAGGACCCGGGTGATCGAGTGGCTCATCAGCCGCGGACCATGACGGTAGTCGCAGTCCATTTTGCGGGCCGTCCTCTCGACCCACCTCGATCCTCGAAAGTGCGAGCAGTATACGCGCCCAGCCGACCCGAGCCATTCCGGAGGGTTCGGCTTGCCCGGCGGGCTGCGGCAGTTTACCGCTCAAAGCCGTACGACGAGGGCCGTCCACTTCCTAGCCGTTCCGGTCGAACGCGACGCCACGGTCTCGCAGCGACACGAATCCGTCCCCCGCGACGATCAGGTGATCCAGCAGCTGGATATCCAGCAGCCGGCCCGCGGCCAGCGCCTCGGCGGTGAGACGAAGGTCGTCCGGGCTGGGCGTGGGATCTCCGGACGGGTGGTTATGGATCAGGATCACGCCCGTGGCGTTGAGACGGACCGCGTCTCGGAACAACTCCCCGATCCGGACGAGGCTTGACGAGACGTTGCCTTGGTAGATGGTCACCTGCCTCAAGACGACATTGCGAGTGTTGAGGAGGACGACGCGCAGTTCCTCCCGCTCGAGGAAACCCATCTGCGGCACCAATCGGTCGCCGACATCGCGCGGGGCCCGAACGGTCCAGCGGCCCTGCGGCCAATCCGCCACCAGGCGACGTCCCAGCTCGAAGGCGGCGCCGAGCTGTGCCGCACGAACCGGTCCGACGCCCGGCACCGACTTGAGCTCCACGTCCGTCGCGCGGGCCAGACCAACCAGGCCATCGTGCTGCCGTAAGGCGACGGATGCCGCATCCACGGCGGTGTGGCCCTGCATGCCGGTGCCCCACAGGACGCCTATCAACTCGACTGCGCTGAGTGCGCCCGGGCCGTATGTGGCCATCCGTTCCCGCGGACGTTCCGTCTCTGGCACAAGACTCATCGCCCCGGACGGGCGTTCGGCCGCTCTGCGGCCGGTGCGTCCGCCTGGCGATCCCACCGGACTCTCCTTCTGTGCGGCATGCAAATGTCATGGTGTTCCCGAAACCGAACAACGGAAGCCCGCCGATTCCTCCCGCCGTCCGGTTCCGGGAACAAAGGCAGACTACGCGCCGCCTCTAAACCGTCGCGCAACTCCGGCTTACCTGCCGATCAACTGCGGGTTAGCGGAGCGAGGCCCTAGGTGGCCGCCAGGAATCCGATCAGAGTGATCAGGCCGTTATAGCCCGCGTGCAGCGTTCCCGAGGCGAGGATGGAGCGGCGACGCATGTAGAGCCAGGTCAAGGCGAACGCGACCGGGACGCGGGCCCCAAAGTTGAAGAGGGCTACGCGCCAAGAAAGCCCGATGTCCGAGCTGGGCGTGTTCATCACGTGTACGAAGGCGAAAAAGAGCGAGGCGCGCAAGATCGCCGAATTGTGGCCCATGGATCTTGCCCAGGCGTTGGTCGCGAAGCCACGGAAGAAGAGTTCCTCGCCCACCGGCGCAACGACTGCCACGGCGATCAACATCACCAGTCGGGAGAGCAAGCCGCCGGGTGTGGTCGAGTCGGGGTTGACGTCTGAGGCGCTGAGGCCCAGCACAATCAACATGCCCTGTGACATCAGGTTCGAAGCGATCATCAGAGGTACAACCAGGGCGACCGGAACGAGGATGTTCCCGATCCGACTCCCGCCCAGCCGAGCCCCGGCGGCCCTGGCTCTGGCCGCGACCCGACGGGGCCCTTCGATCTCGGGCTCCGAGCCGCCCCAATCGTCCGAGCTGGGCGCGAGACGCGCCGGGTGGGCGATGTCCCGCCAGCTCATGGCGCCTGTCCGGACGGCCAGGAGATAGACGAGGCCGAAGTAAGCGGCCAGATACGTCAGCGTGATCGCAAGCGTTGCCTCTCCGGAGTAGAGGTCCACTTGCATGGCGTTCAGCCCGATCTCGAGCGGCAGCTGAAGGGCCGTGACGGTCGCCAGGAGTGCGCCCATCGTTAGAAGCGGCGATGGGCCGGCATAGTCTTGCCAGCCGTCCGCCCGGCGCTGGCGGCCCTGGGCGACGGCTCGAGCGAACAACCCCAAGGACGCCACGACGGCGACGATCTCGATGACGAGCCAGGCCGGGATCCCGAGTGCGCCGAGCTTGAAGCCGGCCGTTGCGGCCACCATGTATCCCAGCAGCGCCGCAATCGCCGGTATGCCGAGGAAGAGGCCAAGGGCATACAGGCGCGGGGATGCCTGGCCTCTGAGGGAGAGCGTTGGGCGTCGCGTAACCGGCGGGTGGAATTTGCCCGGCGGCTCCAGAATCGGGGCCACTTCGGGTGGTCGGCTGAATCCCCAGGGAACCTGGCCGATGGGCCATGCGGCCGGGTCGGGCCGCATCGTCTGAGGCCCGGCCGGGGGCCAGTACGCTGGGGCCTGCCAGCTGGGCCAGGCTGGTTGGTAGCTCGGCCAACCGGCCGCGGCGGCCGGTACGGGTGGCCAGGCCGGCTGCTGAGGCCAGGCCGGCTGCTGGGGCCATGAGGGCGGGGCCTGCAATCCGGCAACCGCAGCCGTCGGGGCCGCTATCGGGTCAGGCGCCGGGCTAGTGCCGTCTTGAGATATTGCCTGCCTGTCGTCGGGCATGAGGCGCAGTGGAGCCTCCGAGGTGCGTCGCCTCAGCCGCCAACGGCTGGCTTGCGGTTCGTGATCGTACCGCTAGTGGGGCGTGGCGGGACGCCCTGTCCTGCACTGCTGATTGCCGCCGAGCCGTAGACCGGGTCCGCGGCCGTCCTCTCAGCCGAGCCCAAACGTTCGAAGTCCTTGCCGCACCAGGCGCAGAGTGTCCAGTCGAGTCCGACCAGGCGCTCGCAGTTGGGGCAAACGCGGTTGAGCCGTGTCCGGCACCAAGGGCAGATGATCCATTCCTCGTCCACGCGTCTATCGCAGCCGCGGCAGGTCTTGACGGCCTCAACCTCGGCGAGAAGCGCCTCTTCCGCGAGGTTCCGCTCATAGACCTCTCCCAGGCGCTCCGCCGGCCTGACGACTCGATAGACGATCACGCCGAGGATGAAGAGGAATGGCGTCGCAATCAGGACGATGCCGGCCGCGGCGTACGGCAGGGCCGGGTTCTCCGTCCTTTCGTGCATGTCGCGGAAGGCCCAGTAGGTGGCGGCGAGCCAGAGGATGAACAGGTACAGGACGATGGAGTACATCAGGAACTGGACGATTTCGCTCCCGAAGAATGCGTCGAAGACGCCGCCCAGTTGTCCGGATAGATCTGTTGGCATCAGTCCCGTTTCTCTCTCGAATGAACCAGGTCGGGGGTGGTCGCCGCTGACCTGGAGGCGTTTGGCAGTGTATCAGGGTGCATTTGGTGGCCGGTCCCGAGTTCCCGGCTGTGACGATGTCGTGAGGCCTGCGGTGACGGCAGAAGCGATTTGCCTATTCCCTCAGCCTCGGCCGGCTCTGTTTGTATCGGCGCCGCCGGGCTCAGGAGGGAAGAAGAGGGCCGTGACTCCCCCGCCTATCAGCGAGCAGCCGGCGAGGAACAAGATAACCGTCCCAACGCCGTAAGCGTGCGACCCCGGCAGCGTGAAATAGAGAAGGAACACGCCCAGATAGAGTCCGCCAAGGACCAGCGGCAGGATCAGGTCCGTGACCTGGCGAATTGGGGATGCCAGGTGGGGGAGCCTGGCCTGCGATACGTCACTGCCCGATACCGCGCCGAGCACGAGGAGGCTCAGCAGGAAGAGCGGCACTGCGGACGGCATTCCCCAGCCCCATTGATCCGGCGGCGGCGTGTGGGTGGAGTAGTTGCCGATACCGATACCCTGTCCGTTGGCCCACGGCAGGAAGAGGCTCGCTATTCCGAGGGCTGCGCCGGCAACGGCCAGCCCGAAGGCGATGAGTTCCGGGATCGACTCTTTGCGTACGGGCTTCTCGGCTGCCGGAGTGAACGCGGCGATCGGCGATGCCGGTGGCAGGGCCGGAGCTTCGGGCGCAGGTGGCCTGACCGGAGGCATAGGCGGCTGAGGCGGCCACGGGGCCGCCGCTCGCTGAGCCGGGCCGGATGGCTGGGTCTGTGCCGGTGGCCAGACGGCGGCCGGTGGCCAGGACGGTGCGGGGGCTGGCGTTGGGGGGTTTGTCGGCGCCGGCTGCCGCTGGTTCAGGGAGGAGACGGGTACCGCACCGACGGAAACGCTGATGCTCGGGCCCGGGGCTCTCAGACCGAAGCTGTCGGCTGACGGCTGGAGCGTGTGTCGCGTCTGTTCCATCGGTGGCGTCGGCGCGGCGGCCGGTGCGGCCGGTGCGACCTGGGGCATCGCCGGTGCGACGAATGGATTGGCGTCCGGCTCGGGCTGGCTCGGCGCAAGGGGAGCAGACTCAGCCGAGCGTTCGGGCGGCGGGCTCGCTTCGAGACCCAAGGCTGCCAGCCGGGGATCGACGACGGCGGGGCCGGTGGTGGGCGCGACCATTCCGGTGAGGGCAGTCCCGCACGTTGCGCAGAAGGGCTGGCCCGGCGACACCGGGGATGAGCAGGCTGGGCATTGCGATGATTCGGTCACACGTGACTCTCCGCTCAATTGACCGATTGAATTCGGCCTCGCGCCACTGAGGTTCCCCGCGGTGGCCCTATTGATTCAGTCCCCCGAAGTCTCCTCCGGCGAACCCGATAGTCCCGGGCCCGCGTCGGCGGCTTCGCTCGTGAGGGCCGCGCTCCGCCAGGCCGAAGCCAGCCCGGAGATTGAGAGGGCCGCGATCCAGGTGATGGCGAGGGCTACCGCGGCCAGCAGAAATAGCAGGCTCCTGATATCGCGCGTCGTACTCACCGAGCCGAAGCCGATGGTCACGGCCATTGGTGCTTGATTTCGAGCGGCGATCCGACACCAATCGAATGCTGCTCCCGTGGCCAACAACGCCGCCCCTGTGGCCACGATGCTGACCCCGTATGTGAGACCGATCGTCGCCGCCGAACTGACGGGCCTGACGGCGAACTGAACGAGGCCGTCGCCCAGCGACCGCAGGATGCCGGTGTTGAACAACACCAGTCGCCGGACGGAAACGGCGCCCGCCGCTTCCGTGACGAGCCAGACGATTGCCACAATGACGACTGCGGCGATGGCCTTCTCAATCACTCGGAGCGGGAGAGGCGTCGCCAAGTCGGAGGGGATCGTCAGCTCGCCGTAGATCGCGTTGTAGATCTGGCCGCTCGCCCAGATCATCGAGAGAGCGAGTGGGACCAGGAAGAGGGCCCGGATGCCCATCATGTCGATGAGTGTCCGGAGTTCCGGGACCGATCTGGGCCGGCTGGAGGCATGCGGCTCATTGCTCACGGACGCCTCGATCAGCCAGACGTCGATCAGCGAGCCGAGCAGGAATGCGAGCATCAGCCAGACGGCGACCATGAGTGTGGCGATGACCGACATCTCGTAGAGCCACGGTGTCGGCCGCCCGTCGATGGCGAAGGCGCTGACGCCGGTGGCCCCGGCCAGACCGATGACCGATGGCAGCACGACGCTCGGGATAGTCAGGAGGACGATCCCGCCGCGCAACAGGAAACCTGCCAGAGCGACGGAGATCGTGCCGGGATCAGCCCCGAACAGGAATGCTCGGCGCATGCGCCCGATCCAGCCAATGCGGGCTGGATCGGTGCGCTGCACCTGTGCCGATTGCTCCGCCACCAACGCCATTCGACTACTGGCCGGATGGGGCGGGAGTCCCCACCACCTTCTCCAGCTGGGCCAGGATCTGCTGGACTATCTCCATCTCCTTGCCGTATGTCGCCCAGTCGCCGTTTCTAGCGGCAGTTTGCGCGGCCACAAAGTGTTCGTTGGCTTGTACGACGAGCTGCTGTGCAGAGCCGCTGAGCGAGACGCTGGGCAGCGCGGAAGGCGCTCCTGACGCCGTTGGAGTTGCCGAAGGCGGGCTGGTCCCCGAGGTCCCGGGCGACGCAGTTATTCCCGGCGAGCCGGAGGCGGACGGACCGGGCGAGGCCGAGCCCCCAGTCCCCGTGCTGCCCTTGCCGGCGTAAATCTGGTCCAGGGCGTCCTGCAGCGTATCTCCCCAGACTACCTGCGACGGCGTCCCGACGATGACCTTCTGAAGGATTGGCAGGGGGTTGCTGGAAGCCTGGAGGTACACAGGCTCGATGTACAGGATCGAGTCCTGCAGCGGTATCACGAGCAGGTTGCCCATGATTACCTTGCTGCCGTTGTTGTTCCACAACGTCACTTGCCTGCTGATATCGCCGTTCTGGGCTATCAGCGACTCCATCTGCTGCGGTCCAAAGACGTTGGAGCTGCTCGGGTAGTCGAAGACGCTGACCTGTCCGTAGGAGCCGGGATCGTTGTGGGCGGCGACCCAGGCGATCATGTTCTGACGGCCCTGCGGGACCATCGGCTGCAGCAGGACAAATTCCGGGTTCGCCTCACCCGGGATTCGCATCTGGACGTAGTAGGCCTCGAGGCCGAGCTGCGTGGGAGTTCCGTTGCCCCCCGAGTCGGCACTGGGCGGTAGATCCCAGATGTCGTTGCCCTGGTAGAACACGCCCGGATCGGTCACGTGGTACTTGGTGAATTGGGCAGTCTGGGCGTTGAGGAGATCTTCTGGATACCGCAGATGGCCCGGATTGCCGGTCGCCGCGTCGCCCTTGAGGTCGACGGGCATGTCTGAGAACTGCTTGAAGAGTCCCGGGAAGACGCCCTCCCAGGCCTTGATTATCGGGTCGCTCTGATCCGTGACGTAGAAGGTCAGGTCGCCGCTGTAGGCATCCATCACAACCTTGACGCTATTTCGAATGTAGTTGAATGAGTCGCCCGCAAGTCCATTCGAGTTGGGGTCCGTGCCGGGGTTGTAGGAGTTGGCGTCGGGGAATGAGGCGCTCGTCGTGAAGGCGTCCTGCACGTAAGCCAGCGTCCCGTCCGACCTGAGAACCATGTATGGGTCCTTGTCCAGGCGCAGGAACGGTGCAACTTCGCTGACTCGATCTCGAATTGAGCGGTTATAGAGCAGCTGGCTGCTGCCGGTGATCTGGCTGCTGATGAGCATGTTCAGGTCGCCGAATTTGGTCGCGAACAGCAGTTTGGAGAGCAGCGTGTCCAGCTTGATGCCGGATGTCCCGGACCAGGAGACGTATTGGTCTGGGCAACCCTTGCAGGAAGACGGCGGGTAGTCGAATTCTGGGCTGCTGGCATCGACGATTACGTAACCCGTGGATTTGGTCCCGAAATAGATCTGCGGGCGCGTGACGGTCGGCACGCCCTTAACCGAAACCGGCGGGAAGTCCTTGACGAATAGCGTCGGTTGCCCGCTGCCCGACTGAACCTCGTTCACGGGCACCATGACGAGGCCGTAGCCGTGGGTATAGGTGATGTGCTGGTTGACCCAACTCTGGTCGCCCTTGTTGAGCTGGGCGAGCTGGCCTTCATCTAGTTCGCGCCCGGTGAGCATCACCTGCCGCACGCACGGCGCGGGGGAAGGCGAGCAGCTGGCCGCGTCGGTGAAGTAGTAGCGGTCCGTATCCACGTCCGGGAAGGTGTAGTACTGGCGGATCTGCTGGACGCCAGAGATGGTGTCCTTGAGCGGTCGATAGTCCCAAAGCCGGACGTTCTGGATCGTCGCGGGCTCCGCGGCAACGTTGGCCGGGGTCACTGTCGCCTGCGGCGTGTCCTTTGTGGTCGCCGACCAATTGGTCAGGTTGAAGGCCAGACGCGTCATCTTGATGTTGGCGTCGATGTACGGCGACTCCTGAGCTTGCTGGTTCGGCTCGACGGAGATGCGTTGCACCACCTGAGGGTAGCCAACCTCTAGGATCAGAAACGAGGCAGCCCAGAAGAGCAGTGTCAGAACGACGGGTGCCTTCCAGCGAGTGACCGTGAAGGCCAGGACGAAACAACCGACGAAGGCCGTCAGGGCGGTCATGACATTCATGGCCAGCATTCGGGCATTGACATCGGTGAAGCTGGCACCCTGGAAGATGCCGCTCGTGTTGCTATTGACGAGCTCGTAGCGGTCCAGCTGGTAGCCGATGGCTGCCGACCAGAGGTAGAGCGCCGCGAGTGCGCCCAGGTGGATACGGGCGGAGGTGGGCATCGACGCGCCGGAGGCGACGGCGATGATGTAGCGAATACCGACGCCGACCAGGGTCATCAGCAGAAGCGTGTTGGCATATGACTGGACCAGCCGGTAGAACGGCAGCTCGAACAGGAAGAAGCCGATGTCCTTACCGAAGGTCAGGTCGGTCTGGCCGAACGGGACTCGGTGGAGGTATAGCTGGATCGTGTCCCAGCCACTGACGGCGAGGCCGCCGAGGCCGAGGGCCAGGATGATGGCAGCTGCCAGCAATACCCAGAAGACCGGCCGGCTGATGTCCGGCACGTCGACCTGGGGTCCCTTGGGGCCCCTGGGCCGTGAGACCACGACCGGCCGCTTCTCGACAAAGTCGCCGCCGATGTATCGCTCGATGTTGAACCGCTCCATGAGATCGTCCAGCGAGAACTGCCGGAGTTGTCCCTTGGGAATCGCCCTGCCGGCCAGCCAGAGGTTGATCCACAGAACCGCTAAGGCGATCCCTGCGCCGACGCCGAAGAACAGGATCTCGCTCCCCACACGGGTCCAGAAGACGCTTGCGAAACCGACGCTCTGGAACCAGATCGCGTCCGTGGCCATCCCCACGCTCAGGCTGAAGGCGCTCATGAGGAGGAACAGGATCAAGGCGATGGCGCCCAGGATCTTCCAGCCCCGCCCGATATGGATCTCCGGAATATCGGAACCGCCGAAACCTCCGAACCCGCCGCCCGGTGAGCGGCGCGATCCGCCGCCGAACATGCCGCCGCCAAAAACCGGACTCGGTCCGTCGTCGTCCTGGTTCTGGGTGTCGTCCGTGTCGTCGGGTCCGCCTGACCTCATCGTCGCGTCCTCCAGGGATCCATCTGTGGCTGAGCCGCTCCCGGCCTCATCGTTCGATCCGCCGCGTGGCCTCCGACGGCCAGCCGTGCAGCCGCCGGCCGTCTTGCCGGCTCATTACCGGTCCAGCTCCTACATGAAGTCGTCAAGCACATTACGCACGTGTCGAGTCTAACCACACAGGGTCGATCGAGATACGGCCCAGCCTGTGTCTCAGTAGGAAAGTCGCAGGACGGCGTCCCGGAAACCGCGCAGAACAGTCGCCGCCAGCTCCGACTCGCGCATGGCCAGCTGCCGCGCCGGTTCGAAGCGAAATCCGGCGAGTATGGCCAGCGGGGCGTCCCAGGGCGCATCTTCGTCCTCCGGCGCCTGGCCCAGCCTGACGCGCAGCTGCTGGCGGCCGTTCTCCTCGAGGATGAGCCCGGAAAGCGATCCGGAGAGACCGGGCCCGAGCCGGATCAGGGGCGAGCCGGGCGGCGTGCCGTAGTCAGGCGCGAGGTCGTTGAAGGCAAGTAGGGTGCCATTCTGCTCGCACCACAGAAGCGTCACCCACCAGCCGTCGGCGATGGTCTGAGGCTGCGACATGCCGACCAGACGCGAGCTTCCGGGCTGCAACTCAATCTCACGCAGAAACGAGGGGCCCGGGGAGGGGAGGCGGGGTTTGGTGTCGTCCATCTGGCGATCAGGGTATTGGTGGCGAGCCCGGGGCGCGCGGACGGGGTGTCGCGGTGCGCGGTCCGCTACGAAGCCGGCGATTCCGGTGGCGTCGGTTCTGGAGGTTCTGATGGTTCCTGCTGCCATTCCCGGCCGCTGGCGATCTCTGCGTCCAGCCTCGCCATCTCCGCCTTGATCCGCGCGCTGGGTGGGAGAATTGCCGCAGCGTCACTGGGCGGGATCGTGCTTACTGGCGCGCCGGAATCAGAACCGCTGAAGACGGTCCGAAGAATGCCGCCCCGCTTCTTCCCGGCCCGCGACTCTTCGAGGTACTTCCGGAGCGAAGGCTGGACCTCGGTAAGGCCCGGGATCCCGAGACCGACGACATCAGACTCCCCCAGCGACGCCTGGCACTCAGGACAGGTCTGCGCCTGAGCCGGGACTTCCGCCGAGCACCACGGGCAGACCGTCTTTGAGGTGTCACGGCGGCTTCGCTTGCCTTGTGCGCGAGTGCGCGTCTCCGCCGCGATCGGTTCAGGCGAGCTGAGGTCATCGACAGGCGCCTGTGACTCCACGAATGCCGCGTCGGTGGCTTCCGGAGCGGCTACCGACCTGATGGCGAGCGCCTCCTTGTGTATCAATTCGCCTCCCGCCCAAAGGCACGCTGCCCCGACAAAGAGCGGGAGCCCGAAGGCGCGGCCGAGCGGGTCGAGGAGAAGCCCCAGGCCGCACATCGTCATCGCAACGGCAATGACCCGGAGACGCCACCGGGGATCCTCGGCGAACATGGCGTAGGCCAGGGGAAATCCTGTGAGAAATGCCGCGAAGACGAAGACCCACAGAACTACACCCGCCGACATTCCGTACACCGCGAGCGGTGGCGGGCTGCCCTCCTTGTGGGCAAGGCCCAGGAACTCAGACGCGAACAGCCCGGTGATTGCGCCCGCGGGAACGGCCAACCAGCCAGCAAAGATCGCTATGGCACCGAGAATTCTCTCCAATGTGGCCTCCGCCGCCTTTCCGTGACGATGTCAGTTGTCGGCCTCGCCTGGAACTGGCTCGATAGTCTGCCCTGCGGCATCTTCCGGCTCAGCAAGAACGGGAGGGATCTCCGCCGCCCAGGGCGTATCCGCCCACGGTGACATTTCGGGTGCGGGATCCGGCGCGGCGGAGTTCGGCTGGGATGCCTCGGCGGGCGGAACCGCGCCACCGTAGCCGGCCTCGGAGGCCTTGTCCAGGCGCTCGGCCAGCTCAAGTGCCTCACTCGGCGGTACGCCGATTCGGAGCGGTCGTGGCCTCGTCCTCTCTTCGCTCCGGCGCTCCATCTCCGTGGCAAGCGTTGCAGCGATGGAGAGCCCGATCCCAAGCGTGCCCGAAATGGCCCCGAGCTTGGCTCCCGGAACGGACATGACCTTGTTCATCGTGTCGTGCCGGTGGACCAGGTACGGGTCTATGCCGGTTACGCCCGGAACCAGAATGTCGCCCAGCGACTCCCTTTCGGCCAGAGAAGCCTGGCAGCTTGGGCAATGTGTTGCCCCCGGAGGGGTCGCGGCCGAGCACCACGGGCATCGGTGGGCGGTAGCCGGTCCGGGCTGGGATTGGGGCAGAGACTCGGGCGCCGGCGGTGCCGGTGTCGCTGCGGGCTCAGTCGAAGCCGGAGTTACCGCCGCCAATGACTGGGCGACTGGCAATGATTGGGCTGTCGGCAACGGGGCCGAATCGTAGTTCGGCTGGTACGAGCCGCCGGGCGCGGGTTCGTAGGTGGCCGGGTAGATCCCCGGTGATGCCTCGGACGCAGCCTCGGACAGCTGCGGATCGCCCTGCTCCGGACCGCGTATTTCGTCCATCAGGCTCGGCGGACCTCCGCTGTTACTCCCACTCGATCGTGGACGGTGGCTTGGAGCTGATGTCGTAGACCACTCTGTTCACGCCGGGCACTTCGTTGACGATACGCGAACTGATCTTCGCGAGAACCTCGTACGGAAGTTTGGCCCAGTCTGCGGTCATGCCATCTTCAGAAGTAACTGCCCGAATTGCGACGAGGTTCGCGTAGGTCCGGCCGTCGCCCATGACCCCGACCGATTGGACCGGCGTGAGAATCGCGAAAGACTGCCAGACGCTGTGATACAGCCCGGCCGCCTTGATCTCGTCGACGACGATCCAATCCGCCTCGCGGAGCGTGTCGAGGCGATCCGCGGTGACCTCGCCGATCATGCGGATGGCCAGGCCCGGGCCCGGGAAAGGCTGGCGCTGGACCATCGAGTCCGGCAGACCCAGCTCAGTGCCGACCGCTCGGACTTCGTCCTTGAAGAGGTAGCGCAGCGGCTCGATCAGCTGGAAGTTGATGTCGTCCGGCAGGCCGCCGACGTTGTGGTGGCTCTTGATCTTGGCTGCGGACTTCTCGTCCTTTGAGGTGGCCGACTCGATGACGTCCGGATAGAGCGTGCCCTGGGTCAGGAACGCGATCTCGCCGAGTTTGGCGGCCTCTTCCTCGAAGACCCGGATGAACTCGTTGCCGATGATGTGGCGCTTCTTCTCCGGGTCGATGACGCCGGCCAGCTTGGCGAGGAAGCGCTCGCGGGCGTTGACGACGATGACGCGGACGCTGAGCTGCTCGAAGGCCTTGGCCAGCAGTTCCGTCTCGTTCTTGCGCATCATGCCGTGATCTACGTGGACGCAGATCAGGCGATCACCCACGGCGCGGTGCACGAGCGTGGCGGCCACGGCCGAATCCACTCCGCCGGAGAGCGCGCAAAGAACCTTGCCGTCGGTTCCGGTGGCCTTGCTGTGTTCGTCGACGCGGCGGCGGATCTCTTCGACATTGGCGGTAATGAAGTGGGCCGGGGTCCAATTCGGGCGGGCGCCGGCGATATCGATTACGAAGTTGCGCAGAATGTCGCGGCCGTGCTTGGTATGGACCACTTCCGGGTGGAATTGGATGCCGTACATCTTGCGCTTTGGGTCGGCCAGGGCGGCGTACGGAGTGGAGCCGGTTCGGGCAGTCGGGCTGAAACCGGGCGGGAGGCTCTGGATCGAGTCGCCGTGGCTCATCCAGACAGATTGTTCCGCGTCCAGGCCGGCGAAGAGGCCGCCCGGCTCCGTCACCTCCACGATTGCCGGCCCGAACTCCTTGCGCTCGAACGAGACGACTTCGCCGCCCAGGGCCTGGGCCATGAGGTGGATGCCGTAGCAGATGCCCAGGATTGGGATGCCTCCGGTCCAGAGCGCCGGGTCCGGATGCGGAGAGCCGGCCTCATAGACACTGTTTGGGCCACCCGAGAGGATTACGGCCTTGGGCTTGCGGGCGGCGATCTCCGTCCAGGAGGTGTCGAAGGGCAGCAGCTCGGAGTAGACGTTCAGCTCACGTACGCGCCGCGCAATTAGCTGGCTGTACTGGCTGCCGAAATCCAGCACCACGACGCCGTCCACGTCGCCGATTGCTTCGCCCGGGAGCTTCGTCCGGTCCGTCATGTGCCCGTCAGCCAATGTGTGCCTCCTGATGCCGCCCGTTGGCGCCGGCGCCGCCCGCTAGCCGCAGCGCCGCCGCCCGCTAGACAGTGATTCTACGGGTTCGCGGGGAGGGGCGGAGTGGGGAGCGGATCGGGGGCGCGGATCGCGTGCAGTGCGCTTCGACGTCGTCCCGCTCTTACCGTGCTTGCCGTATCCACTCATGGACAGCCCTGCGAACAGACTGTGGCGATGGAGGTCGTCGGACCTGACTTGGGAACGCCAATCACCCCGAAGTCGCTCAATGCGACCCTGGCACGTCATCTAGTGGAGATGGAATCACTCGACGTGCCAGAAACGCGATCTGGGCGTTTCGCCGTTCTCATTTGCCCGCCAGATCTCCGCACCCTGTTCGTGGGGCCGTCATTGAGCAGAAACCAGACCCCGCGCAGGTCGCCGGATCTCAGTGGGCTGTCCGGACCGCCGGCTGACGGCCCCGCAGCCGGGTCACGACCGGCCGACGAACGGCCCCGCCGCGGGGTCACGACCGGTTGGTTGCTCATTGACGCCATGGGAAGCACTAAGTACCCAGTTGCTTCAGGTCGGCGGCATTCGAACATGCCTTCGGGTCCGATGCCGCCAACTCTGAGCGTGAACTCAGGCTCGTGGCCGTCGCCCGACGCGGCCGCACCCTCAGCACGCCGCCCTTACGGCGCTTAGTGCCGCCCTGGGCGTCTTTGAGGAACCAGATCGCGCGCAGGTCCCGATCCGGTGCCCTGAGCCAGGCGCGGACGACGGTGGAACGCTCGGGCAGCGCTGCCGCGAAGACGGAATCGAACCGGCTCACCGCCGCTCGAGCCCAGGTCTCGCCCGGCAGGACCAGGACGCTGCCGACCAACAGTGGCCTCCAGCCTTCGGCACGCGCGATGCTCCTCGCCAGGCGCCGCTTCCGGTTCATTGTCGAAAGTAAATCCTGCAAGTCGACCAGTCTCGTCTTGACCTCGATGACGAGAACGGCGCGGTGAACCCCATGCCAGGCCAGAACGTCGATCGAACCGCGCTCGCCCCAGATGCTGAACGTGTGTTCCGGCAGAACCTGCCAGCCCAGCTTCGTTAGCCTCGCCACTGCCAACTGAACCAGCCGAGCGTGTCGCTCGTCGAGGAGCGCCGCCGTCTCTGCGCCGCGCCATCTCGCCTCCAGTTCGCACGAGATGCCGAGCGTTGCCGAGACGCGACCGATGAGGCGAAGCGAGCAGTCCTCCAGAAGGCCGCGCTCGATTGTCGACACGACCGTACGGCTCACGCCGGCTGCTTCGGCGACCTGGCTCTGGCTCATAGCGCGCCGGATCCGGACCGCCCGAAAGATCGAGCCGACTTTGGCGTAGTTCACGGGGTCCAGGCTATGGGCAGCCTCTTACGGCTGGCCTATCTCGCTTGGCGCGCGAAGTTGGGCGCCATTGGAGCTCGCTATCGACCGTCCGACAGCCGCGACTTCCAGAGTCGGGCGGAGTCGCGCGTCAACTCCCCGTTGAGCTCAGGGTGACTGAGCCCAGTGAAGATGAGATCTTTCAGGGTGGACTCGGAAGCCGGCTCGAAGCCTACGTCGTCGCGCGCCTCCAGGGCTTCAGCCCATGCTGCGATCTCGGATGCGGTAACTTCGTCACGGATGAAGCGATCCAGCGCGCCGATCGCATCCGCGGCAGTCAGAACCACAAGCGGTTCGTCTGAGTCCCAACCGAACTCACGAAGCTCGGCCTCAAGAGGAGCCACTGGCCCGGCCAACGAGACGAGATCCCGCAGGATTTCCTCACGAGTCCGCTCGCTCAACTATGCATCCTCGAGATTCGGCGCCAACCACCGCGCCGCCTCATCCGGCGACCAGCTCTTGCGGCGCGCGTAATCCTCCAGCTGATCCGGGCCGATGCGACCCAGGCCGAAGTACTTGGCTTCGGAGCGCCAGAAGTAGAAGCCTGAGACCGACGCCGGCGGGAGCATCGCGAACGACTCGGTGAGGCTGATCCCGGCGCGCGCCTCGGCGTTCAGCAGCGCGAAGAGAGTCGCCTTTTCCGTGTGATCCGGGCACGCCGGGTAGCCCGGCGCCGGTCGGATACCTTGATACTCCTCGCCGATTATCTGGCGCTTATCCAGCCCTTCACTGGGGGCATAGCCCCATAGGGAACGCCGCACGTCGGAGTGCAGTTTCTCGGCGAAGGCTTCGGCCAGCCGGTCTGCCAGGGCTTTGCTCATGATGGCGTGATAGTCGTCGTTGGCGGCCTCGAACCCGGCGGCGAGTTCGGCGGAGCCGATCCCGGCTGTGACCGCGAACCCGCCGAAGTAGTCGATGACACCAAGGGAGCGAGGTGCAACGAAGTCGGACAAGGCCTGGTTCGGCCGGCCGGGCGGCTTCTCCATCTGCTGGCGCAGCGTGTGGATAACGGCCGCCTCTTTAGCGCGCGACTCATCCGCGTACAGCTCGATGTCGTCCCCGACCGAATTTGCCGGCCAGAAGCCGACGACCGCCCGCGCGGACAGAAGCCCTTCGGCCGCGATTCGATCCAGCAGGCGACGGCCGTCCTCGTACAGGGGCCGCGCCGACGCGCCAAGCCGGGCGTCGTCCAGGATTGCCGGGTAAGCGCCCCGAAGCTCCCAGGCCGCAAAGAAAGGCGTCCAGTCGATCCAGTCGATCAGTTCGGCGACGGGGACTTCCACCGACCGAACCCCGAGGAATGACGGTCGCGGGGCGGCCAAGGAGAAGTCCACAACGGTGTGATTTGCCCGAGCCACAGCCAGGGAAACCCGCGTCACGCGCTCCCGGCGCCCGGCTCGCTCGACGCGCGTAGCCTCTTGGTCGGCGAGAACTCCGGCCGCATATGTCGCCGACCGCTCCCCGAGCAATTCGGAGACCACTCCGACCGCCCGCGACGCATCCTGCACGTGCACAACCGGCGCCGAGTACTTGGGCGCGATCTTGACCGCGGTATGAGCCCGGGACGTGGTTGCACCACCGATCAGCAATGGCAGCCGGAACCCCTCGCGCTCAAGCTCGCCGGCCACGTGCGCCATCTCTTCCAGTGAGGGCGTGATCAGACCGGAGAGACCGATGACGTCCACTTTCTGGGCGCGTGCCTCTTCCAGTATCCGGGCAGTCGGAACCATGACCCCGAGGTCCACGACCTCGTAGTTGTTGCACTGCAGGACCACTCCCACGATGTTCTTGCCAATGTCGTGGACGTCGCCCTTGACCGTGGCCATGAGGATCTTGCCGCGCGGCCGGGAGTCGCCCAGCGCCGCCTTCTCGGCTTCGAGATACGGCACCAGATGGGCGACTGCCTTCTTCATGACTCGGGCGGTCTTGACGACCTGCGGCAAGAACATCTTCCCGGCGCCGAACAGGTCGCCGACGCGGTTCATGCCCGCCATAAGCGGCCCCTCGATGACGTCGATCGGGTGGGCGGCGGCGATGCGTGCCTCCTCGCTGTCCTCCACGACGTATGTGTCGATACCCTCGACCAGCGCGTGAAGCAGCCGCTCCTGGATCGGCAGTGAGCGCCAGGTGAGGTCTGCGGCCGGCCGCGCGGTTCCGCCCGCGGCGTACCCGGAGGCAATCTCCAGCAGTCGCTCCGTGGCATCGGCCCGGCGGTTCAGCACCAGATCCTCGCAGCGCTCCAGTAGCTCTGCCGGGATTTCGGAATAGACCGCCAGTTGGCCGGGATTGACGATGCCCATGTCCAGGCCGGCGGCGATGGCGTGGTAGAGGAAGACGGCGTGGATTGCCTCGCGGACGGTGTCGTTGCCGCGGAAGGAGAACGAGACGTTGCTGACGCCCCCGGAGATGTGCGTCCCCGGCAGCTCGGCCTTGAGCAGCTTCACCGCCTCGATGAAGGCGACGGCGTAACCGGAGTGCTCTTCGATGCCGGTTCCGATGGCGAAGATGTTCGGGTCGAAGATGATGTCTTCTGCCGTCAGCCCAACTTGCTCGGTGAGGAGCCCGTAGGCGCGGGTGCAGATCGAAACCTTGCGCTCGACGGTGTCGGCCTGACCCTTCTCGTCGAAGGCCATGACGATGACGGCCGCGCCGTAGCGGCGGGCCAATCGCGCCCGGGTGAGGAACTCGGCCTCGCCTTCTTTGAGCGAGATCGAATTCACAATCGGCCGGCCGCCGATGCAGCGCAGCCCGGCCTCGATGACGGACCACTTGGACGAGTCGACCACGATCGGCACGCGTGCGATCGCCGGCTCGGTGGCGACGATGTTCAGGAAGCGAGTCATGGCCACTTCCGATTCGAGCATCGCGTCGTCCATGTTGACGTCGATCGCCTGTGCACCGCCCTCAACCTGGTCTCGAGCGATCTTGAGGGCCGCGTCGTAGTCGCCCTCGATGACGCGCTTGGCGAAGGCACGTGAGCCGGCCACGTTGGTGCGCTCGCCGATGTTGAGGAAGAGCGAACCATCGGTAAGGTTCAAGGCTTCTAGGCCGGCCAGGCGAAGCGCGGACGGGCGCGAGGGCACGGCGCGCGGCGCGACGCCCGCGGCCGCAGCGGCGAACGCCGTCACGTGCGCCGGCCCGGTTCCGCAGCAGCCGCCCACGATGTTGACCAGGCCTGATTCGGCGAAGTCGCGGATGACCTCGGCCATGGCCTCGGGCGACTCGTCGTAGCCGCCAAATTCGTTGGGCAGCCCGGCGTTTGGATGGGCGGCGAGGAAGGTGTCGGCCAGCTCCCCGAGCTCCTCCACGTACTCCCGTAGTTGCCGCGCCCCCAGCGCGCAGTTGAGTCCAACGATAAGTGGCCGGGCGTGGCGGATCGCGTTCCAGAACCCCTCGACCGTGTGTCCGGACAGCGTCCGCCCGCTGGCGTCGGTGATGGTCCCGGAGATCCAAAGCGGGACTTCGTAGCCGAGCTCCTCGAACACGCCCTCGACGCCGAAGATCGCCGCCTTCGCGTTGAGGACGTCGAAGACCGTCTCGATCATGAGCAGGTCCGCGCCGCCAATGAGCAGGCCGCGGGCGGCCTCGGCATACGCCTCGGCCAGCTCCTCGAATGTAACCGCGCGCGCGGCCGGGTCCGAGACATCCGGCGAGATGGACGCAGTCTTGTTTGTGGGTCCGAGAGATCCGGCCACGAAGCGCGGCCGGCCGGGTTCGGCGGCCTCGGCCGCGTCTGCGGCGGCGCGGGCGATCGTCGCGGCGGCAACATGGATCTCGTAGGCCACGTCGCTCAGCCCGTAGTCCGCCTGGGCGATGCGCGTAGCGGTGAACGTGTCTGTAGAAATGATGTCGGCGCCGGCTGCCAGGTACGCGTCATGAACGGCGCGGACGACGTCCGGTCGGGTCAGAGTCAGGACATCCGAGTCGCCCCGCAGGTCGCACGGATGGTTCTTGAACCGCTCGCCGCGGAAGTCGGCCTCGGTCAGGCCGTACCGCTGGATGAGGGTTCCGGTGGCTCCGTCGAGCACCAGGATTCGGTTCTGCAGAAGCGGCCGAAGCAGCAGCAGGCGCTCAGCGCGCGTCCGCGAGTTTCCTGCCGGTTGACTTGGGCCGGCCTCTGCGGGCGCAGCGGGCTGGACGTGAGTGTTGGTGGGCCTGCCTCCTTCGTGTGCGCAGTGTACATACGGAACGAATTCGGGCCTCAGGCGGGCTCGTGGGTGCAGCGCTCCGAGCCTGTGACTGAACTCTCAGGCCTGAGTTGGCTTGTGCCCGTCATTCCCTCCAGACCACCGTCTTGAGCATGGCCTCGATCTCGCTCTGCTCTGCCGCCGCCTCGCCGCGCCGCCCCGCCGCCTCGAGATTCATGACAAACGCGAACCCGGGCAGCGCGGTTCAAGATCAGTCGCGCCGGGACTGACGCTGGGCCAGTAGACAAACACAATTTCGGACTTTGACCCTGCGCCTTGCTCTCACGCACAGCGCATTCGTCATGGTTCAACCCGACAAATCGGCGGCTTGCATGGTTCGAACCGGCCTCGCGTTGCCTAGGTTGACATTTGTCTAGATCGGCGTCTCGGTCCGGGGCCCTGAGGCCACTCGCCGTGCCAGCACGAAGACGGACGGCCCGGGCGTGATCGACCCGAGGCGCTCCTGGAGCGGTCCTTCCAGGCCGGCCAGAACGGCAGGCTGCATCCGACGGGTCAGTCCCGGAATCCGGAAGAGCGAAACCGCCCGCGTCCGCTCCGGGGCGAAACCGGCCGCTCGCAACGCCCGACGGACACCGACCGGAGCGTGGTCATAGTGGAAAGGTTTGTACTCCACCGATCCCAGGGCAAACGGCGACCATTTCTGTCGGCGCAGGAGGCGCCGCGCCATTGACTTGAGGTTGCGCTTGTTGGCGTACTCGATGACCAGCAAACCTCCCGGCCGAACGACTCGCGCGAGCTCGGCGACGAGCGGTCTGGGGTCGCTGAAGTGGTGGAGGACCCGGACGCACACGGCCGCATCGAAGCAGGCCTCCGGAAAGGGGAGGGCCAGTGCATCGCCGAGAGTCACCCGGTATCGCGGATCGTCGGCCAGCTTCTCAGTCGCCGCAGCGACGTGGACCTCCGAGGAGTCGAGCAGCACGACTTCGCCGTATCCGGAGTATTCATCGGAAAGTCGGCCGAAACCGGCGCCGACCTCTATCAGTCGACCGCCGATTGGGGGAAGGAGTGATCGCAGCGCGATCCGATCGCAGGCATCTTCATATGCCCGGATGGACCAGAAGATATCGCGGTAGCCGAGGTCCTCGTAGGTGGCGAGGGGCGTGCTGACTGGAGGCGAGAGAGTCACGTTTGCGTCGATCGATCGAACCGCTGCGTGCGGGCGCGGAAGGAGTCGCTCAGGACGGGCTGGCGGCGCCGACTGCGCGACGATGCACGGCGAACTCGTCGGCGTTACCCGACCAACCGCAATCGCAACGGACGATGTTGGTCCGCGCGTTGTACTCCTCGATCAGGTGTGACTTCACCGGCCGGAGAGGGTTCGGGGCGACCGACGTGCGGACTGGTCGAGCCATGGTTCCTCCTCCATCCCCAAGTGGTGGCGTAATCGCCGCGATCGGCTGCTTGGGCAACCATCGCCGGACTGATCCGTGGGCGCTCGGAATCGGCCACGTCATTTGGGGAGCGGCGCATATTCTAGCAGATTAGCGGCCGATCCCCAGACTTCATGTCGTGGTGTCGATGACGCGGCCCGTGGTGCCGAGCGAGCCCCTGCTTCAGGGTTGGGCCGCGCCACTCGGGCGCCATCTGGGCTGTGGTTGCGCCTGTCGAAACCGGTAGGGTCGTGAACTGGCCTGCCCCGCGATTGCTTCTGAAGGATCGACATCCGCCGGCCTGGAGAGCGTCTCTGCAGGGAAAATGGTGCCTGATGCGGGGGCCGCGTCTGTTAAATTTCGTGCGACCCTGCACCGAGCCCGAGTGCACCAGACGCGTCGGGCTGTTCACTCCTCAAATCGGTCTGGATACACTAACCGCCGCGGTGTAGGCTGCGCTGGTGATAGCGGCCTGAAGGCCCGTCGCGCAGGCCGTATATCCGTATATTTGGTGTGGTCGGGTGGACCCGGTGGGGTGGCCCGGCCAAATTGGGAGAAGGAGGAGAAGCTCGTGGTAAAAGAGATTCTGGCCAAACTAAATCAGAACGAGAAGTTGATCGGCGTCGGTGCCATCGTCGTATTCGTGGGATGGGTCTTCGGTCTCATCCTCACCGGGTCCAGCGGCACATACGGCGGTAGTTTCTCCTGGTACGGCGAGTCCGGCGCCATGGGCACCGGTTTTCTCGCGCTGCTCTTCGGTGTCGCGGCAGTCGTTGTGATCTACCTCAAGTCAGCCCCAAACATGAACATCACCTGGCCGGCTCCGGTCAGCCTGATCCTGTTCATTGTCGCCGTCCTATCTGTTCCGGCGGCGCTACTGAGCCTGCTTCAGGCCTTCTTGTACGACCCGTTCGGTGGTCTCTGCAGCCTGTATGGCGTCAGCGGCTGCCCAACCAAGCCAATCCTCCTCTACGTCGCGGCCCTGGCCGTCCTCGTCGGTGCCGGCCTCATGGCCTTTTCCGCCTACAGGGAATACACGGCTAACAAGACGGCCGCCTGATCGCCCCAAGTAAGACCACGGTCGCCTTCGGGCTATCACCTGGATCATCCAGCCGATCGCCCTCCTAGTCGGCGGCGCGATCATGACTTATGCGGCATACAAGGAATATCAGGTCAAGCCGGCCTGATCCTCGCAATCAAAACGGCGGTCGCCTTCTGGCGGCCGCCGTCTTCTGTCTAGACGATGGGTCTACGGGCTGGGGCGTCAGCTCGCCTCGGCCCCCTGGGCGTGGACCACTCGGAAGCAGTCCGAGCAGTAGACGGGCCTGTCCATGTGAGGCAGGAACGGGACCTGGGCCTGATTGCCGCAACGAGTGCACACAACGGCAAAGTATTCCCTCGGCCCGGGCATACCGCGTTCGTGACCGCCCCCATCGCCCTCGCGCAGTGATCGCCGAGATGCCCGGCACGTGGGGCAGCGTTTTGGTTCCGACGCAAAACCCTTCTGGGCGTAGTACTCCTGATCCTCGGCGGAGTGGATGAACTCGGCGCCGCAATCGACGCAGACCAGGGTTCGATCGACGTATGTCACGTTTCTCCTCCCGGAGTCGTGGTTTCCGCGCCGACGGAATCCCAGGGGGAGGAACCTGATCCGGCAAGACCGCTTGGGACGCGGAGAGAGGCGGTGGTTCCGGCCGTGACTACAGGCTCACGATTGCCTGTTGGGACGCTCGGCAAGTTCGAACATAGCACGCAGCGGCGCCCCAACCCTACGGCTGGGCGAAAGAGTTGGGCATGGCGGAACAGGGCCCAACGGGCGGCCTCCAATAGACTGCGTCAGTAGGCTCCGAACCTGGCACAATCGTTCTGTCGGCTTGACCATGCGGATCCTGCCGCGAACCACGCGAGTCTCCGAGGAACAAACGTCCCGATGCTGCGCTTGCTTCACACCGCCGACGTCCACCTGGGGGCGAGGCACACAGACCTGGGGGAGCGAGCGGCCGTCCTGCGGGAACGCCAATTCGCGGCTTTCCGTACGTCCGTCGAACTCGCGATCGTCGAAAAGGTGGACATCTTCCTGATCGCGGGCGATCTCTTCGACTCGAACACCCAGCCGCGGCGGTCGGTGGAGCGCGTCGCCGCCGAGTTGGGCCGCCTGGCTCGGGCAGGCATTCGCACGGTCATCATTCCGGGGACGCACGATGTCTACGACGGCGCCTCCATATATCGCTCATACGATTTGCCGGGTATGGCTCGAGCCGCCAGCGACTGGGTCGTGGTCCTGACGCCTTACATCCCCGAAATCGTCTTTCCGCCGCTGGACGCGATTGTCTACGGCCGAGTCTTCGACACGAAGCGTTCTCCTCGAAGTCCGCTTGCGGGGCTTGACGCCGGGTTGGATGCCCGGGCTCGGTGGAAGATCGGCATGGTTCACGGCGCGCTCTCCATCCCGGGCAAGACGGATCACGACTCGGTTGTGATCACGGAAGAGGAGATCGCCCGGACCGGGCTGGATTACCTCGCCCTTGGCCACTGGCACTCGGCAATGGAAGGCCTGGCCGGGGGCGTCTCCTACGCCTACTCGGGAGCACCGGAGCCGGTCGCGCTGGACCAGGATGGCGCCGGGCAGGTGCTGCTGGTAACGCTGGAAGAGCAGGGCGGGCACCACGTCGTCACGGTGGAACCGAAGCGGGTCGGTCAGACACGCTCAGAGAAGTTGGAGTTGGACGTCTCGGGGGTCACCTCCCAGCCGGAGCTCATAGATGTCCTGGGTCGGCACGCCGACTCGAACCTGGTCTTCGACGTGCGTCTCGCCGGTCTGTACCCGGACGAACTGGACCTCGACCTCGACGAGATAGAGCGGGCACTCTCGCCGTCCTTCTTGCGGTTTAGGATCCGCGACATCTCGATACCTGCCTCGCCGGAAGGTACGTCGGCGCCGCCGGACACGGTTCTGGGGGCCTTCGCCGGGGGCATCGAGGACCAGATCGCCCGGCTGGAGGGATCGGCCACTTCGAGCGACTCGGATTCTGAGGAGCTGGCCGATCTGCGCGAGGTACTGAGATTGGGCCGCCATCTTCTGGAAGGCCGCCAGGTGACGCTGTGAAGAAGGGCTCGGGCCGATGAGGATCACCCGCCTGAGGCTTCAGGATTTCGGCCGTCACCGCGATCTCGACATCGAGCTGGCGCCCGGCTTCACGATCATCCGTGGCCCAAACGAGGCCGGCAAATCCACGATCCAGCGCGGCCTGGAGTTGGCCTTGTTCCGCAAGGCGACCGCCGCGACGGCTGAGCTGGAGGCGCTCCGGTCCTGGGGCGCCGCAGAGGAGCGCCGTTCGATAACGACACTGGAGTTCGTCGTCGACGATGACGCCGGACCCAACGGCGCCGGCACTGCGAAGGGCGTGCTGGAGAAGGAGTTCCGCGGCCAACGCGGCAGGGTTTCGTTGGATCTCAACGGCGAGGTCTTCACGGACCCGGCAAAGGTCGACCAGCTCATAGCCGAAATCACCGGCATTCCAACTGAGGCGTTCTTCCGCTCTACTGCGTCAATCAGACACGAGGAGATGGACGATCTCGATCGTGACGAGGGCGCCCTGCGGGATCGGCTTCAGGCCAGCATCGGCGGCGGCGACAAGGGTTCGTCCCGAGCTCGCGCTCGCCTGGAGGACGCCATCCGGGCCCTGAAGTCGAGGGGCGACAAGAACCCCGGACGGCTCAAGATCGCGGAAGAGGCCGTCGCTCGGGCCGAACAGGCTCTCAAGAGCGGCGAGGCCGCGCTGGAGAAGCTAGAGAAGGACCGCGACGCACTGGCTCAGGCCCGTGATGCCCGGCTGCGGGCCGAGACTTCTCTGAATGAGAGCCGGAACCTCCTTGAGGGCGCGCGACAGGCCGAGCGCCTCCGCTCCGACCGGGCGGTCACGGCCGAACGTTTCGAGCGCTACCGCCAGGCGGCGGAGGCACAGAAGCGCCTTCAGGAACTCGAGGCCACTCCGGAGCGATCCATCTCCGGCCTGCGAGATCAGCTGGACCGTATGCGCACGATGCAAAGCCGCGTGGCCATCCTCAAGGAGACGCTCCACGAGGATCTAGGTCCGGAGGTAGAGGCCGACGAGCCGGAGCCGTCGTACCTCGGCGCCGGCATCGTCACGGCCGTCCTTCTGGGTGCGACCGGCCTGACGTTCTCCGTGGGTGTTGCCAGGCTGCTGATCCCAATCATTGCGGTGGGTGTCGTCTTCCTGGTGGCGGCTCTCTTCTTCGCCAGACGCTTCTGGGAGCGTCGGGCCGTGGCCATGAATGTCAGGCGCATCAATGAGTCCCGGGAGCGGGATCGGACGCTGCGGCGCCAGGGCCGGGTCGGCACGGAAGAGGGTCTCCGGGTCGCGCAGTCGGGCGTCCAGAACATTCTTCGTGAATTGGGCGTGCGCGATATCGCCGCAGCAGAGCAGCTCCTGACCGGCGAGCAGTCTCGCCGCCAGGAGATCGCCACGCTGCAGGTTCAGGTTTCAGCCCTGCTTGCAGGCCAGAACGGCACCGTGGACGATCTGCGGGATAAGGCAGCGCTGGAGATGGAACAGAAGTCGGCTGCCCTGAACGGCCTCGGGCCGATCGCCAACGACGCCCGGGCGCGTGAGAAGCTTGAGGCAGAGCTCCGGGAACGCCATGCGGCGCTGGAGCGGGCCAGGGATGCGGAAGCCGGGGCGATCGCGCGTGTGGACGCGAACCCAGTCGACTCGGAGCAGGTCGCGGGCGAGGCCGAGCGTCTCGTGACGTGGCAGGGCCAGTTGACGGCCCTGCGGCGCCGGGTCCGGATCTACGAGAAGACGCTTGCCGCGATCGAGGCGTCCGAGAGCGGGACGATGCGCAAGGCCACGCGTTTTCTGGAGCAGCAGGTGGGCCGCGACATCGCCCGTCTGACCGGCGGACGCTATCGGCGCGTCAACATCGACGATCAGACCCTGGATATCACGGTCTGGGCTCCGGAGAGGGCGGATTGGGTGTCTGCCTCGGTGCTGAGCAAGGGCACCATCGACCAGGTCTTCCTGGCCGCCCGCATCGGCCTGGTTCGGCTGGTCACACAGGGCCGGCGTCCCCCTCTCGTCTTGGACGATCCCTTCGTTACCTTCGATGACACCCGGGCCGCCAGGGCCGCCCTCCTTCTGCGCGAAATCTCGTCGGACTTCCAGGTTATCTACCTGGCCTGCTCGAACCGGTACGACGGCCTTGCCGACGCAGTCGTCGAGCTCCCCGGGCCGGGCGAGGCCGAGGCGCCGATCGGGCCGCTTGCGTCCCGGACCTTGAGCCACGCGGCCACGCCGGATTCCGACGCCCAGACTGGGGATCTGCCTCAGACGCCTCCTCGCGGGCTGGCCAGTTCGCTGCTGGGGGAAGCGGAGATGTCGGCCGCCGAAGTCGTCGGCGCGGATGAGGAGCTGGAGCCGGACTCAGATGGGCCGATTCAGTTCGCTGCCGCCGCAGAGACGCTGAGCGGTCAGTACGAACCCACGTCCGACCCGGACGATATGGAAACGCCGCAGTTGGATCCGGCTGTCGATCCGGCCGTCGGCGGAGCGCAGCCCGGCCCCGGCGAGGTCTTGTAGGCGACCATGGCCGCAGGGATGCCGGAAGGTATGGCCATCGAGCGTGTGTGGGTCGTGGAGACCACCTACAGCCCGGACGTGGAGGAGCGGCGGCCGCTGGTACGGCCCGAGCATCTCGGTCGGATCGCCGAGCTTCGCGACGCGGGCGTGATCATCGACGCCGGGGCGTTCGCGGACATGTCTGGTTCGCTGATCGTCCTTCGGGCCTCGAGTGAGGAAGAGGCACTGGCCGTCATCCAGGCCGATGTCTACTTCCGAGAGGGGGTCTGGAATAGCTGGCGGATCCGCGCCCTGGGCCGAGTCGTGCGGACCGGCGAGTTGACCGAGGGTTGACTTCGGTCCCGTCTCCGGATTACGGGAAGGCGATCGTGGCCGCCAGATCGGTCGGGGCCACGTTGGCGCCTTCGTTGTATAGAACGATCTTGTAGGTGTGCGCGGCTACTGCGTTGTGTGAGTAACCGGGGGCTATGGATTCCGCGGCCGCGTAGGATTTGCTGTCCAGGGCCAGTTCCCTGGAGCCGGAGATGTCGGTCAGGGTCAGTATCGCGTCCGCCGTCGCATGCGGCCAGGCAGCGATCAGGCTCAGTGGGCCGCCGGCCCTCGTCCTGAACGTGGCCGCGAGAGTGCGCAGGGAATCCGGGTTCGGGGAACCCTGGAAGCGCCCGTGGATGATCGAGATCGAAGGGCTATCCGCCGGCCATGCGAGGGCCACGTCAACCGTTGGCGTAGACGCGTTCGCCGAGACCAGCGTGACCGTCCAGAGCGAGTGAGTCCGGACCGTCTCCTGGTTGAGTTCGGGTGTGGCCCCGGATTGGCAGAAGTCGGTCCCATCCTCTGCCTTGATACAGATCGTGGTCGAGTCCGAAGGCGAAGTGGCAACGATCGATGCTGAGACGATCCCCGGTCCATCACTCGTGAACGTGAACGTGCGGGCCGTGTGCGTCGGGTCGGTGGCCGAGTCGAGCATCAAGTTGTGGAACGTAATCGATGCGATCGGCGAGGTATGCGTAGTCGTGGCCGTTGGGTGCCACTCCAGCGTGGGGCTCGGACTGGGACTCGGCGCTTCCGAGGTACTCGCGGCCGGCGAGGCGCTCGGGGATTGACTCGGGCTGGGTCCCGGAGCGGTGGGCGATGCGGCCGCCAGGGCCGCCGTCGGTGCCGGAGGTCCCAGCTTCGGTAACGGCGTTGCGGCGCTCAAACCCAGGACGATGGCCACGGAGAGGGCCACGACGGTCGCCCGCCGCAACCAGGTTCGGGCAAGTGGCGGGATCGAGGGAACTCGCAGGAGCCCGGCCGTCATCATTCGCGGCCGGCGAAAGCGACGCGGGGACTGGGCCGATGGCTCGGCCGGGGCCTGGACTGCCGTTTCGTCGACCGGCGGCGCATCCGACTCGTTGGGTGCCGCAGCATCGGAAAGGGCAGTCGCGAGCTGCGCGAGGGCGGCCGCGGCCTCGAGATCCGTCTCGTCCTGTGCAGAATCTTGCGCCGACACGTCGTCCAAACCCGGACCTCCGCTCAGTCCAACAGGGCCGGCCTGAGCAGATCGCCCGGCGGTTCCGGGTTAGTGCGGCCCTCTCGATACCGTTGTCAGGCCGGGCCCCGACACGGTCGATGCGCCTTTCGCAGCTCGATCGATGCTACGGGAAGGAGATCTCGGCTGTAAGGTCCGGTCGTTCGGAGCTATCGGATGAAGTGCGCTGCAGCTTGATCTGATACTTCTTGGTTGGGTCCAGCGTGGCCGTGTAGGCCGGGTTGAGGTAGGCCACGCCCTTGTATTCCTTGGTCTCCACGCTGACCGCCGGCTGGGTGGTCGCGTCGTAGAGCGTCATGCTCGCGTCGGTGGATAGAAGGGTCCAGGCCGACTGTACGTTGACCGACCCGGCTGCCCGGGGCTGGAACGTCGCGGTGAAGCCGTTGAGTCCGTTCTCCGTTCCCTGGAATCGCCCGTGTGTGAGCGTGACCTTCGGGGCGGCTGTCGGCCATGTGAACGTGACGTCCACGGTCGGGGCCGAGGCGTTGTACCCGATTAGCGTCATCGACCACTTGTCGTGGATCTGGTCCGCCTTGCTCGTAAGGAAGTTCGGCAGCTTGCTAGGGGTGCCGATCTTGCAGGCGTAGGCGCTGTCATCGACGCTGATGCATAGCTTGGCGGTGCCACCGCTGGAAATCTTGGTTACGGCAAAGGTGACCGGTCCGCTGCCATCGCTGGTGAAGGTGAACGTCCGCGCGGCACCGCTCGTATCCGTCATGGCGTCCAGAGTCAGGCCCGTGAATGCCATGGTTGCCGGGCTAGCTTTGCCTGCGGTTGGGGTCGGCCCAGCCGGAGTGGCGGCACCTGGCGACGTCACAACCGTCGGCCCGCTGCCACTCCCCGGCGACTGAGTCGCTCCGGAGACCGCGGGAAACGAGTTGGTGCTGTCCGTGGACGGGCTCTTGTGACCGAGAAACATGAGTGCTCCGGCCACCCCGATGAGCAGCGCGCAGATCACACCCAGTGCGATTGATATGTTCTTCCAGACCCTGTCGTCCAACCCGGGCTCCTCCTGTCCGATCCATCTTCTTACTGGGATGGACGTGCGAAAGATACCGCCTTACGAGCCTCTTGGTGTAACTGGGGGTCCACGCTCCGGTGCGACGGCTGCCTGTCGCGCCTCAACGGACCCGGTCGGATAGGCTGCGCGGGTGAATTCTCGGCCCATTCCGGACTGGCGTCCGCCGCTTGCGATGTACTGGATCACGTCCTTTGTCGAGGGCTTCGGAGTGGCCCAGATCTACGCCTTCCTGCCGAATCGGCTGCTCGAAGTCGGTGTTGCCAAGGCGGATGTCCCGCACCTTGCCCCATGGAGCACGGCGCAACCTCAAGTGGAGTACCGTGCCTAGGCCGCGTGGACCGCCACGCCAGGAATCACCAACGAGGAGCTAGATTATGGGCCAAATCATCAGCGGGCTGAGGAAGCTGCCGCGGGCTGCGGCTCTTGCGACAATTCTTGCAGGCAGCTTGGGACTGGTGGCCGGCACCCCCACCAAAGTGATGGCCAACTCCATGCCGCAGCTTTGCCCCGAAATGCGGAACTACCAGATCTTCTACTACGACCAACTGCAGGTCTATTGGTACACGTGGTCAACGCATGGGCACTACTGGTATGAACAAGGTGTTTACGAAGGCCAAATGTGGGACAATGGGCAGTACGCCGATGCCAATATTAGCTACGAAATTATCTGCGGATGGCTCTACGGGTATCCGGCTCCGTAACTGACCTTGGTAAGGGTCGAAAGCTGGCGCGGTGGCCGATCAGCTGGCGTCGTACATCGGCGAGCGAGACGGCGCCCCTCTCGAGTAGCCGAGACGCTACGCACTGGAGCGCGGACAGGAGCACGACGAACTGCGGGAACCGGAGTTGGGTCTGGCGATGGCCATAGCCCTTGGGGCGTCCTGTTTCGCGCGATCGTCGCATTCCCAGGTTCTCTAGGCGGCGTCGCAGAGCAGAGTTGGCAAAGTTTTCGTCCGGCGAACCGCGGACGGCGGACACGTCGAATCACCGCCGGTGCCGGCCGAAATCTAGTTCTGGGCCGCCAGTTCTGATTCGCGTCCGGGCCGCCGTGGCGGCCCGGACTAACGCGCCAGGCAGTTAGCGTCCGAAGGATGGAACGGTGGTTTCCGGGTTGCCGACATAGCGCGCGTCCGGGCGGATCAGCTTGTCGGCCGATGCCTGTTCGATCGCGTGTGCGGTCCAGCCGGCCATTCTGGCCAGGGCGAACGTCGGCGGGAATAGATCCGGCTGCAGCCCCACGCCCTGCAGCACAGCTGCGGCGTAGTACTCGACGTTGGTCTTGATCACGTGATCCGGCTTGAGTTCACCGAAGATTCGGAGAACGACATCCTCGACCTTGACGGCCGTGTCCAGCCAGCCGGCCATGTCGGACATACCCTCGGCAACCTTGCGAAGCGCGGCGGCCCGCGGGTCGTAGGCCCGATAGACGCGATGGCCGAAGCCCATGATCTTGTCGCCGCGGGCGATTGCCTCGCGGACCCACTTCTCGGCGCGTTCCGGCGAGCCGATCTCGTGTAGCTGGCTGACGACTTCAGCCGGCGCTCCACCGTGGAGCGGGCCCTTCAGGGCGCCGATAGCGCCGCAGATGGCGCTGGCAAGGTCCGACCGCGTTGAGATGATCACCCGACAGGTGAACGTGGAGGCGTTCAGGCCGTGTTCCGCGCCGACGATGAAGTACGCATCCAACGCCCTTGCCGCGGCCGGATCCGGGTCCTTGCCCGTCAGCTGCTGGAGGAAGCCCCCCGCCAGAGAGAGCTTTGGATTTGGCTTGACCGGCTCCAGCCCGTTGCGGAGGCGATGGAATGCCGCCAGCGCCGATGGCGCGAAGGCAGTGAGCTCGCGAGCTTGATCCACGGTGGGTGGCCAGTGCGGCCGGCGCCAGGCGCCCCAGACCGACACGGCGGTCCGGAGGGCATCCATGGGGTGCGTATGGTCCGGCAGCTCCCGCAGAACGCAGATCACGGGCTCCGGAATCTCGGCCGGGGCGAGCCGGGCGGACTTTCGCCACTCACCCGTCCAGAGCAACTCGGCCACGCGCCCGTAGGTGCCCTTCTCGACAAGCTGGCCGATGGGATAGCCACGGTACAGAAGCTGACCGTTCAGGCCGTCAACGAATCCGATGGCCGTTTCCGCGGCGATGACTCCGGTCAGGCCGGGAGAATAGGATCGCTCGGCGGCTGCCTTCGGCTCGGCCGGGGCCGCCGGAGTTGCCGCTGGGGTCTCCGGGGTTGCGGACGCGACTTTGTCGGTATTACTGGTCGTCATCGTCGCCCTCCTTGGGGCCTGAAAAGCGAGCGGCTGATCTCAGCAACGGCGTGCAGCAGACACCCGCGGCCGGGAATGTGGCCAAGGAATCCTACAGCGATGGCGGACTGGACCGCTGTGTGTTTGCCGAGCCGTCCAGCCTGGCGAAACGGGTAGGTTCAGGCATGCGGCCCGAGTGGCGCAGCAACCGCCCGATGCGCCTAACGGTGGCTGCGACGGCGGCCTCGCCGGTCGCTCGAGTCGACGGCATCGAGGATCAATCGGACAACGACTGCGCCGACGAATGCCACCGCAAGAGCGCCGATGAACCCATGGGCGCTGTCCAGACCCAGTTCCTCGGTAGCGAACCAGCCGCCCAACAGCCCGCCCAGGATGCCCACGAGGGTGTTGGCCAGGCAGCCGTGAGGCCCTTTCTCTACGACGGCGCCGGATAGGGCTCCGGCGAGAAAGCCGACGACGATCCAGCCCAGAAAGTCCATGTGAAGCACGAGCAGCTCCGGTGTTGAGTATTGAGTTAGGACGATGGCTCAATCCTACCGCCGCCCGCCGGATGGACGGATCGGCCGAGCGTACGATCGCGCCTCGCCCGACAGGATGAATTGCGGGCACCGGGTGAGGCCGACGCGTTTCGAACGGCCTCGCCCGGTGCGCTATCGCGCTAGTCGGCGTCCTTCCAGGCGGGCATCGTCTTCATGTATGCGCGGGCCCTTTTGCGGGCCTCGGTCTGGTCCGTCTCCCCCTGACTCATCATCCACTGCGTGAAGCGTTCGAGCCGCTCTTCAAATGCCGGCAGCGTTCCTTCCGGGGCGCAGTGGCTGCAGTATGGGATGGATGTGTCGGCGAGGGCGTGGTCCTCCGCACCGGCCAGCGGCATTCCGCAGGACTCGCAATTCGTCGAGATGGTCACTGGAGCTCCCTTTCTTCGTGGTCGGCCACCGGTTGGGCGGCCGTGGTTGGCTTCGCAAGTTCGGTGGTGGCGAGCAGTTCGACGCCGCGGACGACGGTCGCTCGCTCCTCCGGAGACAGTGTCGCCATGACCTGGGCGATGAGATCTGGGGCCAGGACCTGGCCGACTCTCGAGACGACGTCGCGTCCCGCGTCGGTCAGCCAGACTAGAACCCGGCGCTCGTCGCGCTCGTCGCGGATCCGGGCGACGAGGCCCTTTGCCTCCAGGCGTTGGAGCAACTCCGAGACGGAATTGCGCCGCAGCCCCAGATGCTCGGCTTGCTCGCCTACCGTCAGCGGGCCGCCGGCGGCGAGATGCTGCAGCACCTCGAGGGCGCGGCGCGTGACGGGCAGATCCGCTCCCTGGACCCGATTGGCCCAGTGATACCGCCGGTAGACCTCCGGAAAGAGACGGGCGACGCGTCTGGCGGTCGCGGCGGCCGAAAGGTCGTCCGTAACCGTGGGTTCGCCCGGCTCGGCGGGCTCAGGAGTGGATCTGCTCGTGACGATCATGTCGCAACGACTATCTCCGGAGCGACCGCGGTCGTCAACGGATCTGATCGGTTGGTACGACGCATCTGCGAGGACGAGGCAGATTCGGGTCCCGGGCCGGTCTACGCTCCTTGCATGAAATACGGTGTTCACCGTAGCTAAGTCACGTGCATATCCTCCGATACCCTTAGGGAAGCGGACCGAGCCTGCTCTCCGGCGTGTCTGAGGGGCGCTATCGGCCAGTGCGAGCGTTGTACGCCATGACGCAGTACGGAATTCGCATCAGGAACGAGACGACAACCCCGTCAACGATCGTCTCGACAATGAAAGGGCTGCGATGCCGCGCGCCGGAGGCGAGCAGTGGTCTCGTCTCTTGCGGTCGCCCTGGTGTCCAGTGGATGGTGGCCAAATGAAGGCGTTTCGCGAGTCTGTCCTTGCTGCCGGGCGCTCTGTCGCGAGCGCCGTCTCAGCGGTCGTGTTCTATCCTGCAAGGGTCCGGCGGGGCGAGGCGCAGCTCCCGCAACCAAAGGACTTCCGGCCAAGCCGACCCAAGAACTGGACGATTCGCACGCGGCTCCTGGTCGCCGCCATGGCTCCGATAGCCGTGGTCGTCACAATCGACGCCGTTGGGGGTCATCTCAATCCCCTCAACCTCGTGGTCTTCGCCTTCGCGGCTGTGATCGCCGTCAACGTCGCACGCTCGGTAACCCGGCCGATTGAACTGGTAATCGAGCAGGCGTCGCGTGTAGCCATCGGCGACCTGAGCCAGGTCGAGGGCCAGCAACTGTCGGCGCAAGGCGAGCTTGGTCGTCTCGCGCAGGCCTTTGCCGGCATCCATCTGTACATGGAAGAGTTGGCCGCGCTGGCCGATAGCATTGCCGGTGGCAACCTCACTCATGAGGTCAACACGCGCTCCGAGCAGGACGGCCTTGCTCAGGCCTTTCGGTACATGATCACCCGGCTCCGCAAGATGGTCACGGACCTCAACAAGGCCGGGGCAACCGTCGCCGAGTCCGCCGCGCAGGTGGACCAGACCGCGGTTCAGTCGCAGCAGAGCTCAACTCAGATTGCCCAGACGATCAGCCAGGTTGCCACCGGGGCTGCCGATCAGGCGAGAGCCTCCACAGACACGAGCATGGCCATGATCGAACTGGGCCAGGTTATCGAGCAGGTCGGTTCCGGCGCGGCCCAGACCGCCGCGAGCGTCGAGGCCCAGGCCGATGCCATAAGCCAGATGGCCGTCGCCATCCGCGAGGCCTCCACCGCCTCCGAGGCCGTTACCGTGGCCGGTGCTGCTGCCGGCATCGCCGCCGACAAAGGTGCGTCGACCGTGCGCGAGTCTGCTGCCGGAATGGCCCGGATCAAGAAGGCCGTGGATACCGGTTCCAACGTTGTTACGAGCCTGGGGGCCAAGGGCACCCAGATCGGCGCCATTGTCCAGACCATCGACGAAATCGCCGATCAGACCAATTTGTTGGCCCTCAACGCCGCCATCGAAGCAGCGCGAGCCGGGGAGCAGGGCAAGGGGTTTGCCGTGGTGGCAGACGAAGTCCGCAAGCTGGCCGAGCGTTCCCGCGCAGCCACCAAAGAGATCGCCGCCCTCATCGCCGAAGTTCAGAAGGGCACGGCCGAAGCGGTGGCCGCGATGCAGGTTGGGGCCAAGGAAGTGGAGACGGGCTCGGATCTGGCCCAGCACTCCGCTTCTGCGCTCGATGAGATCGCCGCTGCCGTTGCGGCATCGAACAACGCCGTAAGGCGAATCACCTCAGCCGTCGAGGCCATGGAGGCTGCATCGTCCAACGTGGTCTCCGCGTCGGACACGATCGCCGCCATCGCCCAGTCGACCAATGCTGCGGCCAGCTCCATGAGCGCCAGCGCCCTGCGTGTCAACGATGCCGTCGAATCCATTGCCGCCATCAGCGAGGAGAACTCGGCCTCGGCCGAGGAGGTGTCGGCCGCCACCAACGAATTGAGTGACCAGGCCGCGGGTGTCGTCGAGGCTGCCGGAAGCCTCACGGAAATGTCGGACAAATTGCGTCGACTGGTCTCCCGCTGGCGCATGCCGGAAGAAGAGGAAGACTCCGGCTCTGAGTCGAGGCGCAACGCGGCGTAGCCACGCGTGCAATAGCCGGGCGGCATGGAGTCGTGCCGCCCTCCGGGACAGACGTCCCGGTTCGGCCATCCAGGCTCGCCGCCGGCGCATAGTGCTCCCCGAACGGGTGGGTCCGGACGGCCGAGGTGGTGCCGCCCGGGGCGCCGCTCGAACCTGGAGCCCTGGATGCACTTACATCGCCGCTGGATTGCCGTCGCCACCGCAGTGCTCTTCGTCGGCGCCGTTGAGCTGCTCAGCGATTCCGTCTTCGACGCCTTTCTGCCATTCCCGTTTCACACGCTGCTTGTTGCCTCCGTGCTTGCGATCGTCGTCGCCAGCGGAGCGCTGTACTCATTCCGCTTGATCGATCGTCTGAACCAGGATCTGCGGGATCGGAATGCCGTCCTGGAGTCGCGTAATGCAGTCCTGCGAGCGGTCTATGACGTTAGTTTGGCCGTGTCCGGCAGGGCCGATCCGGGCAAGACCATTGCCTCGATTGTCGATCACGCCCGGACTCTCCTCGGCGCCGAGGGAGCGCTGCTCGCTATGGACGGCCCCGGCGGCGGGCTTCGCCTCAGAGCGGCGAGTGTTGCCCCGGGAG